>CAYWGS010000087.1:0-6263 GCA_964457525.1 uncultured Erysipelotrichaceae bacterium | reverse complement strand
TTTGTGCGGCACGTATATTGGATACGGTCTGGGGATTGTGTGAATAAAGAAATGCAAGAGAATTGTTGGAATGACTAACTCAGCTTCAAGCTTTGGTGGAAAAATTTCAGGTGGATTAGGAGCAGCTATGTTAGGTTGGATTCTAGAAGCAACAGGCTACATTGGTACAGATGCAACTCAACCAGAGAGTGCATTAAATGGTATTTTATTAATTAGTATTTGGTTACCATTAATTTTGTTGATTGGCATTTTAGTGGCGATGTATTTTTATGATTTGGATGATAAATACGCTAGTATTTAAGTGATTTAGAAGCTAGAAAGGTCCAATAATGAAAGCTATTAATTTACGTACAAATTTCTTGATAAACCCCATTGGAATCGATTTGAAACGTCCACTTTTACAATGGAATTGTGATGGTGGTATAAAGCAAACAGCCTATCAAATTAAAGCATATAACGAAGATCATACTTTAATTTGGGATAGTAGGAAAGTACTTAGTTCTTCTATGAATGCGAACTATGAAGGGAATAATTTAATAAGTCGAACATTTGTAAAATGGATAGTTTCGGTTTGGGATGAAAACAATATTGAATATTCATCAGATAACGAAGCTACTTTTGAACTTGGATTAAGTGAAAATAGTGATTGGAAGGCAAAATGGATAACAGGGAATTATCAAATTAATAAAAAGAACAGATATCCTGTTGATTACTTTAAAAAAGAATTTGAAGTAAAATCGGTCAAAAAAGCAAGAAGTTATATTACTGCTTGTGGACTTTATGTAGCTAAAATTAATGGAAAAAGAGTTGGAGATTTTATTTTGGCTCCAGGAATAACAGATTATAGAAAAAGAGTTCAAGTTCAGACGTATGATATCGGTCCGCTTCTAATAGAAGGTCGAAATGTATTAGAAGTTGAATTAGCAGACGGTTGGTATAGAGGAAATGTCGGTGCTTGGGGATTACGTAATCAATATGGAACCGAAACCAATTTTATCGCTCAACTTGAAATAACCGAAAAGAGTGGAGAAGTTAAAACAATTACGACAGACGAAAGTTTTCAATGGAGTAATGATGGGTCAATTCTATTTGCTGATAATAAAGATGGAGAAATTGTTGATAGTAGAAAAGTGGTGAGTTATAAAAATAACGCAAAAGTTACTCAACATGATTCTTTATTAGCCTGTTCAAATAATGTACAAGTTAGCGAGCATGAATCATTTGTAGGAAAGTTAATCATCACACCAGATGGGTCAAAAGTATTAGACTTTGGGCAAAACATCGCAGGGTATATTTCTTTCAGTTTAAAAGCACGATTAGGTGATAAGGTTCGTTTATTATTTGGCGAAATGTTAGATCATGATGGAAATTTTAGCCAAGCTAACTTCCAATTATCAAAGAAAGATAAAGTAACCCCTAAACAAGAAGTAAGTTATATCTGTCATGATAGTATAAACATATATAAAACTCAATTTGCAATCTTTGGCTTTAGATATATGAAAGTAGAGACAAGTGTAGATTTTAAAGTTAATGATTTTACAGCACACGCTGTGTATTCAGATTTAGAAGTGTTGGGTACTTTTACGAGTTCAAATAAACTATTAAATAAATTCGTAGAAAACACAATTTGGTCTAGTAAAGGGAATTGTGCTGAATTACCAACAGATTGTCCAACACGTGAACGTCATGGTTGGAGTGGAGATGCTCAAATCTTTACAAAATCTGCATGTTATTTTTTCAACTTTGAACCATTCGCAAAAAAATATGTTCAAGATTTAATGGATTGGCAAAATAAAAAAGGAACCTATCCTCAGATTGCACCAGCGGGTGGTGTTGATTTTTATATGTCGAGTTTGAATGGTTCTGTAGGTTGGTCTGATGCAGGAGTCATTATTCCTTATACGCTATGGAAAATGTATGGTGATCATCAAATCATTCAAACAAATTATGAATCTATGCGACGTTATGCAAAATTCATGATATCAAGAGTTGGTAAGAGCGGTCCATTATCAAAACACATTAAATTATCAAAAGATTCAAAAAAATTTTTAGTAAACAAAGGACAAGCTTATGGAGAATGGGCAGAGCCTACAGAAGTTCATAAGATGAGTTGGACAGATATTGTTGCCCCACAACCTGAGGTTTCAACAGCATATACGCATTATGTTATGAACCTTATGGTAGAAATTGCACAATCACTTGAGATGTTTGCTGACGCTAAAGAATATCAAATGATTGCAGATGGAACAAAGATTGCATATCAAGAACTTGTTAAAACAGAAAAATTCACATTAGATACAGATCGACAAGCAAAATTAGTTAGACCTCTATACTTTAATCTATTAGAAAATGATCAAAAAGAATTTGCGAAGAATCGTTTAATTAAAGCATTAGATAATTTTGACTGGAAACTTGGTACAGGATTTCTTTCAACGCCTCTTATTATGTATGTCTTAGAATCGATTAATATCGAGTACGCGTATAAACTTATTGAAAATGAACAAATGCCGGGTTGGTTGTTTATGCCTAAAAATGGTGCAACAACCATTTGGGAAAGTTGGGAAGGAACTTCTGCTCATAGTGGAATAGCTTCACTTAATCATTATTCAAAAGGTGCTGTAATTGATTGGTTATTTAGTGAGATGTGTGGAATTAAAGTAACTGGTGAAAATAAATTTATTTTAGATCCAAAACCAGGGGGAACATTTACATTTGCTAGAGCATCATATCAAAGCATTTACGGACTTATAAATTCTGAATGGAAAAAAGATAAGGATAAAACAATATATGATTTCGTTGTTCCAAGTAATTGCACTGCTGAAATAAACCTACAGGGAGAAATAAGTCAAGTGGTTTCAGCTGGTCACCATCGTTTTGAATTATAGGTTATGAGAATTGGAAATACTATGAACTATTACTTAGCAATTGACATTGGTGCATCAAGTGGAAGACATATTTTAGGTTATCTTATAAATGGAATCATTAATATCGAAGAAATCTATCGATTCGAAAACAAGATAATCGAAATAGATGGACATTTATTTTGGGATATCGAGCATTTATTTCAAGAAGTTAAAAAAGGGTTAAAGAAAGCTAAAGAACTTGAAAAAATCCCATTGAGTATTGGAATTGATACATGGGGTGTGGATTATATTTTATTAGATGAGTCGAAAAATGTATTAAAGGATATGTCGTGTTATCGAGATACAAGAACAAAAGAATTTCAAGAATTAAATATAAATTCTAAAGAAATTTATAAACTTACTGGAATACAACATCAAGCATTTAATACACTATTTCAGTTAAATAGTGAAATAACTGAAATAAAGGAAAAAGCTAAACATTTTTTAATGGTACCAGATTATCTTAATTATTTATTAACAAGGAAAATGGTTAATGAATACACCAATATGTCAACTACCCAACTTCTTAATGTTAAAGAAGAGAATATAAATGAAGATCTACTTAATAATATTTATATTTCAAAAAAAATATTCAAAGAAATGGTTCAACCTGGCTATCAATTAGGGGAACTGAGCCAGGATATTGAAGTGGAAATTGGTTTTAATTGTAAAGTCATTATCCCTGCTACGCATGATACGGGAAGTTCATATATGGCTTCACTTACAGATAATCAGATTATACTCAGTTCTGGTACTTGGTCATTATTAGGTGTTGAATTAGATGAAGCTATCACGTGTGAAGAAGCATTCAAAGCCAATTTTACGAATGAAGGTGGGTATAATGGGAAAATTCGTTTTTTAAAAAACATAATGGGT
Organism: uncultured Erysipelotrichaceae bacterium; assembly: GCA_964457525.1. Lineage (GTDB taxonomy): Bacteria > Bacillota_I > Bacilli_A > Erysipelotrichales > Erysipelotrichaceae > UBA2212. The sequence continues at coordinate 2,484 of CAYWGS010000087.1, read as the reverse complement.
CTATGGTTAATTCAAGAAGTTGCTCGTGAATATCAAAGTTATTTTAGTTTTTCAGAATTAGTTGAAAAAGCGAGAAAATCAAACTTTTTTGAAACATTTGATGTGAATGATGAACGCTTTTTAAAACCGGTAAGTATGATTAAGGAAATTCAAAATTACTTTAGTGAAAGAAACTTAAATGTTCCGGGTAATGTTGGCGATATTGCCTATTGTGTATATCATTCCTTAGCACTCTCTTATAAAAAAGCTATTGATGAATTAGAAGAGATTACAAATAAAAAATATACATCTATTAATGTTATAGGGGGTGGGTGTAAGAATGAATTATTAAATGAAATGATCAGAGATATATGTCAAAAAGAAGTGATTGTTGGACCAGTGGAATCAACAGCGATAGGAAATATTGTTGCTCAGATGATTGGAAATCAAGATATCAAAGATATAAAAGAGGCTAAAAAGATTATCAAAAATTCTTTTGAAATAAAGGAATAGAAAGAGAAAATATGACTAATATAACTAGATATGAAAGTGCAAAAGAGATCTACTCAAAACTTGATATAGATACAGAAGTAGCTATAAAAACATTAAACGAAATTAAAATTTCCATGCATTGTTGGCAAGGGGATGATGTCGGTGGTTTTGAAAGCAATAAAGAATTATCTGGTGGTATACAAACCACTGGAAATTATCCTGGTAAAGCGAATAACCCTGAGCAATTAATGGCTGATATTGAAAAAACATTATAATTAATTCCTGGAAAACACAGAATAAATTTACATGCGAGTTATGCAATTTTTGATGGGAAACCTGTTGATAGAGATCAACTTGAAAATAAGCATTTTAGTAAATGGGTTGAATTTGCGAAAAAATATGACTTGGGATTAGATTTTAATCCAACCTTTTTCTCACATCCTTTAAGTGAATCAGCAACTTTATCAAGTGAAGATGAGAAGATTAGAGCGTTTTGGATTGAACACGGGAAAAGATGTATTCGTATCAGTGAATACTTTGCGAAAGAATTGGGTACACCAACTTTAATGAATATTTGGATCCCAGATGGGTATAAGGATACGCCTGCAGACCGTTTAGCCCCAAGAGCAAGACTTAAAGACTCCTTAGATCAAATCTTATCAATAGAATATGATAAAACTTTGGTAAATATTGCGGTTGAATCTAAAGTATTTCGAATAGGAATGGAATCATATACACTAGGTTCACACGAGTTTTATATGAACTATGCAGCTAAAAATGATATTTTATGCCTATTAGACAATGGACATTTCCATCCAACTGAAAAAGTAAGCGATAAGATTTCAAGTATGCTTATGTTTTTTGATAAAGTTGCATTACATGTGACTCGTCCGGTGCGTTGGGATAGTGATCATGTTGTAATACTGGATGATGAAATTAAGGAAATTGCTAAAGAGATTATTATAAATGGACATGAAAAGACCATTATTGGTTTAGATTTCTTTGATGCAAGTATCAATCGTATTGCAGCTTGGGTTATTGGAATGCGAAATATGCAAAAAGCATTATTAATCGCATTATTAACACCTCATCAAAAATTAGCGCAACTTCAGAAAGATCGAAAACTAACAGAATTATTAATGTTACAAGAAGAATTAAAAACGTTGCCTTTTGGTGATATTTGGCAAGAACTATGTAATCGCTCTGGTATTGAAGCAAGTTATAAATGGTTTAATGAAATTGATAAATATGAAACAGAAGTTTTATTAAAAAGGTAAGGTGATTAAAATGACATTAATTGACCTAAAATTTATGCAAGGTTTTATTCGTCTAGGAATGGACGGATATACTAAAGGATGGCATGAGAGAAATGGTGGAAACCTTTCATATCGAATGACAGAACAAGATGTAGAACTTGCGAGACCTTTTTTTAATCAAACAAACAATTGGCAATCAATCGGAACTTCTGTGACTCTACTTGCGAATGAATATTTTCTTGTTAGTGGTTCAGGAAAATTCTTCAGAAACTTTGAAATCGATCCTGAAGACTCAATATGTATAATTGAAATCGATTCGAATGGTGAGAATTATCGAATTCTTTGGGGATTAGTTAATGGGGGTAGACCAACTTCTGAACTTCCATCACATTTGATGAATCATGAGGTAAAAAAGAAAATAACCCACAATTCACATCGCGTAATTTATCATGCTCATACAACAAATCTTATTGCACTTACATTTGTTTTACCTTTAGATGGAAAAATATTTACACGTGAGCTATGGGAAATGGCAACAGAATGTCCAGTTGTTTTTCCTTCGGGTATTGGAATTGTTGATTGGATGGTTCCTGGTGGGAGAGATATAGCGGTCGAAACTTCTAAATTAATGTCAGAACACGACATTGCAATTTGGGCACATCATGGAACATTCTGTAGTGGCGCTAATTTCGATATTACCTTTGGCTTAATGGATACCGCTGAAAAAGCTGCTGAGATTTTAGTCAAAGTATTATCA
>CAYWGS010000086.1:0-6310 GCA_964457525.1 uncultured Erysipelotrichaceae bacterium | reverse complement strand
AATCAGGATTATACTCATCCAGAAGGTTTAAATGATACTTGTTATTTAATAAATATTGAGTATCATTCTGACTATGGATATCAATTAAGAACACAGATAACTCTTTCAGTATATTAATGGCAATACTACGATTATTCAATCGATTAACAGAACGACCATCACGTGTTAATTCTCGTGAAATAATCAACTCATCGGAATCGATTTCGATTCCATAATTTAATAGTAATTGATGAATCATCTTGTTATCAGAATAAAAAACTGCCTCTAATACCGCTTTATCATTTCCATGTCGAATTAGATCTGAACTAAAACGATCACCCATAAGCAGTCCAATCGCATCAATCAGTATTGATTTACCAGCACCAGTTTCACCTGTGAAAACACTAAAACCCGATTTAAAATCGAGTCTTAATTCATCAATCAAAATATAATTCTTAATATAGAGTGATTTTAACATTGTATTACCCTTATACGAATTTATAATTGAATTCCCTATTTAATTAACTGATTTACACACTCAAATAAAGAATTAATATCAATATTTTCATATTTTCTTAATTCTGGTAGAGAACCATGTGTTACAAAGTGATCTTCAATACCAATTCTTTTAATATTAAGACTTAGATGGTGTTGATTTAACCACTCCAATATAGCAGAACCCAATCCACCACTTAACATATCTGTTTCATAAACAATTGTTGGCTTATTTAATTGAACAATCTTACTTAAAGTATTATCATCTAAAGGTTTAAAGAATCGAGCATTGACAACAGCTATGTTAATACCATTTGAATCTGCTTTAACTCGAATCTTATCAACATCTGGACCATACGCTATAACAATAGCACTTGCTTTATCTAAATCACCAAGAACTGTCCAAGTTCCAGTTTCAATTAAACTCAAAGACTCATTTTCATGGTATATTGCGCTACCTCTAGGATAACGTATTGCATATGGTCTTCTTAATGAAAATGCTGTATATAAAAGATTTTGAGCTTCGGTAGCATCTTTAGCTTGAGCAATAATCATATTTGGAAGTGGTCGAAGTATACCCACATCAAATACACCATGATGAGTTGGACCATCCTCCCCTACTAAACCGCTACGATCAATCCCTATTACAACTGGACTCTCCATACGTGCAATATCATGGTTGATTTGATCATAAGCTCTTTGTAAGAAAGTAGAATAAATGGATAAGAATGGTTTTAAGCCATTTAAAGCCATCGAAGAAGCTAAAGTAGCCGCATGTTCTTCCGCTATACCACAATCAAAACTTCGATTTGGATAGAGCGCAAAGAATTTCTCTAATTTACTACCTTGACACATAGCAGGTGTTAACACCATAATTTTAGGATCTTTTTTAGCTAAACGGATTAAAGTTTCTGAATATATTTCAGACCAAGATAAATGGTTTAGTGGCAATTCACCTAAATTATTACCTGTATCTGGGTCGAACTGATTAACACCGTGCCAACGACCATTATGATCGTTTTCAGATGGGCTGAATCCTTTACCTTTAGTCGTAATAACATGCACTAAAACAGGCCCTTCATGTTCTTTAGCAGAACTTAATGCATTAAATAACTCACTAAAATTATGTCCATCAACAGGTCCAAAATATTCAAGTCCCATATCAGTAAAAATGGAAGGTTTCACAACTGTACGTTTAATTGAATCCTTAACAACTCGCATTCCTTTAAGGACAGTCGCCCCAACAACATTTTTATTTAAAACTTCTTTCATATCATTCTTAACACTTACATAAGATTTACTATTACGTAAACGTGCAATGGTATGTGATAAAGCTCCAACATTCTTTGAAATTGACATATTGTTATCATTTAAAATAACGATCAAATTCGATTTAGCTTCACCAATATGGTTTAAAGCTTCAAATGACATACCATTAGGGATTGCTCCATCTCCAACGATAGCGACAACGCTATGATTTTTATGTTCGAAATCACGAGTTAATGCCATACCTAACGCAGCAGATAAAGCTGTTCCTGCATGGCCAGCTTCCCATACATCATAAGGGCTTTCACTCATTTTTTGAAAGCCACATAAACCATGTAGTTGTCTTAATCGAGGAAAGTCTTTAGCTCTACCCGTAAGAATTTTATGTACATAAGATTGATGTCCTACATCAAAAACAATTTTATCTTCCTTAAAATCAAAAAGACGATGTAGCGCTACAGTTAGTTCAACTACACCTAAATTACTCGATAAATGTCCACCTGTTTTAGATACGTTTTCTATTAAAAAAGAACGAATATCCGTAGATAATGTTTTTAGCTCGTCAATATTTAAATCTTTTAGAAACTCTGGGTTTTCTATATCATGTATTTTTAGCATATTATTTATTTCGATCTTTCATCCAATTAACAATTCCTATTAGATTAGGATAATTTTGCGACAGAGTTATTATATCATGATTTAACTCATCATATAAATTGTTAATCAATGTTTTTGAAGCTTCAAGCCCTAATCTTAATACAACTGTATTCTTGTGATTAGTGATATCACTTTGGTTTGATTTACCCAAAACTTCAAACGTAGACGTATTTTCTAAGTAATCATCTTGAATTTGAAATACAATACCAATTTTATGTCCAATAGTTTCAAAACTATTTTGTTTTATTGGTTTTTTCGCAAGTATATTTCCCATTTGCAGTGCGGATGAAAATAACTTACCAGTTTTATTGATATAAAGTTGATAAAGTTCATCAATATTTAAATTTGAATTCGCATCATTTAATATGTCTAGAGCTTGTCCAAGAATCATTCCATTCGCTCCTGATGCATCTGATAAAACTTTAATTAACTCAATTCGATCTTCTGCACATAAATTAAGATTGGAGATTAAATAGAATGCATAAGTTAATAGTGCATCCCCTGCTAAAATAGCAGTTGCTTCATCATACATTTTATGAGTGGTTAATCTTCCTCTACGATAATCGTCATTGTCCATTGCAGGTAAATCATCATGAACCAATGAATAAGTATGAACCATTTCAATTGCGGTACAAACATCCAATAAAATTGTATCATTCATATCACGATTCGAAACAGAGTAGACTAAAAAAGGTCTTAAACGCTTTCCTTCTGAAGATAATGCATATTGCATTGCATCTTTAACAAAAGAATTAGAAACAGAATCTAAGCTTGAAATTAGGTGATTATTAAAAACCTCTATGAAATTATTTAGTATCTGCTTCATCGTTGTATTTCACCATTAATTCGGATACTTTATTTTCAAAGTTTTTTAACTGTTTATCACATTGTTTGACGAGGTTTAATCCTTCCTCAAATAAATCAATTGACGTTTCTAAGTCACTACCACTTCTTTCCAAAGTTTCAATAATCTCATTTAAACGCATCATTGCTTGTTCAAAATTTAAATTCTTTGTCATATTATTCTCCTTTTTTTAATGGTTTAGTAAGGATTGTTCCATCAAACAATCGAATTTCTAAGTCATGGTTATAATCAACTTCTTCAACGGTTTTAATGATATGCCCGGCTTGTTTTGTGATGCTATATCCACGAGCTAAACTATTGAGCGGTGAATAGGCATTAAGTACATTAATTGTATTTTTAAATTCATAGTTTCGTTTCTCTTTATATACATGAATACTATGATTTAACTCAATTTGGAGTTGTTGAAGCTTAGTAGAAGATAATTTGGATTGTGTTAAAGCAATCTGATTAAGTTTTGTTTTAAGTGAGTTTAAGCGATTTTTATTACTTTGTAAAACAATATTCTGTGATGCAAGCTTATGTGTTAACATTGACAATTCTAACTGATGATGTTGCCATAAATTTTGCGGTGATTGGATAAATCTATTTTGTTTGATTAAATCTAATCGTTTTTGATTCTGCTTTATAGAATCATTCATGATCCGGCGTAAATCAAACTCATTTCGATTAACTAAACGTCGTATTTCTTCTAAATTTGGAGTAGCGATTTGTGCAGCACCCGTCGGAGTTGGGGCTCTATAATCAGAAACATAATCAACAATCGTAGTATCTGTTTCATGGCCGACTCCGGTTATGATTGGTGTCGATAAATCAAATATAACACGTGCCAATCTTTCATCATTAAATGCCCATAGATCCTCAATAGAACCACCACCACGCGCTAATATTAAAACATCATGTTTGTTATCGGCATTTTTTAATTGCTTAATGATCGAATTTGGTGCCTGTTCTCCTTGGACTAAACAAGGATAAACAGTACAATTTACAATCGGCCAACGATTTTGAATCGTTTTTAAAATATCTTGTAAAGCAGCTGTATTATTACCTGTAATTATCCCAATAGATTCAGGAAATTTAGGTAGTACTTTTTTTCTTGAATCATCAAATAATCCTTCTGAGAATAAATTCTTTTTTAAATTCTCATATTGAATGAATAAATCGCCTATCCCATCATTTTGCATAGAAAAAACCGAACATTGAAGTTGTCCTTGAAGGCTATAAACGGATATAGATCCTCTAACAAGTACTTTATCTCCATTTTTCGGTTTGAAAATTACTTCTTTTGTATATGCTTGAAACATAACACAACTAATTCGTGCTTGTTCATCCTTCAAAGAAAAGTACCAATGGCCAGAACTATGCGCTGTGAAATTTGATATCTCACCTTTTAACCAAAACGACTTTAAAATAACGTTTTGATCCAAAGTTGACTTAACCGTATTTAATAGAGTGCTAACTGACCAAATTGAATTACTCATATTTATCTAGAACCGCATTAATATATTTATAGGCTTCTTCATCTGAATAAAGTTTAGCAAGTTCTACCGCTTCATCGATAACAATCGCTTTATCAGAAAGTTTACGTTCAAGTTCACAGACAGCTAATAATAGAATCGCTTGATCGACATAAGCTAATCGTTCAAATGCCCACTCAGATTGAAGTAATGGATTAATTTTTTCAATTAAAGCTTCTTCATTAATTTCGATAAATTCAAGATTAAGTAATACAAACTTACCTTCCTCTTGACTGATATCAAATTCATAATCATCCATTATTTGGGTTAAAGGTTTATTAAGCAATAAATGAATATATAAGCATTCTATTGCTTTTTGTCGTTGCATATGACGGTTCATAGTCAATCTCACTTTCTAAATTATCAAAGAAAAACGCCCTATTGGGCGTTAAAAACAAAACCAATGACATTAACGTCAACATTTCGACAAACAAGCCCAGTCATTTGCTCGATGGATTGCGTAACTTTCGATTGAATCGAGTTTGAAACATCCGTTACATTTTGACCATATTGAATTTTTACATCAATTTTAATCAATAATTGATTATCATTGATTCTGCTTGTTACAGAAGAGTTCTTTTCGCATAACGCTCTTTTCTCTTCTTGAGTCGCAATATATGCGATCGAATTAAATACTTCCTTTTTAATGGAAGTAAAACCTAGTTGTTCTGCTTGTGTAATTTTAATAAAGTCCTGTGCCATAATGTTCTCCATGGACATTATAACACAGGACAGTGTTTTTCAACAATTACTCACCAAACCATTTAGTTTCTAATTCAGCTAATTTTCCATTTTCTTTTAATTGAGCTAAAGCTTCATTGACTTTAACAGTCCATTCAGATCCTTTTGGAAATGCCACAGCAGTTCCACCATCTTGATCTAAATCAACATCTTCAACTTTGAATGTACCTAATTCAGGATTTGCGATTGAATATTGTGTCGCATTTTCATAATCGATGACTAATGCATCTAAACGTCCTAATTTAATATCTTCAATAATTGTTAAGAATGAAGCACGTGAATCAATAGTAAGGTTGTATTTGTCTTTAAGTGTTAACATAGCAGCTTCTTGGATTGTTCCTGTTTGAACACCAACCTTTAAACCAGTGAGATCCGCAATAGTTGTATAACCTTTTTCAGTAAGAACGACTGCAGTATATAATGCTTCTCCATCTTTATAAATATCAGAGAAATCTACAGATAATAAACGTTCAGCGTTTACATTCATACCAGAAATTGCCATGTCGCCTTGACCAGCAGTTAATCCAGCAATAATTCCATCAAAGGATGATTCCTTCCAAACAACTTCAACACCCATAATTTCTGCGATTGCTTCCATAAGTTCAATATCGAAACCAACATAATTTCCTGTCGCATCGATTGATTCAAATGGAGGATAATCTGGTGAAGTTAATACTGTGATTTGTTTAACTTCTTCTTGTACATCTTCAGCAGGAGCTGAACATGCACTTAATGTTAATGCTAATAAAATAAATAATATTGTTAGTTTTTTCATTTTTTTGTTCCTCTTTCT
>CAYWGS010000085.1:0-6364 GCA_964457525.1 uncultured Erysipelotrichaceae bacterium | reverse complement strand
AAGGGTATTTTTTCTACTTTCTTAAATCTTAAACATGATTTACCCATATCCAATTTCCCGTATTTTGCTTGATAAGATGCTAAAAATGATTCAAAAATCTCAGGTTTAGCATAATATCCCATATGATAAAGTGCATAGAAATGTTTTTGTTTAGCAATCGCAAAATAAGGTAAAGGTGTACCTTTTGAGACATGATAGCCTTTTGGATAGATCTCAAGTGGAACAACATACGTAATCATGTTATAAAGAATTGTTTCTTCAAATCCCTTTGGTAAACACGCTTTGGCTTTATCTCTTAATTGTTGTATTACAGCTTGTTCATCAGGTGAAAATTGCGATAAGTATTCTTCGATTGTTTTTACGTTATTGTTCATCGTTTACCCCAGCGCAACATCTAGAAACATCATCAATGCAAATCCAATCATAAGCCCAATGGTCGATAAATCCGTATTTGAATCATTCTGTGCTTCTGGAATCAATTCTTCCACCACAACATAGATCATTGCCCCAGCCGCAAAGGATAATGCGAAAGGTAAAATTGGTTTCATGATTAATACAAGGTATGCCCCTAACATTCCTGCAATCGGTTCGACAAGTCCTGATGCTTGACCATACAAGAAACTCTTAGAGCGTGATAAGCCTTCTCTTCGAAGGGGGATAGAGACTGCTGCTCCTTCAGGGAAGTTTTGAAGACCAATCCCAATCGCTAATGCGACTGCACCTAAAAGTGTTGAACCTGCAAAATCAGCCCCTGCAGCCGCAAACGCAACGCCAACTGCTAAGCCTTCTGGAATGTTGTGAAGGGTAATCGCTAAAACGAGTAATACAGAACGTTGTAGACTTGATTTTGAACCTTCTGGTTCTTTGGATCCAAGATGTAAATGTGGCATGAAACGGTCAACTAACCACAAGAAAGCACCTCCAGCTAAGAACCCTATAACAGCAGGTAACCATCCAGGCATATTGTTTAATTCAGCCATTTCAATCGCTGGTGCTAGGAGTGACCAAAAAGATGCCGCAATCATGACTCCTGCCGCAAATCCTAACATGGTGTTTAAAACAACTCGGTTGATCGTCTTAAAGAAAAAAACCATGGCTGCCCCTAATGCAGTGACAAACCAAGTAAATAAAGTTGCGAGTAAAGCTTGTATAACAGGACTAAGATGAATAAATCCATTAATAATTTGTTCCATATAAAACCCTCTAGTACTATCATATCAAAATTTCATGAAGTTGATTAAAAAAGCTCATCGTTGAAATGAGCTATAAATCAGTTTGTTCTTTAAGGATATCAATAAACAAATCCGTTAATTCTGGATCAAATTGAATACCACGATTGCGAATAATCTCAACCATCGCATCTTCTTTAGAAATCGCTTTACGATAGACACGATCTTGAGTCATCGCATCATAGGCATCCACTAAACTTAAGATACGTGATAAGAGTGGAATCTCATCCCCCTTTAATCCTTGCGGGTATCCTTCTCCATTCCAATGTTCATGGTGCGTAAGAATATAATTTGCTATAGAGTGTAATTCTGGAGATGATAAAGCAATTCGATACCCAATTTCAGTATGTTTTTTCATGATGTTCCATTCATCGTTATTGAGTTTTGATGGTTTGTTTAAAATTTGATCATCAATACCAATCTTACCGATATCATGTAACATCGCAAATAACTTTAACTCATCCATTTGAACTTGGGTCAAATCAAGTTTCTCTCCCATATATTGGCATAATAAAGCTAAGCGTTCCGCATGTTCTTCTGTATTTTGGCTCTTCGCAAACATCGTTGCTTGAATGGATGAAAGGATTGAACTATGATAACTCTTACTTTCAAGAATCTTATTCTTGTGTAAGCTTTCCATCGCTTGATGAATCACTTTTTCAATGGATTGACTCATATGATTACGTGTTGCACTACCAAGCGATAAGTTAAGTTCTATTGAACGATTCTTCGCATTTTGATTGTATAGTTCACATTGATGATTGATGCGACGAACAAGATCACCCATTTTTGATTCACTTGTATTGGGTAATAGTACAATAAACTCATCTCCACCGGTTCTAAACAATATCGAATTGGTATCACATGTGGATTTGAGTATTCTCGCCGCATCTACAATCAACCGATCCCCTTCAGAGTATCCATAAGTATCATTTATTAAGCGTACACCATTAATATCGCCTACTAAGACGGATAATGGACAATAACTCTCTTGATTGAATCTTACTTTCTCTATTTCAAAATACTTACGATTATATAGACCAGTTAAGAAATCATGATCATCCATATATCGAATCTGAGCATCTCTTAACTAAGTTTGTGTTATATCAATAACGATCCCTTCTAACGCAATGACATTCCCCTTTTGATCATAAATACCTTGTGCTAATTCTAATACCCATTTAACTTCATTACTCTTAGTAATGATTTGATATTCTGCTCTAAAATTCTCATGTTTACCGAGGACTTGTTCCCACTGTTTTCTGAGCACTTCACGATATTGAGTATCAATAATTTCCTTGAAAGATATTACACGATTATTAATTAATTCGTCTGGTTCATAACCCGTTAATTCTAAACAACCATCCGATACAAATTCCATGGTCCATTGTTCATCATTTTTACAACGATATGCTAAACCTGGTATATGCGATAACAATACAGACTTACTTCGTTCTGTTTCAAAGAGGGCTTCACTTATTTTCTTATGTTCAGATATATCTTCAATCAAACAGATATAACTAAAATCTTCGGAATCACTTAAATCAAGAGAACTAATTTTTACTCTTACCCAGAAATACTGCCCATCCTTACCCATTAATCGTTTTTCGATTTCATATTGATTAATTTCTTTTTTTAAGAAGGCATTGAATAATACTTCTTCACGCTTCAAGTCATCTGGATGCGTCATAAAACGCCAGTTCTTACCGACTTGTTCTTGATTAGTACGCTCAACAATCGCAATGAAACTTGGATTAACGCGTGACATCTGTCTCTTAGATGACATCGTTGCGATTCCAATTGGTGACTGTTCAAACACTCCTTTGAATAATCCTTCGCTCTCAATGAGTTGTTTACTAAGCGATCTTAATTTAATATTCTTCTGAAGCAATATGTAATATGCAATCATCAAAATAAGTAAACTGATAAGTACATAGAAGTAGTTAAACGTTTGGTTTAATATCTCTTGTTTAAAATGATTCGCATTAAAGTCTAATCCTAATACTGCAATCACTTCATTATCATCGATGATAGGAACTAAGACACTAATCCATAATCCCCATCGATCCTGTGTTTCTGGGGTCACGACCGTTTGTTTATTGATATACGGTTCGTAATCTATTGGAGAAGCTTCATAAAAGATTTGTCCTGGATATGAATAGTCTTCTGAATCAACACTTTCAGAATCAACTAAGAAGACAATTCGATCATTTACTTGTTTCATTAAATAAGCAAATGAGATTGTGTTCTTAGATTCTTTTAAATTAATTAGATTGGTCTTAAGATATTGATACTCAGGTTTTAATGTATCATCGAAATGTGCTTCTAGTGATTTAATATCATCATGATTCATAAATGTTCTTGCGGATTCAGCAAGTTCGATCAAGCTTTGTTTTTCTTGATCATAATAACGATGATAGATTGCATTCATTATAAAAAAACTAGCTACTAAATAGACTATGATAATTGTGATAAATAGATATTTTAAAGTCTTTGATTTGAATTGTTTCATTTCCATAGCAGTTTCAATTATAACCGATTGTTTTGAGCCATTCTAAAAAATTGATCAAGTAATTCAGGTTCTAACTCATTCCCTCTTTTTTTCATTAACTCGTTTAATACGTCTTCATCACTTAATCCAAAATTGTAGCGTAGTTTATCATACTCATTCACAATATGAATCATCATTGCTTCCCTTGAAATATCTTGCTTAGCCAGTGATCTTGGATATCCTGATCCATCATAGTTTTCATGATAAGCTAAAACGATATTCGCTATTTCTGCATACTCTGCAATGGGCCTTAATATTTGATAACTTAATTCTGGTTGTCTTCTTAATAGGTATTCATACTTTTTACGATCGCTTTGATAAAGTCTTAAATCATTTTCGCTGATGCCAATCTTGCCGATATCGTGATACATAGCTGCTAGTTTTAACTGCGCAATTTGTTGTTCATCGAAATTCATAGCTCGAGCATATTGATCAATTAGTTTTATGAGTGATTTTAAATGACGTCTTAAGTCTGGATCTAATTTATATAAACGCTTCATTACTTTACCCAGTAATTGACGTTTATAGATTTCTGATTCAACTAATTTATTTTGATACATCATTTCGTCACTATGATTAATAATTACATTGATATCTTGATCGATATTCATTTTAGTTGCATAACCCAATGATACTGAAACTACAATCTTTGAGTCTTTTACTTCTTTACTCTTTTGATAGATTCTTTCTACGATATGTTTACAGTCCTCAACACTTGTCTTTGGCAATAGAATTAAGAACTCATCTCCACCTTGACGAACAATAATATCATCTTCCCGACATCCTGATTTGAGTATTTGGGCAGCTTTTTGAATTAAATGATCACCCACACTATGGCCAAATACATCATTTGTTATTTTTAATCCATTAATGTCTGCAGTTATAATTGAAATTGGATGGTTTCTTGGTGTATTAAGTCGATCAAACTCTATATCAAAATAACGACGATTGTATAATCCCGTTAGTGAATCATGGAAACTCAAATACTTGATTTCTTCTTCTTGTTTCTTTCGTTCAGTCACATCTCGACTGATACCAATGATCTCAATCTCATTTAATTCGTTGAATCGAAAACGTACAGAGATTTCAACCCATAGTTTAGTACCATTCTTATGATCTTGTTCAATAACAAGGATATTGTCTTTGGGCTGATCCGAATGTAACATATACTCTTTTAAATTCTTCTCAAGTTCACTTTGAACAAATACCCAAGACTCCCTTGACATACTTTCCTCAATACTTTGATTCATCGCTTCTTCAACAGTAAACCCTCGCAAACGCATTACTGCAGGAGAAATATAGGTAAATTTTTTACTCTGAAAATTCAAACTCCAAATAACATCAGATGTATTATCGGTAATGAATCGATATTTTTCTTCATTCTTTAGGAGTGCAACTTGTATATTATGAAGCTCTGTAATATCCACATACGAGCCACGATATCCAATAATTTTCTGATCATCATTATATTTTGGTGCACTTGAACTTATTAACCAGAGCGTCGTTCCATCTTTTCTGAGATATGGAAACTCAAAGTCTTGAATCACTTCTTGTGATCTCATCATATCCACCATAATCTCTTGATATTCTTTTCGATATTCATCCGGTATAAAATCATAAAATGCTTTGCCCAACATTTCGATTGGTGAGTATCCAAATACGCTAAATGATAATGAATTAATGTAGATAAATCGACCTTCAATGTCAAGATCCCATACCACTGTACGACTCTGATGAGCAATCTCTGTAAATCGTTCATTCATTTCTAAGAGTTGATCTTCCACCTCTTTTTGTTTACTCACATCTTTAACCGATACTACATAGCGATAATCATGATCAAATTTGACATAGAAAATGGTCGCTTCATAGTATTTCTTTTGATCGTTTTCTATAGCTGAATATCGGATAACTTGAGCTTCTTGTGTTTGTTTGGCTTTATCCAATGATTCCATTAACAAAGAAGCTGTTTCTTCTTGAAAGATATCGTTAATATTTGTATTTAGGATTAAATCATTGTTAATCATTAAATCCTTTTCATAATTCGTATGCATACTTGTCAAAACATAATTTTCATCGAGTTCAAAAATCACAACATTCGTTGCCTTTAATAAGATTGATTTCTCAATCGATTCATTAATCTCTTGTGTGATATCTGTAATAAACATAAAAACATTATTACAATCACTATAATTTAACTCTACCCTTAAATGTCGATTTAATATGTTCGAATGAAAGTTAAAAACCTTTTTCCCCTTACTCTCAATAACATCTTTCATATTTTGAATCATCTCTTTACTTATGAGTTTAAGATCAAATATTTCTGAGAATTTTGTTTGATTTACGACATTTTTATCTAAGTTAAAGAGTTCTTTAAACTTCTCGTTCATTTCAATAAAGTTTAAATCAATCATATTTCTTGACGAATCAAAAATGACTTCACAATAAGCCATACCAATCGGTGTACATTGAAAAATGTTTTTATACAACGCGTGATTCATATAACCTCACATATATTGTCGAAATTTGTAAAAAATATTCTATAAGTCCATTATAATTGCTTAATACTTAGAATACCAATAAAATA
>CAYWGS010000084.1:0-6422 GCA_964457525.1 uncultured Erysipelotrichaceae bacterium | reverse complement strand
ATCCATCTGTTTGATCATACCTTGATAGTTTGTTTTGAGTTGATGGATTTGTTGATCGGTGAGAGATATTGAGAATGTAGCCATGTTCCTATTTTAACATAGGTTTGAATTTAATCCCATTTTACATTAAACTTAATGTGAGGTTTATCTATGACAATTTCAAATCAATTGATTCCATATACTAATATATTAATTCTTATTATTATTGCGTTTTTTGCTGTACGTGCTTTTAGTAAAGGGTTCTTAATCTTATTCTTAGAAACAGTAAGCTTGTTTGTAGCACTTATCTTGGCAGGATTATTAGCTAAGCCACTCGCATTAGCATTACCGCTCTACTTTATTGATGATTTATTATTGAATTTACCTTTAATCGGACAGTTGTTTTCGGTTCAAATTAATACTTTTATTTGGTTTATTATCCTTTTCATTGGAATCAGTATTATCTTGTGGCTATTAAGACCCGTACTACATTTTGTTGGTAAGATTCCCGTTATTAAAGGAATCAATCGTATCATAGGTTTAGCATTTGGGCTTATTCAAGCACTCGTATTATTATGGATTGTAAGCTTAATCCTTATGACTCCACTCTTTGCGAATGGTCAAGAAGTGATTGAACAATCAGCGCTTAAGTACTTTGATCAAGTTACGAAGATTGTAGTGATTAATACAGAAGTGAAAGAGTTGAGTTTAATAAAAGTATTGAGTAACAGTGAGCTAAACGATCAAGATCGTGAACGTATTCAAGTTTGGTTAGATGATTCCAATATTGAATCACCTGAAAAAGAAGTTGTTTACAAGATTTTGGTGCGTGATAACTTAACGAATAAAGATATCGATGTTTTAAGAGCTTGGTTAAATGAGCAACAAATCGATTCCGATAAAATAGATGAACTATTAGAAAGATTAAAGTAACATGAGTTGGGACGTATTAGAGTATCCGTTGATATTAGAAGAAATATCACATTATACGCAGTTTTCGGTCTCTCGAGAACTGATTTTGAATTTAAAACCGCAGTTTAAACCGTTATGGGTAATGCGTGAAAATCATCGCACAAAAGAAGCGATGGATTTTTTACGTGTTGTTGGATCTTGTCCAATGTCTGGGATGAAAGATATCTCGATTGCGCTAGAGAAGGCGAGTAAAGATATTACTTTGACCATTGAAGAATTAATGGATGTGGCTGTTTTTGGTAGAGGTTTAGGATTAGCAAAATCGTATTATCAAAAAGCAGAAATTAAAAAAGAGTATTTATCTGATTTGTTCATCTCAATCCAAGATCATCCAAGGGTTAGTATTGAGATTGAAAAGTGTATTAGTCCAAGCTTAGAAATGTTGGATAGTGCTTCGAGTACCTTAAAATCCATTCGTCAACGTTATCGTAAAGCGATTAGTGATCGTGAAGTCGTTACACAACGCTTTATGCATCAAAATGCATCTAAACTATCCGATACGATTAGTGCTATTCGCAATGATCGTGTTGTTGTTTTAGTTAAATCAAGTGAGAAGAATAGTTTTGGTGGTTTAATTCATGGGGAATCCGCATCGGGTTTATCCACTTATGTCGAACCTCCAGTACTACTCGATTTGAATAATAAAGTCAGCTTAGCGCTAGAAGAAGAAAAAGAAGAGATATTTAGAATTTGTAAAGAGTTAAGTCAATTTGTAAAACCAATTGCGGATGATTATTTAAATGCATTAGAAACGATGGCATTGATTGATTCTTATTTTGCCCGTGCTCGTTTTGGTGAAATCCATGATGGAAGAGTCGCAGAATTAAAAGAATCGTCTAGTATCTATTTTAAGAATGCAAGACATCCTTTGATTGATCCTAAACAGGTTGTATCCAATACCTATCATTTAGAATCGAGTCATCCTGTATTACTTATTACAGGTCCGAATACAGGGGGTAAGACCGTAAGTTTAAAGATACTTGGGTTATTCTGTTTGATGACCTATAGTGGTATTCCTGTATTAGCAGATGAAGCGTATTGCCCGATGTTTGATCAAATTTTCGTCGATATTGGGGATGATCAATCGATTGTCCAAAGTCTATCGACTTTCTCAGCACATCTATCTAAACTCGCAACAATCTGTGATCAAGCAACATCACAATCCCTTGTTCTACTCGATGAATTAGGGGGTGGAACCGATCCTCAAGAAGGTGAAAGTTTAGCGATTGCGGTTTTAGATTTCTTAAAAGATAAAGGGGTTAAGGTTGTTGCGACGACACACTATTCTAAGTTAAAAGAATATGCACTTAAGAGTAATGATGTTTTGATGGCCTCAGTTCAGTTTGATATGGAAGCGATGCGTCCAACATTCAAGTATTTAGAAGGAATTGCAGGACAATCTTATGCATTTGAGATTGCGGCTCGTTTTAACTTGAATCCACAGATTTTAGAAAAAGCGAATCAATTAAAGATTGAAGCAAAGAGTGAACAAGCGTTATTACAAGAAAAATTAGAGCGTAAGATGATTGAGTTAAAACAGTTTGAAGAAACACTTCAATCACAACAATCTGAACTTGAATCATTAAGAAATCAACTAACAAAACAAGAAGAAGAGTTTAATCAAACAAAAGAGAATCGATTATTAAAAGCACAAGATGAAATTGATTCGATGATTGAAGCAGCACAAGAAGAAGCTCAAACCATTCTAGATGAAATGCGTGCACAATCGAAGGCACCGATGCATGAACTCATTGCCAAGAAACAACAAATCGATTCAAAGCGGATCAAAGTAAAAGAAGAAACAAAATTAGAAAATATAGAAGTAGGGGATTGGGTTAAACTTAAATCCACGAACCAACAAGGACAAGTATTACAAGTTAAAAAGAAACAAGTTGTTGTGAATATCAATGGCATTCGTATGGAAGTTAATCAAACACAATTACTACGAGGTGAAGCACCTAAACAACAGAAACAAGTATCCATTAAACATGAAGCAATCGCATCTGTTCCGCTTGAGTGTAATGTCATTGGGTATCGTGTTGAAGAAGCACTTCCAATTGTGAGTCGTTATATTGATGATTGTTTAAGAGCGAAAATGCCTTTTGCTCGTATTATTCATGGTCATGGAACAGGTGCTTTACGTCAAGCTGTTCATACCTTACTTGCTAAACAAGATCGAATTGAATCCTATCGTTTAGGGGGTCAAGGTGAGGGTGGCGTAGGGGCTACTGTTGTGACATTTAAGAGTCAAGTATGAACCTAAAAGATAAATTATTAACTTTACCGATGGAACCAGGTTGTTACATTATGAAGGATCGTAATGGGACGATCATCTATGTCGGTAAGGCGAAGAAACTTAAAAATCGTGTTAATCAATATTTTACGGGTGCTCATGATTATAAAACAACCAAATTAGTTAGTCAGATTGTTGATTTTGATACGATTGTAACAAAGACTGAGAAAGAAGCTTTAATCTTAGAAATCAATCTTATCAAAAAACATCGACCCCGTTTTAATATCATGTTTATGGATGATAAATCTTATCCATACATCAAGATTACTCAAGAGAAATATCCAAGATTAACCGTTGTTCGTGAAGCAAAGAAAGATAAGAAGGCCAATTATTATGGCCCTTTTCCAGATGCGACAGCTGCACATAATATGGCGAGCTTACTCAATTCGATTTATCCATTACGAAAATGTGTCACTCTACCAAAGAAAGTATGTTTATATTATCACTTAGGTCAATGTCTAGGCCCATGTCAATATCCGGTTGAAGAAGATGCTTATCCGCAAATGTTAAAAGAAATCATACAAGTCTTAAAGGGAGATGATAAAGCTTTAAGACAACGTCTACAGAATCAGATGAACGATGCGACAGAGAAACTGAATTTTGAAAAAGCGATGGTGTATCGTGATTTCTTACGTTCACTTGATCATGTACAAGATAAACAAACCGTATATCAAGATAATCGATTGGATCGTGATGCATTCAATTATTATGAGAAAGATGGAATGCTTACCATTACGGCTTTAATTGTCCGTGGTGGGCGATTAATGGATCGACATCTCTTAACTCAACTCTTAGTTGATGATGCCTCAGAGAGCTTTGAAAACTTCATACTACAGTATTATGAAACTCAAGCCTTACCAAAGGAACTAATTGTACCATCTAACTTTGATGCGAGTAATATAAGCTCGATGTTGGATGTTAAAGTCTTACAACCTCAACGCGGTGAATTAAAGAAGTTATTGGATCTCGTTCTACTCAATGCGATGAATCATCATCGTCAACACGCAACCATTCAAAAGAAGAACAATGAGAAACAAGATAAAGCGATTAATCAGTTAAAATCAATTCTAAATATCGATTCTCTGGATCGTATCGAACTCTTTGATAACTCTCATACACAAGGCCAATTCGCTTCGAGTGCAATGGTTGTGTTTAATCAAGGCATCCCAAGTAAGAAAGACTATCGACTCTACAATCTTCATAATGGTGCAGATGATGTAAAGAATATGGAAGAGGTTATTTATCGTCGATTTTTACGTGCCATTAAGGAAAATCAAAATTATCCAGATCTCATCCTTATGGATGGAGGATATACACAAATACAAGCAGCTCTACGTAGTATGGAAAGTTTAGAAGTGCATGTTCCAATCTATGGATTAGTTAAAGATGATAAACATACCACCTCAGCATTAATGTCTAAGGATGGAGAGCGAATTGATCTAAAAGAGTATCCAGACACATTCTTCTTACTCAGTCGTATGCAAGATGAAGTCCATCGTTTCGTTTTATCGCATCATCAAAAACGTCGTTCAAAAGCTCAGACCAAATCCATCTTAGAAGAGATTGAAGGGATTGGTCCTAAGCGTCGTTTAGCGCTACTAAAAGCCTTTAAATCAATCCAAGGAATCTTAGATGCGCCAGAGGATAAGTTAGCCGAAGTTGTGGGTCCAGCACTCGCAAAAGAATTAAAGAAGCGTATTCAAGAAAAAAGAGAAATGGTATAATACTGACTATGGCAATTGGAATTATCGATTCAGGTTTAGGTGGATATAGTATCTATCATGCATTACACAAGGCTTATCCTAAAGCTGCTTTTCATTTCTTAGCAGACCAAAAGAATGCGCCATATGGCAATAAAACAGCAGATGAAATAAAGTCTATCGCACATACGAATATTGCTTGGTTTAAAGCAAATGGTATCACTGAGATTGTAATCGCATGTAATACGATGAATGCAGTTGCGCTTGATTCACTTAAGCAATCTTATCCAGATGTTTTATTTCATGATGTTGTTCGACCAACGGTTAAACAACTCGATTCATTGAATTTAAAAAGTATATGTGTTGTCGCAACGAAATTAACCATTCAAAGTGATATCTACGCTCGAACAATTCAATCTCTATATCCGAATACAGAGGTTTCAAGTGTTGCGCTTCCTGAACTTGTTCGTTTGATTGAAGGATTATCAACACAGAAAGAAATGCAAGATTATATACAATCTTGCTTAACTGAAACGCAATTAACGTGTGATTGTTTAATATTAGGCTGTACACATTATCCATTAGCACAAGATGCATTTGAATCTGTATTTCATCAACGAATCATTGACTCAATCGCTGTGATGGTGAATTTATTTAATAATCAGAAGCTTGTGGAAGGGGAAAGTATTTGTTATACGACAAAAGATGCTCATTTCGCAGAACATCAAGTTGAAGAACTCTTTCATTCAAAAGAGAGTTTTATTAAAATAGAAGTATAGGTGAAACATGTATTGTGTCGTAATAAGTGATAGCCACGGGCGAAACGAAGTCTTTAAACAACTCAGAGAAATGTATCCTACTGCCTCTGCGTATATTCATTGTGGTGATAGCGAGACACACCCAAATGACTTGGATGGCTTTGTGAGTATTCAAGGTAATAATGATTTACATTATGATTACGCTAAACAAATGATTTTAGACTTGAATGGTGTTCGTGTATTACTTATTCATGGACATCAATATCCTATGATGCAAGTCGTAGAACGTTTGATCTATAAGGCAAAAGAAGAAGAATGTAAGCTTGTGCTTTATGGTCATACACATATCTTTAAAGTCACTCGATTCGAAGATATTGTCTTAGTTAATCCAGGCTCAATTCATTACAATCGTGATGGAAGTGAACCGAGTTATGCGCTTGTGACGATTGAAGATGGTAAGATCGAAGTAGAACGAAAAACACTTCCAAGAGAACATAAACCAAGAAAATGGTTTTGAATCTTGAAAATCGTTGTTTTATTTGATAAGATAATACAGCGTTGTCCTTGTAGCTCAGCTGGATAGAGCATACGCCTTCTAAGCGTACGGTCAGGGGTTCGAGTCCCTTCAAGGACGCCATTTATTTTTAACCCTTTTATATAAAGGGTTCAGACTGTAGACAAATACGGGGTTAAAAGTTGAATTGAAACTTTAACTCCGTT
>CAYWGS010000083.1:0-6522 GCA_964457525.1 uncultured Erysipelotrichaceae bacterium | reverse complement strand
GAATAAGAGTTTAAATCTTATGAAAGCTAGATATATTGATCAATTGTTGGAACAAGATATTACTCAATTACAGAAAGACCAAACACCCAAATATTTATCCAATCTAACGAATGATTTTGATCGCTATGAAGACAAGTATCTAAAGAACATTCTTCGTTTAATAGAAATGGTTTTAAACTTCTTAATGGCAGTTGTATTAATTGCGACAGTAAATGTTTACCTTGTTGTAATTGCGTTTATCTTGTTAGGTATATTTGTTACGTTATCATCGAAGACAAGTAAACCTGTACAAAAAACTGAGAAGAAGAAATCTGAATCCTTACAACAATACACAGACTTCATCCAAGAAACATTAAATGGGTACGATATCATTAAGCAACACCAACTCGAAGGAGTTCGTTATGAAAATTTCTTCCAAAAGGCAAAATCAGTTCAAAATGATAACTATGCAGTGGATGTGAAAACGACTCAAATTGATGCATTTAATAATTTTGTTCAAACATTTGTTTTATTCGGTTTGATTACTGCAGGTATTTTATACGCTAAATCAACTGCAGTGAGTTTAGGAAGTATTATCGTCATCGTTTCAAGTTTTAGTCATATTATGTGGCCACTTCAAGAATTCTCATATGTGATATCACAGATGAAGGGGATTAGTCAGGTTTTGAAGGATTTTATTACAAACTTAACTCGTCCAACATACAATCGTCCATATTCAGTTTCTAAGTTTGATTCACTCAAATTTGAATCAACGGACTTAGGCTACGAAGATGATGTGAATGTTGTATTACAAGATGTAACTATGTCGATTGAGAAGAATGAGAAAGTATTAATTGTTGGGCGTAGTGGAACTGGTAAAAGCACCATACTCAAAACAATTCGTCAATCCATCGAACCTAAGAAAGGGCTCGTAAAACTAGACAATACAAATATATTTGAAATTGTACCAATTGATTATTACAGCTTATTTTCTGCAGTTGATCAAATTGGGTTTATCTTCAATGGAACGGTAAGAGATAACTTATGCTTATATCAAAAGCTAGATGATGAGATCATGTTAGGTGCTTTGAATCGTGTTGGACTAAGTAGTTTAGATTTAAATCTAAAACTGATGAACAATGGATCCAATGTATCCGGTGGACAACGTGCAAGACTCATGTTAGCCCGTTCAATCTGTTTAAATACGGATGTTATTTTATGTGATGAAATTTTTGCGAATCTTGAACAATCGGTTGCGCATGATATCGAAAGGGATTTGTTAAGTTTAAATAAAACGATTATAAATGTAAGTCATATCATCTTTAAAGATCATTTAGAGAAATATGACAAAATATTTATCGTTGAAAATAATGGTGTTCGATTGAGCCATGATTTGGATGAAATATATGCCAGAATGATTGAAAGTCAATCGTAGTAAATACGTTAGCGTATGGAGTTGAATATGAAAAATTCGTTGTGGTCTAAAAATTTTACGATTATTACCTGGGGAACAGTAATCTCTGCGATTGGTGGAGTAGGACTTAATTTTGCCCTTAGTGTTTTAATCTACGATAAGACATCCTCAACCATGTTAACCGCGATATTTGCGTCGGTTTCAATGATACCAAATTTTGTTTTACCTTTATTCATCGGGCCATTAATTGACCGATTTCCTAGAAGAAAGATTATCTATTTTTCTGATTTCTTAATGTCTACGATCTTCTTTATCATTGCGTATATTACACGAGATGGTTTCTTTGATTATACTTTTTATTTATTTGTTTCCTTGCTTGTTAGTATCAATGGTGTTATTTATAGTATTACCTATGAAAGTTTCTTTCCAGAACTTATCCCTGAGGGACAAATTCAAAAAGGTTATGCAGTTAGCTCATTGATTTATCCAACTGTTAATACGATAATGTTTCCAATAGCTGCGCTAATTTTTGAACAGTATGGTGTTTCATTTATCTTCTTGATAGAAGCAATCCTACTTTTTATCGCTGCTTGTTTTGAAACCCAGATTCGCATTGATGAGAAATCTGTCCAACATCACAAATCTCAATTGACTAGTTTTAAAGGGATGATTAAGGAGGGAATAGATTACTTAAAGAGTGAACAAGGGATTCTATCGGTATTTGTCTTTTTCTTCTTTTTACAAATGGCAGGACAAGCGATCGATGTATTGTTATATCCATTCTTTGAAAACAGTCCAAATCTAGATGTTAAACAATATGCACTTCTTGTTTCGTTCGCAACTGCAGGAAGAATGTTTGGTGGTATGTTACATTATGTTTCAAAGATTAAGGCTGAGAAACGATTCATGATTGCGGCTATTGTTTACTTTAGCTTAAATTTTCTAAATGGCTCATTATTATTTCTAAACTATATTTCAATGCTTATAATTCAGTTCATTATCGGTATTTTATCCATCAACTCATATAATATTCGAATGTCTGCTGTTCAAAGCTATGTCCCTACGGAGAAGAGAGGAAGAGTCAATGGCATCTTCCATATTATGACAACCATAGGGATGTTAATCGGTCGTTTATTATCTGGATATCTTGGAGAGTTGTTTGATTATCAATATATTGTATTGGGAATGAATATTATGTCGCTATTGGCCTTTGTATTTATTGTCTTAAAGAATCGAGTTTCTATTGCTCAAGTTTATAATCGAAAGATCTAGGAGGGTAAAATGGCAAAGAAAATTTTAAGTCGTTCCGAAGTTGATGTGAATTTTACATGGGATTTGACTGCATTGTTTAAGGATACGAATGCATACAATGAAACGTTAAATCAAATCTTACCTAAAGCTCAATTATTAAATGATAACTTTAAAGGTAAAATTGATTCTGCTGAAAAGATTAATGCATGTATTGATGCACTTAAAGAAGTGAGTCAGTTAATGGTATTGGTAGGGACATACTCAAGTCTATCTGTATCTGAAGATCAATCAAATAGTGAAAATCTTCAACGAATGATGAACTTTAGATCAATTTCTGCTCAAGTTGGAAGTTTATTAAGTTTTATTGAGAATGAAATTAGTTTTAACTCTGAAGAAAATATTCAAGCCGCAATTGCTTTAAGCCCAGAGAATGCGTACTATCTGGAAGATATTTTACGTTTTAAAGCACATTTATTACATCCTGAAGTTGAGAAAACTCTTGCGGCATTAAGTCCTACGCTAGAATCGCCTTATTTTATTTACAACCAAGCAAAACTATCCGACTTAAAGTTTAAGCCATTTGAAGTCGATGGAGTTGAACATCCATTAAGTTTTGTATTGTTTGAAGGAGAATGGGAATATGATTCCAATACTGTACTTCGTAGAACTGCATTTGATGCATTTAGTAAACAGTTAGATCAATATAAAAATACCATTGCATCAGCGTATCAAACTCAAATTCAAAAAGAAAAAGTACTATCAGATTTACGTGGATTCCCATCTGTAATTGATTCATTATTATTTGAACAAAAAGTTGATCAAGACTTATACAATCGTCAAATAGATGTGATTATGCGTGAATTAGCTGCTCCTATGCGCAAGTATGCTAAACTTCTTCAACGAATTCATAAGTTAGATAAGATGACCTTTGCGGATTTAAAGATTTCAGTTGATCCTGATTTTGAACCTGCAATTACGGTAAATGAAGCTAGAGACTATATTTTAAAAGGTTTGTCTGTATTAGGTGAAGATTATGGAAAGATGATACATCGTGCATTTGATGAAAGATGGATTGATTTTGTTCAAAATACGGGTAAGAGTACAGGGGCATTCTGCAGTTCACCTTATGGTTCACATCCATATGTTCTTATCAGCTGGACAGAAAGAATGAGAGAATGCTTTGTATTAGCGCATGAATTAGGCCATGCAGGACACTTCTATCTTGCGAATGAACATCAAAATATTCTAAATACAAGACCATCACTTTACTTTATCGAAGCACCATCCACAATGAATGAAATGTTAATGGCGAATTACCTTATGAAGACCAGTGATGATCCTCGTATGAAACGTTGGGTTTTATCAAGTATGGTAAGTCGCACCTACTATCATAACTTTGTGACACATTTGCTTGAAGCAGCATATCAAAGAGAAGTATATCGTTTAGTAGATCAAGGCCAATCGGTTGTAGCAGCTCGTTTAAGTCAAATCAAGAAAGATGTTCTTACCCAATTCTGGGGAGATGCGGTTGAAATTAATGAAGGTGCTGAGCTCACTTGGATGAGACAACCTCATTATTATATGGGCCTCTATCCTTATACATATAGTGCAGGCTTAACTGTTGCGACTATAGTTAGTCAAAATCTATTAAAAGATGAAACTCTAATTAATAAATGGTTAGATGTCTTAAAAGCGGGTGGTACAAAGACACCGGTTGAATTAGCTCAAATGGTTGATGTGGATATTACGACTGAAAAACCACTCATGGAAACCATTCGCTTCATTTCTAATATGATTGATGAGATTGAAGAATTAACCAATCAAATTGAATTAGAAGGAAGTAAATAAGCCCATTCGGGCTTTTTATAAAGGAGAAATTATGGAAAAAATTGCATTAGATCATTGGTTGAAGTTTAAATTTATTGGTAACTTAAAAACAAGTCCAAATCAAAAGAGCTTTTCTTTCTCTGTCGCAACAACTGATTTAAAGAAAGATAAGTATGAAAGCAATATCTGGGTTAAAGATGAAAATCGTTTAATCCAATTAACTGGAATGAATCAAGAGTCATTCTCAATCTGGTTGGATGATGAAACAATTTTATTTTCATCACCACGTTTAAAAGAAGAGTCCAATTATCCAAAGACAGATTTCTTTAAGATTTCAGTTAATGGTGGAGAAGCAACAAAAGCATTTACAATTCCTTTATCTGTAGGATCAATTAAGAAATTAGATGATCATAAGTACTTATTAACGGCGTCGTGTGATTTACGTTATCCAAATCAATATAAAGATAAAACTGAAAATTTAGATAAACATTATGCTTCTGAAAAAGAAAAAGAGTTCTTTACAGAAATTAATGAAATACCTTTCTATACAAATGGGGGTGACTATACAGTTTATTCAAGAAATCGTCTATTCTTGTTTGATGAAACCAATAACCAATTAACAGCATTAACAGATAAGAATTTCAGTGTACAACAATTCGAAATCGATTTAAAAAATAATCGTGCTATTTTTATCGGACAAACATTTAAGCATGTTGAGAAACTTGATTCTGAAATGTTTGAACTCGATCTAAGCACATTTAAGATTAATCAATTAACCAAAGAAAAGTATTTGCTCTATGGATTTAAGATAGTCAAAGACTCCATTCTAGTTTTAGCACATGACGGTAAATTATTAGGTTTGAATGAGAACTCAAGAATTTATAAACTCGTAGACAATCATTTTGAACAAAAACTAGACCCTTTTTATTCAATTGGTAATTCTATTGGATCTGATATTCGTTTACCTGGTTCAGAGTTAATGCAAGTTGTGAATGATAAACTCTATTTAACTTTAACAGTAGAAGATCATTCACGATTACTTAGACTAGATGAGAATGCGAACATAGAATTTAGTTATGATGCGCCAGGATCCATTGATGGGTTCTCATTCATCAATAATGAACTCTATCTATCTGGATTATTTAATCAAGATGCACAAGAAATTGTTCAACTCAAGGATGATAAACTTATCCCAACAACTCAGTTTAATGTTAATGTGTTTGATAATTTCTATCGAGCTAAACCACAGAAATTTTCAGTCGATAAAAAGACACATAATGTGGATGGATGGGTTTTATTACCTGAAAACTATGATTCAGCACAAAAATATCCATTCATTTTAGATATTCATGGCGGCCCAAAGACGGTTTATGGTGAGGTGTATTATCATGAAATGCAAGTTTGGGTAAATAAAGGTTACATTGTGGCTTATTGTAATCCAAGAGGTTCAGATGGTAAAGGAAATGAATTCTCGGATATTAGAGGTAAATACGGAACCATTGATTATGAAGATATTATGGATTTCGTTGATAAAGTTATTAAAGTGTATTCAGTCGATACCAATAATATGGGTGTAACCGGTGGATCTTATGGTGGTTTTATGACCAATTGGATTATTGGACATACCAATCGTTTCAAATGTGCCGCAACACAACGCTCGATTTGTAACTGGTTATCTTTCTATGGAACATCTGACATAGGATACTATTTTGCATTAGATCAAGGTGGTACTCAATTCAATCGCGATGAAGACTATGAAAAACTATGGTTCCATTCACCATTGAAATATGTAAGTAAAATGAAAACTCCTACTCTAATTATTCATTCCGCAAAAGATTATCGCTGCCCAGTTGAACAAGGTTATCAATTATTAACTGCTTTAAAGCATAAAAAAGTGGACTCAAAAATGGTTTTATTCCACAATGAGAACCATGATTTATCAAGAACAGGGAAACCAAAAGCAAGAATGTTGAGATTAACTGAGATAACAGAGTGGATGGATAAGTATCTAAATCAGTAATGAAAACATTTTCATAAATATTTTCGAAAAA
>CAYWGS010000082.1:0-6540 GCA_964457525.1 uncultured Erysipelotrichaceae bacterium | reverse complement strand
GCATTTCACAATCGAGGTGAAAATGAAAAAAATTATAATTTGTTTAATTGTATTTATGATCGCAGGATGCCAAGAAGCTTCAACCCAAGTTGATAAGAAGATAGAAGTTATTGTCCCTAAAAATACGTCTGAATCAATGTTAATTAGTGATTCTGTCATACTTCCTAGTAATTTAGATCAGTATTTATTTTTGGAAGATGTGTATTATGTTGATACTCGTGAGCCTAATCAATTTTTAGAAGAAGGGCATGTAGCTGGCTTTATAAATATTCCTTTTTATGAAGTAATAGCTAGTTTGAATAATGAAGATACTTTATTCAAGATGAAAAAGGTATTTGATGAAAATAATAAGTTAATAATTGGATTAGGAGAAAATGGTAGTTACGAGCCTATATACGAAGAGTCTATTTCAATTCTAAAATCACTTTTTCCACAAAAAAAGAAAATATTTATCATCTCTACTGCAGGTGTTGAGTCAACTTATCTAGCAAATCTATTAATACAATATGGATATGATGCTAGCTTAATCTATAATGTTGGAAATTTTAGTAATACAGTAGGTAGTATAGCTTCTTATCGAGAATTGACTGATGTTAAGTATAAAGTAGAGGGATTGAATTCATATAAACTTGAATATAGATTTGATTTTGGTGAACTTAAAAAAATAAACGAAGCTAATTAGGCTTCGTTTATTTATAGGCTCTTAAGTAAGATTCAGGTAATAAATTAAGTTGTTTATCTAATGCGAGTAATTGATTTACAAAATAAGGATTTCTGAGAAGTTCTCTTCCTAAAGCAACGAGATCCGCATCTTTATTAACTAATACTTCTTCTACAAGTTCACCATCGTTAATTAATCCAACCGCAATTGTAGGAATATTTAATGCGTCTTTGATTTGTCTTGAGAATGGTACTTGATAAGCAGGAACAAGGTTAATTGGACGTGTCACATTTCCACCAGAACTCACATGGACAAAATCAAGATAATCTTTAACAGGTCTAAGTGCTTCAATCACATCATGAACATTAATTCCTTGAGGATCATAATCACTAGCGGATACTCTAACTTGGAACAATACATGTTCAGGTAAACTTTCCTTAACATCTTGAATCACTTCACGTAACAATCGTGCCCGATTATTTAAATCACCACCGTATATATCGGTACGAAGATTACTAAGTGGGGATAAGAATTCATGAATCAGATAACCATGTGCTCCATGGATTTCAATCCCATCAAAACCAGCTTTAATGGCACGTTTTGCGGCTTCTACAAAACTCTCTTTGAGTTCTTGTATTTCTTCTAATTCCATTTGTACAGGCGTTTCATACTGTTCTGAAAAAGAGAGTGCGCTTGGTGCGATATGTGGATTTGCGGAAGATTGGCTCTTTCTACCAGCATGGGCTAATTGAATAACTGCAAATGAGCCATAACGGTGAATTTCATCCGTAAGTTGTTTTAAACCTGGAATGAACTGATCGTCCCAAATACCTAAATCTTGGTCTGTGATACGTCCTTCAGGACTAACAGCAGTAGCCTCTACTACGATCATTCCTACATTACCAAGTGCACGTGTTGCATAATGGGTTAGATGAAACGGTTGTACAAATCCGTTCTTTGCTTGATACATGCACATAGGGGGCATGACAATTCTATTTTTAAGTTCAATATTTCTAATTTTATAGGGTGTTAAGCTTAGCATATTCTCTCCTTATTTATGTACTAAGTGTAAAGTTCAATCGTTTGCTTGTAAAGAGAAGTGCTAAAATAAAAGTATCTTAACGATTATATGTAATACATTTCAGCTTGATTCAGTTTAACTAAATCTTTTATCTTTATTGATTTAAGTTGTTTAGTGACTGCTTGTTCAATCGGTAAATAAACTTCGTTGTTTAATAATTGGTTTAAGCGTTGATCATCAAGACTTTTCTCATCAATCGTTTCAACTAAATCAGAATCTAAGGCAGAAAATATCGTAAAAAGATCAAGATCATCGATGCCTATTAGTTTATAGCCACCACTCGGACCTTTGATTGATTCCACAATTTGATGTGATTTAAGTAAGAACAAGACTTGTTCCAAGTAATTCTTAGATAAACCTAATCGATTCGCAATCGTAATTAGTGCAGTCGTCTCATTCTTTTCTGCTAAGACCATCACAACAGCTAATCCATATCGTACTTTTGTAGAATATTTCATATGTACCTCAATCATTGTATTTGACATTCGTATATCAGATGTTTATATTATAACATATAAAACCTAGTAAATAACTATGTAAAAGGAGAAATATATGTTAAAAGTTGTTCAAAGTGCTAGAGAATTAATTGGTAATACACCACTATTAAGATTGAATCGATTTGAGAAGTTAGAAAACTTACAAGGGCATATTTATGCTAAGCTTGAGTCTTTTAATCCTGCAGGTAGCGTTAAAGATCGTATTGCGTTAAGCATGATTGAAAAAGCTGAAAAGGATGGTTTTTTGAAAGAAGGATCTGTAATCGTTGAACCAACAAGTGGTAATACTGGAATTGGTTTAGCAGCGATTGCCGCAAGTAAAGGATATCGTATTATTTTAACAATGCCAGAAACAATGAGTATTGAACGTCGTAAATTGCTAAAGGCATATGGAGCTGAGTTAGTCTTAACTGAAGGGCCTTTAGGTATGAAAGGTGCGATTGCGAAGGCTAAAGAATTATTAGAAACAATTCCTAATGCATTTATGCCATCTCAATTTGAAAATCCAGCAAATCCAGATGTTCATTATCGTACAACGGGTAAAGAAATCTATGAAGCGCTTGATGGTAAGATTGATATTTTAGTGGCAGGTATTGGAACAGGTGGAACCATTAGTGGTGCTGGAAAATATCTCAAAGAACGTATTCCTGGTTTGAAGGTTATTGCGGCTGAACCATTTGATGCGCCATTACTATCTGAGGGACGTCCTGGACCACATAAAATTCAAGGTTGGGCAGCAGGATTTATTCCACAGACACTTGATACAGGTATTTATGATGAAGTCTTAAAAGTAAAAACTGAAGAAGCTTTTGACAAAGCTCGTAAGCTTGCTAAAATAGAAGGTGTTTTAGTGGGTATTTCGAGTGGAGCTGCATTACATAGCGCAACAGAAGTAGCACTAAGACCAGAAAATAAGGGAAAAACGATTGTTGTTATTTTCCCAGATAACGGAGAGCGTTATCTATCAACTGCGTTATTTGAAGCAGAATAAGGAGAACTATGAATCAACGTCAATCAATACAAAGAATTACACGTCTAGGTATTATGATTGCGGTTATCTTTTTAATGACATTTGTACCTAATATCGGATACATTCAAACTGGATTGTTGTCAATCACAACCATTCACATTCCTGTCATTGTTGGATCTGCTATCTTAGGCCCTGTTGGAGGACTCGTGTTAGGGGCAACTTGGGGTATTACCAGTTTTCTAAAAGTGTTATCCATGCCTGGTACGGTAGAAACAGCCATTTTCTTAAATCCTATGGTATCAATCTTTCCAAGAATTCTTGTGGGGTTAATCATTTCTTATTCGACAATTGGACTAGGTAAATTGATTAAGAATCGGGATATTAAGTATGCACTTGTCGCAGCGATTGGGACTTTATCCAATACAGTTCTTGTATTGAGTTCGATGTTTATTTTTGCTCAGGGAGGGGTATTAAGCTTTAATCAAGCCTTCTCTGTTATACTTACAGTTATCATTTCAACCAATGGATTATTTGAACTTATATCAGCGATAATATTAGTTCCAATCATCATTAGAGCAGTATCTAAAGTCATACCTCAGAGCTAATCTGAGGTATTTTTTTGGGCATATGTTTTGAAGTGCAGGGTCAAACTTGTTACTCTATGGTTAGTAATTAAAGGAGATAAAATCTATGAAATACACATTACCTACACTACCTTATGCATATGATGCACTAGAACCACATATCGACGCAATGACGATGACAATCCACCATTCAAAGCACCACCAAGCTTATGTGGATAACTTGAATGCTGCATTGGATAAACATCCAGAACTAGAATTAACCCTTGATGCTTTACTAAAGGATTTAGATAAAGTACCTGCGGATATTCAAACAGCAGTTCGTAACAATGGCGGTGGTGTTTATAACCACAATCTATTCTGGACACTATTAACACCAGCACGTGGACAAACAGCAACTAAAGTTGTATTAGATGCGATTGTTACGAAGTTTGGATCCTTCGATGCATTTAAGACAGAATTTGAAACAGCTGCTAAGACACGCTTTGGTAGCGGATGGGCTTGGTTAGTTGTTACGGCTGATAAAACATTAAAGGTTGTTTCTACACCAAATCAAGATGTTCCATTCAATGAAGGAACTCCAATCCTTGCATTAGACGTTTGGGAACATGCTTATTACTTGAAGTATCAAAACCGTCGTCCTGACTATGTCGCAAACTTCTGGAACGTAGTTAATTGGGAAGAGGTTGAACGTTTATACCTAGCCGCTGTATAATATCGTCATGAAAGACAAAAAAACACTACTTAAACTCTCTTTAGGCGAAGAAATTGGGAATAGCGTTACACACGGTGTAATGGCTGCTCTCATGTTAATCGCCTTACCTATTGGCGCTATACTTGCATATGAAAGAGATGGTTGGGTTCTAGCTCTTGGTATCTCAGTATTCATTATCAGTTTATTCTTGATGTTTCTGAGTTCTTGTTTGTATCATGCGATGGCGTATGATAGTAAACATAAATCCGTTATGCGAATCCTAGATCATATCTTTATCTACGTTGCGATTGCGGGTAGTTATACACCTGTTGCATTATCCATTATCAAAGGATGGCAAGGTATACTCATCCTAATCATCCAATGGACAATGGTTTTATTTGGTGTTTTATACAAGTCACTATCAAAGAAGTCAATGCCAAAAGCATCGGTTAGTATTTATCTAACGATGGGTTGGGTTGCGGTATTCTTTATGCCAACACTTATTAAGGTAGCGAATCCTAAGTTTATGATCTTGTTAGCACTTGGTGGGATATTCTATAGCATAGGAGCTTGGTTCTATAGTCAAAAACATAGACCCTACTTCCACTTCATTTGGCACTTATTCATAAATTTCGCGGCTATCGCACACTTCTCAGCGATGTTGTTCTATATTTAGTTAAGAAAGCATTACAAAAGTCTCAGGCATTGAGACTTTTGTTTTGTTATAATGAAATTAACTTAAAAGGAAAAAAGGATATGAAATTAAATAAAACTGAATTAAGTTGGATTTTGTATGATGTTGCAAACTCAGCTTTTATTTTGATTGTAACCGCAACCATCCCTATTTATTTTAGAGCGTTAGCAACTGAAGCTAATGTTGCGGATCATGTTATCTCCGCATGGTTTGGTGGAGCTACCTCTACAGCAGTCATTATATTAGCAATCTTATCTCCAATTCTTGGCGCAATTGCGGATTATAAAGGAATGAAGAAAAAGATGTTTGTTGGTTTCTTAGCTGTTGGTATACTTGGCGCATTAACCATGACAGTAATGACAGACTGGATGGCATTCTTATTGTTATTCGTATTAGCTCGTATCGGTTATTCCGCATGTAATATTTTCTATGATTCGATGTTGGTGGATGTTGCGGCAGATGAAAGAATGGATATGCTAAGTTCAATGGGATATGCCTTTGGATATATTGGCAGTACGATTCCATTTATCTTAGGTATTGCGATTATCTTTATTAAACCATTTGGTTTAACAACAACACAAGCAACTCAAATTTCATTCTTGATTACTGTATTGTGGTGGGCATTATTAAGTATTCCTTTGCTTAAAAATGTTAAACAAGAATACTATCTTCCACCAATTCAAAATGTTGTAAAATCATCTTTCCAACGTGTATTCCATACTTTGGCGAAGATTCGTCAGGATAAACGTATGTTCTACTTTATCGTTGGTTATTTCTTCTACATTGATGGGGTGTATACAATTATCTCAATGGCTACTACTTATGGTGGTGAAGTCGGAATTGAAAGTACCTTAATGATTGTTGCGTTACTCTTAACTCAAGTTATTGCGTTCCCATTCGCAATCTTAGCAGGTATTTTATCAAAGAAATATGGACCAATTAAACTCATTAAGATTTATATTCTCATTTATATCTTTATCGCAATCTTTGGATTCCAATTAGATAAAGCATGGGAATTCTGGTTCTTAGCGGTAATGGTTGCGCTCGCTCAGGGTGGTGTACAATCCTTATCACGTTCATACTTTGGTAAGATTGTGCCAAAGAATGAATCCAATGAATACTTTGGCTTCTTCGATATCTTCGGTAAATTTGCAGATTTCTTTGGACCATTAATTCTATCAGTTACTGCCATCTTCTTTAAGACCTCTCGATATGGTATCCTAGCACTTATAATCTTGTTTATCATCGGATACTTCATGGTCGATAAAGTTCAAAAGATTGACAATTCAAAATAAAATAATAGAGGGTGTAACGAATAAACAGCTTTGAATAGAATACAAATGAAAAGGTCCAGGCAAACGC
>CAYWGS010000081.1:0-6658 GCA_964457525.1 uncultured Erysipelotrichaceae bacterium | reverse complement strand
TTCTACAAGTGCGTAAGTTCTCAAATCCAGATTTGATTATTGAAGGTGTGTTGTTAAATAAGTACAATCCACGAATTCATTTAAACAAAGAAGTAAAAGGTGCAGCTGAGTTGGTCTTAAATGATTTAAAGGTAAGATTATTCAAAACTACGATACGAGTCAGTATTAGTGTAGCGGAAGCTCAGTCAGCACAAAAAGATTTAGTCACAAATTATAAAAATAATGGAGCCGCACTTGATTATATTAAATTCTCAAAAGAATTAATCAGAGGAGAAGAAGATGTCAAATAATCGTTCCATTGATAAAGAGGCAATGTATAAAAAAATCATGCCATCTGCAGCTCAAAAAGAAAGAGTTAATGAGTTGAATGAAGATGTAAGTTTAAACACATCAGTTGTACAAAAACCTTCTTATTTTCAACCGAAAATATTAGTCAATTTAGCAGAACTAGCGGTTAAAGAACGTTTGAATGAAGCGTTAAATCGATTTAAATGTTGTGAATGTGATCGTTGTATTAAAGATATTATGGCCATTGCGGTTAATGCATTACCTCCTAAATATGTGGTTCGAAGTGAGCAGGATATTGCGGTAGAACTTCGTAAGTATGAAGGAGATGTGGTGGGTGCATTAGTGAATGCGGTATTAAAAGTTAAGAATAATCCAAGACATTAGGGGGAGAGCGTTTGTGCTGATTGCGGAAGAATATCGTTTTGCGAATTGTGAGTTAAGAACCATGGGGAATGATTTATTAACCAAGGGCAAGATTATTAAAATTGGATCCGATTTCTTAGAAATTAGTAATGATCTAGGTTCTTCGAGTTTAGCTCGATATGAACACAAGGTTAAAGTTGTCATAAATCATACGTATCTTGATTCTATTGTGATTGAAGGAAATCTATACATTCCGACTATGGAGTTTTTTAGAGTAATCGATGTGAAGACATTAATGGAAAAGGAACAACGTAATTTCTTTCGAGTTAATGTAAATATCGAAGCAATTGCAGGAGTTGGACCACGCGGTGGAGGTCCATTAAAACGTTATTCAGTCGTCTTAAATGATTTGAGTCTAAATGGATCTTTAATGGTAAGTAAAGCAATTATTCCACAACGATCTAAGGTTGAGTTAGTATTTACGATTGATGGTAAAGAAGTCATACTGGATGGACAAGTTGTTCGATGTAGATTACTTTCTGAGAATGTATATGGTTATGGCATTCGTTTTATTGATATGAATGATATGGATGCGAATCATATTTGTCAGTACTTGTTTAGAAAACAAAAAGAAGCGTTAGAAATTTAAAAAAAAACTTAAGTTCTTCAAAATATATTCGATATATAATATGAAGAACTTTTATTTTTCAGAAAGGGCTTATTATGAAAATCAATCCAAACAAAATCAATCCGATTTATCCAAGCCAAAATAAACAAACTAACCCAATAAGAGGAAACAAAATTGGGGAAAATACAGACAAAATTGAAGTAAGTGCTCAAGCGAAACAAGAACTTTCCATTAGTAAAATCAAATCAGAACTTGTCGGTACATTAGAAGAAGAAACAAGTCAAAAAGTAAGTGAACTCAAAGCACTTATTAACAGTGGACAATATCAAGTTAAGCATCGTGAAGTTGCGGAAGCAATTCTTGCCTACAGTGAAATTCTAAAGGGTGGAAAAGATGAGTAATTTGATACAAATCCAAACGTTTTTAGAGGAATATACACTGTTTTTTGAAGAGATGGTTGAAGCAGAAAAAACAAAGCTTAATATTTTACTATCGAATGATTTAAAAGCAATTGAAGAGAATATCCTAACTCAACAAGTCAATGCGAAACGTATTGAGAATATGGAAAATCGACGCATTAAATTATTTAAAGATTTGGGTTATGAGAATGTATCTTTGAAAGATGTGATTCATATGTTCTCAAGTGAAACATCAATTTTACAAACGTATTACACACGAATTGATCAAGCATTGAAACTAATTAAGCATTTTAATAAGAAGAGTTTAGAACTGATTCGATTCAATTTATCCATGAGTGAACAACGGAATCAGAATATGGATTCGTATGATATGAAAGGGACACGCTAATGAGATCAACATTCTTAGGGTTTGAAACCGCACGTAAAGGTCTTGTGGCGAACCAAAAAGGATTGGATGTGACGGGTCAAAATATCACCAATGTCAACACAGAAGGTTATACAAGACAAAGAATCGATACGGTCAGTGTCTCATCCATTACGCACAGTAATATTAAAGTGATTGGTACAAGTACAGTAGGACAAGGTGTACTCGTAAATGGAGTTAGTCAAATTAGAGATAAACAACTTGATCTAAGATTTAGATCTGAGATGAGTGAAACAGCTTATTACGATAAGACATTAGCAATCCTTGATGGGGTAGAAACTGTACTCAATGAGTTTGATAGTGGGATACAACCCATCTTAAGTGGGTTTAAGAGTGCTTTACAAGATTTAAGTGTTTATCCAGATCAAGTAACAAATGCCAATATTGTCTTATCAAATGCGAAGAGTATGACTCAAATCTTAAGACATTATTCGAGTCAGCTGGATCAAGTCAAAGGACAATACAATACAGATTTAACGATTGATGTTGAGAATGCGAACACATTAATTAAGAAGGTAAGTGAACTCAATACTGCAATCAAGAATGAGTTGGGACAAGTTACCTCTGAACATGATACAAGTAATGTGAATGAATTATTAGACAAAAGAAACTTATTACTTGATGAGTTGTCTCAATATGGGAATATCAGTACTCAAGATAATAATGATGGATCAATTGATGTGTCCTTCAATGAACATAAAATCATTGCGGATCAATTTACGGAACAACTCAATCTACATTTTACGCAAGATGGATCGAGTACCATCACTTGGCAGTCTACTGGGGACAGCGTCATTCTTGAATCTGGAACTTTGAAAGCTAGTTTAGACTTCTTAAACAGTGATGGGGGTTCAATCAATGGAATTCCTTACTATCAGAAACAACTTGACTTACTCGCATCACGATTTGCGGAGATTCTAAATACTTCATTTACAGAAACAGATGGAACACAGAAAGTCTTAATCGAAATGGATAGTAATAATCCTGCACACAGTATCACAATCAGCCAAGATTGGGTGAATAAAGCATCTTATCTTATTGATAATTTAAAGAATAATGGAAGTTTAGATAATACACCAATTCTAAATATCATCGCAAAACTTGAAGGTAAAAATACCTTAGGAACCTATGTGGGTAGTTTATCCGACTTTGTGACAAGTTATGTGACTACGCTTGGTCAAGACAAGAGTTACTATGAATCACGCTATGAAGTTAGTGCCGCAATTACTGAAGATATTCAGAATAGAAGGGATTCAGTTAGTTCAGTTTCTTTGGATGAAGAAGGAGCGAATCTAATGTTATATGATAAGGCTTATAAGGCGGTATCACGATTAATGACTGCGATGGATGAGTTCCTAGATGTCATTATTAACAAGACCGGACTTGTTGGTCGATAGAGGTTAATATGCGAATAACACAAAAGAATTTAACTCGTGCGTATTTATCGGGTTTGAATCGAAATATCAATCAATTAGCGAAATCAAATGAACGATTAAGTTCAGGTAAACGCATCAATCGTGTAAGTGATTCCGTTACGGATGCACAAAAAGCCCTTAAAGTTCGCAATCAACTGCTTAATAACGAACAATTCACTCGGAATATACAAAGTATTCAGAATGAGATTAGTGCACAAGAATCCAGTGCAATGCAAATGAATCAGATTCTGATTGATGTAAAAGGATTACTCGTCAAAGCAGGAAGTGGTCTTAATAGCGATTCTGACTTAACCATTATTGCGAATGAATTAGAAGAAATTAATAATAGTATCGTTCAATTAGTTAATGTAAAAACCAGTGATCGCTATACATTCTCTGGATTAAACAACGAAGCACCCATCAGTGTACAAAACAACGGGACTGTATTGTTCAACGGAGTGAATGTCGATGAAATATTGGATACTGATTTAAAGGATGATTCCATCTTTATTGATGTTGGGATTGGGATGAAATTTAACAATGATCAATTAGATGAAAGTAGTGTTGTTAAATTAAACACTTCTGCGATTCAATTACTGGGATACGGCAAGAATAGTCAAGGCATCCCAAATAATCTTGTATCAATGCTAAATAAAGCAGTCAAAGATCTAAAATCAGGCGATGTTAGTCAATTATCCAATTATCAGAATCAACTTAAAGAATCGAATGATCGTTTACTGATACAAGTAACTGATATTGGAACACGTTATGCTTATTTGGAAAATACCATCAATCGTTTGGAAAATGAAAAATTAAATCTAACTGAACAACAGAATCATCTTGAATCAATTGATTATGAAGAAGAAACTATAATCAATAAATCGTATGATATGGCGTATCAAATTAGTTTACAACTTGGTTCAAAAGTACTTCCTCTATCCATTTTTGATTTTATGAGATAGTATGAGTAATCTATTAAAAATAACGACGAAACCGATTAAAATATCGGTACAAGTTGAAAAAGGGAAGTATGTCAAGGTTGAACCCAAAAACCAAGTTCAGAAGATAAAAAATCCAACGATTAATACAAAGAAAGTTCAGTTCAATGTAAGTCATTCAAAACGAATTAATGCGACAAGTGTTCTACCAAAGAATATTAAACTGAATGAAGTGAAGAATAATATTAATACTGTTATACAAGAGAAAATGATCGATGAAACATCACAAAATATGACCTTTTTGCCACAAACAAGTCAAAGTGCTAAGATTCAACCGATGATTAAACCTGAAATGAAGTATGAACCAAGTAATTTAGATTTTGTGGTGAGTCAATACAGTGAAATAAAGTTTGAGTATGTTGGAGATCCCATTTACATTCCTGAAAGTGCGAATCCTAATAAAGAAAAATAGAGGGTGATTATGCAAATACAAAGCAAATATTTTGGTTTAATTGAAATTATGCCAGAAACAATTATCGATATGATTCAACCTGTCTATGGATTTGAATCATCCAAACGATATACACTTATTTCAGATGAAGAAATTGGAACGGATTTAGTATGGTTTCAATCGATTGAAGAGAAAGATGTTTGTTTTGTCTTAGCGAATCCAACACGATTTGTGCCAAATCTAGACATTGAATTAAGTTCGGGTGATTTAAATACTGTTCAAGCTAATAAATTAGAAGAAGTAGATCTATTATGTATCGTTAGTTTAGGCGATACATTTGAAGAGTCTACACTTAATCTTAAGAGTCCTATTCTATTAAACTCTAAGAATAATCAAGGAGCACAACTCATCTTAAACCAAGACTTACCGTTTAAGGCTAGGATGGTATAAGACATGTTAGTACTCGCGAGAAAAGAAAAAGAATCCATTATTATTGATGGAGGAATCGAAATTATTGTTCAGGAAATAGGCAAAGACAGCGTTAAAATAGCGATTGTTGCGCCAAAAGAAGTAAAAGTATTACGTAAAGAGTTAGTTGATACTATCAAGTCTGAAAACCAAAATGCATTAAAACAACTTGATCAGAAAGAGATTAAAACATTCTTTAATCGGTTGAAAAAAGAAAATGAATAAGAGTTTATATCAACTTCTTAGAGATAAGAAGGGAAAATTAGATGAGTATGAATCACTCAGTCATCAAATTTTGAATAGTGATATTGAAGAACTTAATTCGATTTTTGATCTAAGACAAGAAATCATTATTAAGATCGATGCGATTGATTTAATGATTAGCGCTTGGCTAGAAGATTCTCTTGTAAAAGAAGAATATTTAAAGTGTTTAGATATCAAAACAAGTCGTAATGATATTCAGCCAGGTTTACTTGAGATTCGTGATTGTTTTGAAGAAATTTATGAAGCTCTTCTAACGATTCAGTCACTTGAAAATACAATCCACAATCAATTTAATCAATATCAGAAAGATCTACAAGAAAGTCTTACTCAGGTGACGAATCTATCAAAGATAAAGAAGTACTTTGATACCTACGAGACTGAAATCAATGATTTATCTGCATTAAAGTTTAATTCAAAAAAAATATAGGAGGACCTATGGTATCCATTAATAATAGCAATAACTCAAGATCCTATAGATCTTCAGGTATTCTAGGTTTATCAACAGGCATTGATTCAGAATCTGTAATCGAAGGCATGTTGGCAAAGACACAAACAAAGATTGATAAACAACTTGGTTTGAAACAACAAACTCTGTGGAAACAAGAAATATATCGTGATGTGATTTCAAATATTCAGAACTTGCAAAGAAAGTACTTCGATAATTTGAATCCTAAAACAAACTTATTATCAAAATCATTTTTTTCAAGTCAAACAGTTACTTCGAGTTCAGACAGTGTAATAGCTTCGTCCAATCAAAGTAGATCAAGTGAATTAACGATTGACTATATCAAACAACTTGCGACAGGTTCACAAGTTATTAGTCAAAACTCAGTAACATCTTCCATAAAGTTAACGATTGACCCAAGTAAAATTACGAGTGATTCAAGCATAAATGTGAGTCTTGATGGGGTTACGCGTGCGATTCAATTGAGTGGTACAAGTAATGAAGAAATATTATCTAATCTTCAAGAAACCTTAAACAAATCGTTCGGTACTGGAG
>CAYWGS010000080.1:0-6680 GCA_964457525.1 uncultured Erysipelotrichaceae bacterium | reverse complement strand
TATCAAGTGAATCCAAATACAGTGCAACGGGCTTTATCTGAATTAGAACGTCTCAATTTAGTAAAAAGTGATCGTACCATCGGTCGATTCGTAACCGATGATCAAAGTCTTATTCAAAGTTTAAAAGAACAAATGATAATGGACAAAGTCAATACGTTTGTGAGTGAACTCGATCAACTCAAGGTATCACAAGAAGATAGTATAAATTACTTAAAACAAGCTTTTAAAGAAAGGAATAACTCATGATTGAACTAAAAAATGTGAGTAAACGCTATAAGCAAACTGAAGCATTGAAAAATGTATCACTCAGTTTGAAACCAGGACAAATTGTTGGAATTCTTGGCCCAAATGGATCTGGAAAAACAACATTGATTAAGATATTAAATGGATTACTACGTGATTATAGTGGTGAGGTGTTGATTGATAATCAATCTGTAGGTGTTCACAGTAAATCACTTATCTCTTACTTACCGGATCAAACGTATTTAGCCGATTGGATGAATGGGGAGAAAGCAATCGACTTATTTAAAGATATGTATTCTGATTTTGATGAGACACGTATGCGCGATTTAATGGCGAAGCTAAAGCTTGATTCTAAACAATCCATTAAGACCATGTCTAAGGGGATGAAAGAACGATTCCAACTCGCCTTAGTTATGTCAAGAAACGCAAAAATTTATATTTTGGATGAACCGATTGGTGGAGTCGATCCTGCAGCTCGTGAACTCATTCTTAATACGATTCTTGATAATTATGCGAGTGATTCTCTTGTCATCATTTCGACACATATTATATCTGAGATTGAACAAATCTTTGATACCGTTGTGTTCTTAAAAGAAGGCGAAGTTGTACTCTGTGATGATGTAGATCAAATACGTTCATCCCATAATAAATCAATCGATGAATTATTTAAGGAGGTCTTCAAATGTTAATGAAATTAGTTAAACATGATATCAAGTCAAGTTATCGAGAATTACTACCGCTCTACATGGGTTTACTACTATTTGCGCTTATTTCTTCCTTGTCTATCAGTGATAAAAACCAGTGGTTAGGTATCATAACAGTTATTCCATTCTTTGCCTTAATTATTGCGACTTCAGTGATCCTTACACTTACAACAATTAAACTATTCTCCAATCGTTTGTACTCGAAAGAAGGTTACTTAACACATACTCTTCCAGTTTCAACGCTCGAAACATTCTTATCAAAAATAGTTACAGCGATTATCTGGATACTACTTACTTCATTGGTACTACTTCTAGCGATTCTAATCTTTGGTGGTATTCTATCGCTTCGAT
This sequence comes from uncultured Erysipelotrichaceae bacterium, assembly GCA_964457525.1. Taxonomy (GTDB): domain Bacteria; phylum Bacillota_I; class Bacilli_A; order Erysipelotrichales; family Erysipelotrichaceae; genus UBA2212. Next base: position 5,382 of record CAYWGS010000080.1, on the reverse strand, counting down.
ATTGGGCTCTAACACCTAGTTTCCCTATTGAGTTTAGAGAATTCATATCAAGAATTGATTTAGGTACACTTATTCCAGAAATTCTTAAGTTTCTTGTAATATCATTCCCTCAAATTACTATAAACATCATCTATACTTGTTCAGTCGTTCTAATCGCAGTTGTGATTGCGAATACAAGTTATGTCAGTAAGAATAAATTAGCTGTTGGGATTATTGTTTACTTGGTGATTAACTTTATATTTAGTAACTTAAACAACAATTTCATCTCAGATTGGTTATGGTTTGAACAGAATAATGGATTTGATTTAAACTGGACAAACTATATAATTGACTTTATTTATAACGCAGTTGTTAGTGCAGGTCTTATCTATTGTTCAATTTGGTTGAATGATCATAAACTTGAGCTAGAATAAACTCCCTCGGGAGTTTTTTTTATCGAAATATATTATTTTTTTCACATTTAGACCAATTTTACATCAATAAAATACAAATTTAGTACATATTGCTTAATAAAATGTTGTATACAAAAAAATGTTGGTTTATAATTCACTTACGGCTATAAGGGGAAATTTGTGGAAGCACTAGTTTGGGGTTGTATAGGATTTGGCGTTTTATACCTCTTCGATTTTAATAAAGTAAAGAAAATTCATCCATTGATAAACAGTTTATTCTCAGTCGGTGTGGCTTTACTGGTGTTTTCTACGGTCAAAATATTCTTCAATCAAAATATTGATTTTACCCTACCGGTATCTTTTAAAATATTATTCGTCATCCTTTCATTTATTAGTGCGTGTATCATGTTTTATGCACTCTTTGGTGCACTTCCTTTTAAGGCAACTTATGTATCTGGTCAAGGCAACAAGGTGATTGATACAGGTTTTTATGCACTTTGTAGACATCCTGGAGTTTGGGCATTCTTTTTTACTTACTTTTTCCTTTTCTTGGCAAGTGGTAAATGGATGATGTTATATGCGACAGTTTTATGGACATTAATGGATATTTTACATGTATGGGTCCAAGATCGTTATTTCTTTCCTCATACTTTAGATGGATATACGGATTATCAAAAGAAGACACCATTTTTATTGATTACTAAGGAGAGTTTTAATCGTTTTCGTACAACATTATTAAAGGGAGAATAAGCAAATGAATTTTGATCAAATGCTTAAAACCAAAAGTAAAGAAGAGCTATGGCAAAGATACTGTAGTTTTTTAGACATGAGTTTGGATGAATTCATGGAAGTACAGAATCAGTTGTTAATGGAACAAATCGAACTCTACGCGAACTGTGAACTTGGTCAGAAGATAATGAAAGGCCAAAAACCACGTAATCCAGATGAGTTTAGAAGAATTGTTCCTTTAACCAGCTATGAAGATTATGCAGACTTCTTACTAACCAAAAATACTAAAGTACTCCCTGCTGAACCGGTTGTATGGATTCAAACCACTTGGGAAGGTGGAAAAGCGCCGATTAAAGTTGCACCTTATTCCGCAAGTATGATTGCGACTCATAAAGATGTTGCGTTCGCTTGTATTATGCTTGCGACCAGTAAGCGTAAAGGGCATTTTGATTTAAAGTCTAATATGAACTTCTTAAATGGTATGGCACCTCTTCCTTATATCACTGGTCTATTACCTTATACCTTACAAGGCGAATATACAGTTAACTTTATGCCAGGAATTGAAGCTGGTAATAAGATGTCTTTTGGTGAACGTAATAAAGTAGGATTTAAAATGGGCATACAAAAAGGAATTGGTCTCTTTTATGGACTAAGTAGTGTCATCCTACGTATGAGTGAAAGCTTTACTGAAGGTGGAACATCTTCGGGTGGATTAAATCTACTATCCTTTGATATTAAACAGCTCGTTAAGTTTGCTCGTGCTAAGGTTAAAGCTAAAATGGAGAAGCGTCCACTTCTTCCAAAAGATGTATTTGAACTCAAAGGTTTTGTATGTGCAGGAACGGATACAGCACATTTTAAAGATAAAATTGAAGAATACTGGGGTGTAAGACCACTTGAACTATTTGGTGGAACTGAGGCAACTTGTATTGGGACTGAATCATGGAGTAAGAGCGGATTAGTTTTCTTCCCTGAAGTATGTTTCTATGAATTTATTCCGATGGAAGAGTTCTATAAGAACTTACAAGATCCAAACTATGTACCTAGAACCTACTTGATGAATGAGTTAAAACCAGATCATTATTATGAAATCGTTATTACAACACTTAAAGGTGGTGCATTTGCTCGATATCGTATTGGAGATGTTTTCAAATGTGTTAGTTTAAACCGTAAACAAGATGGCATTAACCTACCGCATTTTGAATATATTGATCGAATTGATCCTGTCATTGATTTAGCAGGTTTCACACGTATTACCGAAAGAACGATTAATGAAGTTATTAAGTTATCTAAATTAAACATCGATAATTGGTTCGCATGTAAACGTTATAATGAGAACAAACGTCCTTATGTGGCTCTATACATTGAACTTAGTCAAAAGGATAATAGTTTAGGACTTGAAGATCCTGAACTTATTAAAGAACATTTAGAAGTTTATTTTAAATATTTAGATGATGATTACAAGAGTTTAAAGAAAATGTTAGGAATCGAACCATTAGAAGTTATTGTTCTTCCAAGTGGTACAATTCGTAACTATACAGATAGTATTAAGCATAAAATGGCTAAAGTGAATCCTTCACATTTCGACGTGACTGAAGTACTGAAGAAAAGTAATATTAAAGGGAAAGCATAAGGAGAAGCGATGGTAATTCAAAACCTTATCTACTGGGGATTGCCGACACTTGCATTGATCTTAAACACAATGCTCTTTTTCATGCTCGCAATTTCTAAGAAAGATAAGTTAATTATCTCGTTCATGTTATATGTTTCCGTTATGATTCTTTGGTCCGCCTCTTCAATTTTGATGAAAGCGGAATTTGCACCAAGTGTTATTTTCTGGTCTAGAGTCATGACCGCATGTATTACCTTTGTTCCTTATTTTGCCTATATCTTCATTAGTATCTTTACATCAAGTCTAAAGAAACTCCATATCATGGGTTGGACGATTGTAATGCTCTTATTAATGGTGCTTCATACTTTAGGTTTAACTGTTACATCAGCCGAAATTCTAAAGATTACGAATAGTGCTGGAGATGTTATTAAAGAAGTCTCCTATGTTCCAGGCCCTTTAGCTTATCCTGGATTTGCGATTGTATTCATCTTATTATCAAGTAGTTTATTTAAAATGAGAAATGCATTTAAATATGGGTTAAAGAACACAAAACGACTCTATCCTGTACTAATAGGTCTATTCATTCTCTATATTGGATTCGCATTAAATATTCTTCCAGCCATTGGTAAGTATCCAGTTGACTTCGCAGCTGGTATTATCACATCACTCTTGTTGATGTATGCCATCTATAAGGAACATGTTGTTGAGTTAAGAATAGTTGTAACACGTACCTTAGTCTTTACCTTAATCATGACTTTATTGTTTGGTGCTGTCGCATTACTTGTTAATCAATTACTTGATTTCTTTGATCAAATAAATAATGGAATGAGTAGAGAAATATTTGTACTCTTAACCACTTTAATTACAATCATAATATTCCAACCATTATTTAGTTTAATTCATCGTCTAGTGGATAACTTCTTTAATAAGAAGGAAAACCATCAAAATAATCTTATTAAGAACTTTACATTATCCGCATCGAATAACTTAAATATTGAGCATTTAGTACAAGAATTACTAAAAGTTGTATACCAATTAACGAACAATGACGATATCTCAATCTTCTTCAAGAATAGTCAAAATGATGATTTCGGATATTATGCATCGTACAAGAAGTTAAATCGTGTTAACTTAAACCTTCGACAGAATCACCCATTTGTTCAATGGTTTAATCAATTCAATGATGTAATTAAAGAAGAGTACTTGAATACTCACCCAATCTTTAAAACATTGTGGGAAAAAGAAAGACAAGAACTTGTATTAATTCGATTTGAGGCTGCGATTGGACTAAAATATAACAACGAAATTATTGGGATGTTAATCATCTCATCTAAGGATTATCAAACCTTATTAAGCAACGAAGACTTAAATGCAGTATCTACTTTATGTGCAACCGCTTCAATCGCGATGTCTAATGCACGTATGTTCGAGAAGTTCCAAAAAGAAGCGATTATGGATAGTTTAACCGGACTCTATAATCATCGTTACTTTATTGAACAATTGCAGAAACAAACAAAAGATTTAAGATCACAAATGGTATCACTCATAATGATCAACATAGATATGTTCGCATTATTCAATGAAATTTATGGCCATTATTCAGGAGACCTTGTATTACAAAGAGTTTCAGAAGCCATTCAGTTTGTGAATGGAGAAAGAGGAACTATTTGTCGTTATGGTGGAGACGTATTCGCTATTATCCTTCCTTATGTTGATTCAAGAAGTGCTTATGAATTAGCCGAAAAGATTCGTGAACGTGTTGAAATTACTTCAATGGCTAAGGGTGATGAAATTACTCGAAATATTACGATCTCTGCAGGTATCTGTTCTGCCCCAAGTATAGCAAGTGATGATAAAGATCTTATTTCAAAAGCCACAGCCGCATTACGTTACGCTAAGGTAACAGGTAAAAATAAATCTGTAATATTCAATCCTGAAATTCATGATCAGAAAATGAATGATTCGGCTTCTGATGAAATGAATATGGCCACAATCTATGCACTAACTGCTGCGATTGATGCGAAAGACCACTATACCTTTGGTCATAGTCAACGTGTTGCTCAATATGCAACAGCGATTGCGAAAGAAGCTGGCGCAAGTAAAGAAGAAGTTGAAATGATTCGTCAAGCATCCCTCTTGCATGATATTGGTAAGATTGGTATTCCTGAACATATTCTTACAAAGTTCACACGATTAGACGATGAAGAATATGAAATCATGAAGATGCATGTCGATATGTCAATTACCATTATTAAGTATCTCCCTTCCTTCAGTCATGTTATTCCTGCTGTAGTAGGACATCATGAACGTTGGGATGGTAGTGGATATCCTCGTCGTATAAAGGGAGAAAACATTCCATTTGCAGCTCGTTGTATTGCGGTAGCAGATGCGTTTGATGCGATTACATCCAATCGACACTATAAGACTCATCTAAGTATCGATTATGCCCTTGATGAGATTGAAAGTAATGCTGGTAAACAATTTGATCCTATTCTTGCTAAAATCTTTGTTAAATTAGTTCGAAGTGGCGAGTTGATTATTGAACCATCAAGAAGCTCTACAAGTCCATCACAAATGAATTTATATCAGTAAAGAAAGTAATATAAGCTAGCGTGTGGTTTTGAGAAAATGCGCTATAAATTATCGTGT
>CAYWGS010000079.1:0-6784 GCA_964457525.1 uncultured Erysipelotrichaceae bacterium | reverse complement strand
AGTGATGGCAATCCAGATATTATTACGATTCCTGAAGACTTGGTGGATAAGTTAACAATAAATGAATCTAAAGAATTGTATACTTATCCTAGACAATAGATTGAGAGAAATTATGAAGAAAAATTGGTTAATTATTGTTTTATTAGGATTAATGGTATTTACAGCTTGTTCAAAAGTTGATACTCCAAATGTTCCTACTGAAGAAGGTCCTACTCAAGAAGAATTAGATAAAGAAGCGTATGAGAAGTTGGTGGAAGAAAGACGCTTACTTGAAGAAACGCGAAAAACGGAGTTAGGTGAGTTTTACGTTCCGCTTCCAGCGATTGATCAAGAAAATGAACTTGTGACAGTAGAGGCAAAAGCACTCTATGTTACATCCAATGTGGCTGGTTTTCCATTCAATCTTGATGATATCGAATATTATAAAAACTATATCTTAGCACTTAAAAATGGTGAGTCTTTTGATGAGTCTCGCTTAGATCAAGTCAATAAATTAGAAAAGATTCTTGGCATTGCGGAAGCAACTGAAATCAATGCTTTGGTAATTGATGTTAAGAATGATGAAGGATTGGTTGCTTGGAAAAGTGATGTTGAGATTGTTAATCGTGTTGGATCCAATTGGAATACACCCATGAAGGATTTTGATACATTGATGAATTATCTCAAAGAAAAAGAAATCTATACCATTGCACGTATTGTGGCATTTAAAGATCCCTTCTTTGCGAAGAATAATCCGGATCATGCGATTCAATTGAATAGTGGTGGTGTCTATCTAGATCGTTCAGGATTTGCTTGGGTTAATCCATTTGATCAATATGTTTGGGATTATGTTATTTCGGTTTCACAAGAAGCCGCATTACGAGGATTTGATGAAATCCAATACGACTATGTACGTTTCCCAGATAATGCAAAATACTATAATCCGATTACGTATTTCCCTGGTCGAAATGATCGTGACAAAGATGAAGCAATACGTGATTTCTTACTCTATGCACGTGAAAAACTCGATCCATATAATGTTCATGTTTCTGCCGATGTATTTGGTGTTGTGACCCATTCATGGGATGATAAACCAGAAGATATTGGTCAAACATGGCGTATGATTGCGAATAGTACGGAATACATTTGTCCAATGATTTATCCAAGTCATTATGGTTCTGGTTTCTATGGATTTAATGTACCGGATCAATATCCATATGAAGTCGTTCGCACAGCACTTCTTGAAGCATTAGAAAGAAATGCAGCTCAACGTAATCCTGCAATCATTCGTTCTTGGTACCAAGGCTTTACCGCAACTTGGGTTAAGGGTTATATCCCTTATGAAGAGGATGCGATTGGTAAACAAATTGCGGCTGGTGTTGAATTAGGGCTGAATGAATACATCATTTGGAATGCAAGTAATACCTACTACCCATTAAGCTTCTTCTATGAAGACAAGATTAATTCAAATGTACGTGTAGAAGGTGAAGATATTCTAGAAAGAACACCAGAAGAAGCTCTAAAACGTTACTTAGATGCTCAGTTGTTTAAACGATATTCTCACCAGTATTTATTAACGCCTATGGATGATCGTGCAGAGGATTATGATGAGTTCTCAAGTGCGATTATTGAATCTGAGTTTGTTTTGAAGAATTATGAAATACTCAGTGTTAATAAGAATGAAGATAATACCTATACAGCTCAAGTGAATGCGAAGTATAGTTCAAAAGAAGGTACTGCTACACTTGAAAATGCAAGTTATACTATCATCTTAGAAAAGGATGTATACAAAATAAAACCAGTTGAATTGAACTGGTCTCAAGAATAGAGCTTAGGCTCTATTTTTTTAGGGTTGTTTTTGAATAAAATCAACAAATGATTCTTCATTTAATGGATTTGCGTAGAGATAACCTTGAATATAATCGATATCCATGGCTTGTACAAAATCGGATTGTTCAATCGTTTCAACACCTTCTATAATATTTATAAGACCTAAACGTCTAAACATTCGTAACATATCTTCTAAAACTATTTTAGAACCACTGAGTAATTCTCGATCTATTTTAACAATTGAGAAAGGTAAACTTACCACTTGAGATAAATTTGCATAACCCGTCCCAAAGTCATCGAGTGCAAATCTAAAGCCGAGTGTACGATATTCTTTCATACATGAACTTACAATATCATACGATACCGTTGCGACCGTTTCAGTAATCTCAAAAACAATTAAACTAGGATCAATTTCATATTCCTTGATGATTTCTGTAATCTTCTCAGGCATATGAATATTCAAGAATTCGGCTGCAGAGAGATTAACACTTAGGTAATCGATTCCTAATGTCTTTTTAATGTCGTATTTTGATATAAATTGACATACCTTCTTTACAACCAATAAATCCATTTGTAAGACCAATCCATTCTTTTCTGCAATTGGCACAAACTCAGATGGAGAAATAGCACCAAGGATTGGATCGAATAAACGAAGAAGTGTCTCAGCAGATTTAAATTTCTTATCCTTGATTGAATAGATTGGTTGGAAATATAATTCAATGCCAGAATTAGAATCAAGGGCTTGACGTAACGCAGACTCAACCGCCATAACACGAGCAAGTTTATTGTATAATCCATCATCTGAAGAGATAAATTTCTGTTTAACCCCATTTATTTCGGATTGAATGAAAGAAGTTTCGATAATATTAACAACATCATCAATTGTATGAACATGTTTATTTAACTCGAACAACGAACAAACGCTCATCGACACAACAATCTGATTGGAATCAATCTGCCAGGTCGAATCAACCAAATTCTCTAACAAACTCTTAGAATTCTGATACGATCGATTGCTTTGTGTGATAATCACAAAACGTGTCCCCTTCATTCTAAATATCCAAGCATTATTCGTGTTGTTTGTAAGTGTATCGGATACATTTATTAGAATTTGATTACCATTCTTTAATCCAAATATTCGATTGATACGACTAAAGTCATTAATATTAATCGCTATTAGGTGGAACTTTTGTTTTGATTTAATCAACTCAGACAAGTACTCAAGCATTGCACTATAATTGAAACTGCCCGTCAATGTATCTTTCATGTGTTGTGGATTTTGTAGGGTAAAGTACATAATGATTGATCCGAATGAAAGTATTACACCTGTGATTAAGTATCTTGGAAAACGAGCTTGAAGATACATCGTAATAAAGATCGCAAACACAAAGCCAACAATCGTTCTAAACTGAACAGGAGAGAGTTTTGATCGTTCTTTAATGGTAAAGAAGAAACCGATGAGTAAATAGATTAGCGCAACGATGTGTAAAATAAAGAATAAAGATCCATGTGTATATTTACTACTTAGATCGAAATAGAAAAAGATTCCAGTGAATGGATTGATTACGAAAAGAAGAAATAGATTTATTAGAGCTGGTAGAAATATCAGTTTTAACCGTTTAGTTTTTAAAAAGCTTAAGTTGCCTAATAGGGATAATACATAAACCACAAAGATAGCTGGATTGATGGTTTGAAAACTAAAATATAAAGAATTCAAAAAGATATTGAACCATAAAGGTATTAAATTGGTATAACTTAGGGTAAATGCAGTTAACAAGTCAAAAAAGAGCGTTAATAAGCTTACCAATAAGATATAACCGAAGATTCGATTTTGTTGGCTAGGGAAATATTTCGAGTAAAAGTACTTTAGTGATACGATCACTAAGGCTATAAATGCGACTAGTTCATACTCAATTACATAGATCATCGTTTTCAAGTACTCTTTCTAGTTAATTCTAACATGATAATATATACAATACCTAAACATTTTTCTGTGCTAAAAGTGCCAATGCGAATGCGCCTAATAGTCCTGCATTATCACCAAGACCCGGTTCAGTAATATACTGATCGTTTTCGATTAGGATATTTGTGTGTTGAATATAACTATTCAGCAAATCCTTAACATGTTTTCGAATTAAAGGGAACAATTGTTTCTGGTGCATAACTCCACCACCTAATAAAATTATTTTTGGCGATAGGATTAAAATATAATTCACGCAAGCTTGAGCGATATAATACGCCTCGATATCCCAAATCTTTTGATCATCAAGCTCTTTTGCGCTTTTATGATAACGTGCTTCTAAAGCAGGTCCACTCGCTAACCCTTCGAAACAATCCTTATGAAATGGACAAACACCAACAAACACATCATCAGGATGTTTTCTTAATAAAATATGTCCCATCTCAGGATGAAGTAATCCATGTAAACATTGATTATTTTCAACATATCCACCACCAATACCAGTTCCAATGGTTAAGTATAAACAAGATGATACATCTTTACCTTTACCCCAAATCGATTCACCTAGAGCAGCTCCATTAACATCCGTATCAAAACCGATTGGACCACTAAAAACTTTCTTAATTTCAGAAACCAAAGGAGTATTAGACCAACCAGGTTTAGGTGTCGATGTGATTGAACCATAGTTCGGACTTTTAGAGTCTAAATCAATCGGTCCAAAAGATGCGATTCCAATACAATCGGGTTGATGTTTTAGGATAAATGATTTACATGCATTAATTGTGATTTCTGGAGATTCTGTTGGAATGGTCTCTCGAATAAAAATATTCCCATTTTCATCTCCTAACCCTAGTACAAACTTTGTGCCACCTGCTTCAATTCCACAGATTTTCATATGATATTTCCACCTTATTATTACAATCATACCATATTGACTCTAGTGGGGAATATTGTTAATATAAATGTAAGGTTGTGCTTATTAGATAAGCATATGCTTAGGAGAGTATGAAAGAACTAACAACGAAGGAACAAGAAGTATTTGAGTTAATCTGTGAGAATCCACAAATTAGTCAAGATGAGTTAGCTAAGAAGTTGAATATTACTCGGTCGTCTGTTTCAGTACATGTTTCAAACTTACTCAAGAAGCGATACATCGAAGGCAAAGGCTATATAGTGAATCGTAAGGATAAATTGGTTGTGATTGGGGCTTCCATGATTGACATCGTAGGTCGAAGTCATAATCCACTGATCCATAAAGATTCCAACCCTGGTCAAATTCGCGTATCTGCAGGAGGAGTATCAAGAAATATTTCGGAAAATTTATCACGATTAGGTGCTCATGTGTCCTTGTTAACTGCTTTATGCGATGATTCATTTGGACAGATGATAAAAGAATCGTGTATTAAGTCGAATGTGGATATTAGTGAAGCATATATGGTTCATGGTGAAACAACCACTACTTATATTGCCATATTAGATGATGAAGGTGATATGGATTTAGCGTTAAGTGATACAGCCGCATTGGATAAGATTCCGGTAGACTATATTCTTAAGAAAGATTATGTGCTTAAAGGAAGTGAAATAATTGTTGTGGATGCGGTATTGCCTGGTGATGTTATGGATGTGATTGGTGAAAACTATGGTTCATCCAAACGTATATTTATTGATCCTGTTTCTGTTGGTAAAGCAAAGAGCATTAAGAACAAACTCCACTATTTCGATACCTTGAAATGTAATCGATTAGAAGCGGAATTCTTAAGTGATATTGAGATTAATAATCGAGATGATGTACGAAAAGCGGCAGAAGTACTAAGAAGTAAAGGGGTCAAATGCGTTTATATAACGCTTGGGGCAGAAGGTGCGTATTATCAAACGAATGTGGAATCGGGGTTTGTATCAAGTGTACCAACAAATATTCAGAATGCGACAGGTGCAGGGGATGCCTTTATGGCAGGTCTTGTGTTTGCGAAGTTAAATGAATTCGAAGAAAAAGATTGTGTTCGATTTGCGCTAACGTGTGCAAGTATTGCGATTGAATCACCATATACGGTGAATCCAAATATTAGTTTAGAAATGGTAAAGGAACGGATGAAACGATGAACTTAGAAAAATATTTAGTGATTAAAGATGAAGTAAAACAAGCATTATTAGAAGGAAAACCAGTTGTGGCTCTTGAGTCTACGATAATTTCTCATGGATTTAATTACCCAGAAAATTTAGATTGTGCTAAAACCTGTGAAAGTATTATTCGTGAAGAAGGGGCAATCCCCGCAACAATCGGTATTCGTGATGGAAAGATTTTGATTGGAATGAGTGAAGAAGATATTCTATTCTTTGCCCAAAATAGAAGTATACCTAAATGCAGTAGAAGAGACGTCGCGCCGATATTAGCTCTTGGATTAAGTGGTGCAACAACCGTTGCGACAACCATGATGTTTGCTCATATGGCAAAAATAAAAGTATTTGCGACAGGTGGCATCGGTGGTGTTCACATGCATGGTGAAGATACGATGGATGTATCCGCGGACTTAGTTGAAATTGCGAACACAAATGTGAATGTTGTATGTGCTGGTGCGAAATCCATTCTTGACTTACCGCGTACGAAAGAATACTTAGAAACCTTAGGTGTGTCCATTGTTGGTTATCAAACCGATGCATTCCCTGATTTCTATACCCGTGATAGTGGATTAAAAGTAGACTATCGTGTTGATACTACTGAAGATATTGCGAAGATTATTCGTACTAAAGAAGAATTAGGATTCAAGGCAGGCCTCATTATAGCAAATCCAATTCCAACAGAATATGAAATGGATCCAACATATATTCGTTCTAAGATCAATGAAGCACTGGATAAGTCCATCCAACAAGGCGTAAAGGGAAAAGAAGTAACACCATTTTTATTAGCTGCTTTACATCATGATACAGAAGGAAAATCAGTTGTCGCAAATAAAGCATTAGTCTTCAATAACTCAAGACTCGCTGCAAGAATCGCAAAATCATTATCAAGTATTTAAA
>CAYWGS010000078.1:5984-6835 GCA_964457525.1 uncultured Erysipelotrichaceae bacterium | reverse complement strand
GGACCTTTTCATTTGTCTTCTATTCAAAGCTGTTTATTCGTTACAGCCTCTTTTTACTTTTCTGATACAGCAGTCATGACTTGACGATTATATTGTCTATTCTCAACTTCATCTAATAATATATCTACATAATCTAAATAACTGATATAGCTTTCATTTGTATTGTTTAAAATAACAAAGTTACTTCCTAGTTTCGTTAACCCACTTCTTCTTCCCTTAAAGTCAAATCGCACAGCTGGAGCGAAGAATGTCCAATTAATCGAACTCTCTTTTAATAGTTCTAATGCTTTAGCCATATTTGAACTTGTAGGATAAACACTTGCTGGAAACTCTGGAGTTTGATATACCTGTATTTTCAATGTTTCATCCGTATATAAACTTCCTGCTCCACCTACAACAATCATTCGAATACTCGTTCCTTCTAACTCGTTAATAAGATGCCTTGTACTTGTTTGATAAATAATTGGATCACTTTCCTTAGCCCCAAACGCATTAATAACAACATCAAATGGTTGTAAATCTTCCTTCTTAATCGATAATATATCTTTCTCTACAACTGGTATATCCTGAATAACTTTAGAAGCATCACGAACGATTGCGGTTACATCATACTTTCTTTTTAATGCATCTTCTACGATTAAATTACCTGCTTTACCACTTGCAGCAATAATAGCTATTTTCATATAACCTCCTATAACATATAAAAAATTATAACACAGCCTCTTTTACAACCATAAAAAAAACACCTTGAATCATCAAGGTGTATAATTTGATCCGTCTGATATTTTGAAGATAATTTTAAAGAATCAATTTTGTATTTGTTAGTTATAGGAGCACTAGTAGGCGTGATC
>CAYWGS010000078.1:0-5974 GCA_964457525.1 uncultured Erysipelotrichaceae bacterium | reverse complement strand
ACCTTTAGGAGCCTCATTAATGGTTGAAGCTTGTACTTCAAAAGTAAAATTTGCACTCTTTAGATTTTGATCATATATAAATGTTGGAATTTCAGCTTCAGAATGACCTACCATTGAACTCAAATATGGTTGACCCAATGAGTAATAGACTGTAATAACCAATTTAGTTGCACTACTTTGATCGATATTTGTTCCAGCTTTTACATCTTGCCAGATATATGAGCCATAAGTAGCACCTGTTTTTGGTTGATACATTTCAACATACTTAACAACCGCATTACTTAAGGATGTGTTTTCAGCTTCTTCTTTCGACATCTTAGAGAAATCAGGAACTGTGACAATTTGACCAAGAGAAACAGTAATCGTAATCTTACTCTTCTTCGCAATCATTGTATCTGGAGCAATACTTTGAGAGATAATAATATCTTTAGGTACTGATGTAGAATTAACTAAATTTACAATTACCTCTACATCTTGTTCTAATCCCCAAGCTTGAGCACTTACTACACTTGTCGCAGCAGTTGTCCAATTTGGTACTTTAATATTCTTTTCATATACAACAGGACCATTAGACAAATAGATTAAGCCATAATCTTTACGTGTATAAGAATCACTTGTAATCGTCTTATCATTGAATACGATACGAACAAATTCATTCACTGGAATATCTTCATTGTTTTCGTAAGTAATACGCAAATTATTTATCTTGTTCGTACTTAACCATTCTTGAATTTGATAATAAGTATTACCGGTAAAATCAGGAACTTGAATCTGTTCATCAGGGTCCGCACCATCACTAACAATAACTTTTAGGATAGAACCCTTCTGAATATTTGAGTTCGCGACAGGATTTAAATCAATAATATAGTCTTTATTTACTTCTAAATTGAATTGATACTCTGTTTCTAAAGCAATATTATTTCTAGATGCCCATGTTTTTAATTCTGATAATGGTTTATTTACATAATCAGGAATTTGAACTTGATTAAGCAAGTAGTAAACTCCAAATGATAAGGCAAGCAATGCGACAATCGCAACAGCACCAATAATTATCTTATTTCTTTGGTTCCTACGATAGCTAGGATCAATATGTACTTCTTCCTCGTGACGTGAAGTAGAAACAACAGGAGTTGGTTTTACAGTTTCGACAGGTTTTGATTCAACTGTCTTCACTTCTTCTTTTGGCGTTTCGATCGATTTTGGTTTCTCTTGAGATTCACTTTTGTAATCTTTTTTAGAAAACTTATTTAAGAAGTCACTCATTTTGCAATAACACTCCTTTTTTCAACTGATATGAAACATCAGACTTATCAGCAATTTCCTTAGAGTGAGTAACCATAATAATACATTTGTTATGCTCATGTGCTAAGGTCTTAAAAATCTCAATGATTTCATCTTCTAATTCAGAATCTAAGTTACCTGTAGGTTCATCTGCGAAAATAATATCAACGTTACTTGCTAGTGAACGAGCAATCGCAACACGTTGTTGCTCACCACCCGATAGTTTATTTACAATACGATCTGCTTTAGATTTAGTAATTCCAATATAATCTAATAAATTATATGCAACTTCTTTAGTATTCTTCGGAATTTCATTCTCAGTAATTGCCATAGGAATCATTACATTCTCAACAGCTGTCATATATGGAACAAGATTGTAGCTTTGGAAAACGATACTTACCATATTTCTACGATATTTTTCATAACCAATTGCTTTAATATCTTGATCGTTATATAAGATCTTTCCTTCTTTAGGTTCATCAAGTGCTGCTAACAGAGATAATAACGTAGTCTTACCACTACCAGAAGGTCCTAAGATGGTATAGAATTTCCCTTTTTCAAACTCAATGCTTAAATCCTTCAAAATTGTACGAATATTTTCACCATCTTGATAATAGTATTTTAAATTATTTGCTTTTAGAATTGCCATGGGTTTACCTCCTACATCATGATCTTCTTAGGTTTCAATCTTAAGATATAAACCATTGGAGCGATACTAGATAGTAACACTGTGCCAAGACCTACACCATAAAGAATAATTACATAGTCCCAAGAAAATTCAATTTTATATGCTTCCATTACATCATCTTCAGTTACACCATTACCTGGATAGTAACCCATATTGCGATACACAATTCCATTATCATCATTCGTACCAGCAATTTCATTTCTTAAATCAATCATTGATTGAGACGTAGATTCAGCAATTGAATTACCCGTCAAGAGCGATAATGTAATCGCAATTAAAGCAATTGTTACAACTTCAATCAAGATTTGACCAACAACTTTAGCTTTACTTTCACCGAGCGATAAATAGATACCTAACTCATGCTTACGATCACGCAAGAATAGAATTACAACTAAACTTAGGATTAAGATCGTAGCACCAATTGCCACATAAAGAATGATATTTGATAGAGAACCAATAAACTTAATTGGGCCAGCAACTGAATCATATGCATCACTAGAAACAGTAACTTTATAATAATCAGGTAATAAACCCTTTGCTTCAGTTCTGAAACTTTCAACATCTTCTGGATTATTCAAAACAAATGTTGGAGTAATATAAATTTGATCAATTTGAAAATTTGAATCTGGATATGCAGCCGCATACTGTTCATTCATCCAACGATTTTCCGCATGAACTACACCATTAGGAACATAGATACGATTGAATGGCGTATAATCAATCCAACCACCATTATTTTCTTCATTTTGTTCAACTTTAGGTGTAAAGATACCGATAATTTCTAGAGCGATATCACGTTTGATTTCTTCTGTTGTATTGTCATCTTTCCAAATTGTGAATGTATTTTGAAGATAAATGACATCACCAACAAACACATTGTTAATTTCGGCTACTTTATCCGAGATTAATGCAACATAATCCGCATTTGTTATCTCGTTCTCATCAAAAGTACGTCCTTCAACTAAAGTTGCACTACCATTCGCAATATCCATTATTGGCGCATATTGAACACCCTTTAATGGGAAATAGCTCATCGTAGGAACCTCAACCATATTAGGATCATATTGAGTTAGAGTTGTAGAATTAATATAGGACTCTGAACTATAGTCATAATACTTAACGTAAGACAATGAACCAATCTTATCTGCCATTTCTGGAGTGACATATTGTAATGAGTTCCATTGTTCTTCAGTCCAATCCTGCATTTTCTCCCAATCAAGTTCAACACTCGCATTTGCACCTAATTGTAATTTAATTGTCTTTTCGACATTATTAGAAGCTTGTCCAATCGCAATGGACCCTGCCATAACATTACTCAAAATAAAAATAATAACTAAAAGTATGAGTGATTTACCTTTTCGTCTTGATAAGCTTAGAAATGCTCGTTTAAGAAAATTCATCGTCTTTCCTCCTATATGATTAATTACAGTCTTAGTGTAACACAGTTAATATTAATCTTAGATTAAGATAAAAAAATATCTTCCAAATGGAAGATATTATTCATTTACACGCTTAACATCCATTACAATTCGTCCATCTTTAATTTCAATGATACGATCTGTCTTTTCAGCCACGTGTTGATCATGTGTGATAATAATGAATGTCGTATTATACTTCTTATTAATCTTACGCATTAAATCATAGATTTGTTCAGTTGTATCAGAATCTAAGTTACCTGTAGGTTCATCCGCAAGAATAATACTCGGATTATTCATAAGTGAACGAGCAATTGCAGTACGTTGTTGTTGACCACCAGACATTTGAGTCGCTAAATTGTTTTTAACCTTAGTTAAACCAACAAGTTCAATAAGCTCATTTGCACGTTCCATTACTTTATCATCAATCTTTTTCCCCATGATACGGTAAGGCATTAATACATTTTCTAATGCTGTAAATTCAGGGAGTAAAAAGTGAAATTGGAAGATAAAGCCTAATGTTTCATTTCTTAACTTAGCTAATTGATTCGAACTCATCGCCTTTGTGTTAACACCATTGATAATGATTTCTCCACCAGAGGGACGATCTAAGGTTCCTAAAATATTAAGTAATGTACTCTTACCACTTCCAGATTGTCCAATAATTGAGTTAAAGCTTCCCTTTTCAATTGATAGATTTAATCCATGAAGGACTTGAGTTTTAACTTTATCACCATAAATTTTTGTTATTTCTTTTAGTTCTACAATATTATCCATTTCGAATAACCTCCATAGGGCTTAACTTCTTAGAACGAGCCGCAGGAATAAATGATGCGATTAAAGCAGATAGAATCGCTACTGATCCTGAGAATAAAATAAACGGAATATCATAATTAATTGGGATCAACGCAGATCCATCTGGATTACGAGCAAATGTCGTAAACGCTAGTATTAAACCTAATCCAAAGAGTACACCAAGAATAGCACCATAGAATCCTAAGATTAATCCTTGGAATAAGAATATTTGACTTGCAGTATTATCAGGAATTCCCATCGCTTTTAAGATACCAATTTGTTTAGATTTTTGAAGAACTGTTATCGCAAGAACACTCGCAATACCA
Source organism: uncultured Erysipelotrichaceae bacterium (assembly GCA_964457525.1). Lineage (GTDB taxonomy): Bacteria > Bacillota_I > Bacilli_A > Erysipelotrichales > Erysipelotrichaceae > UBA2212. The sequence goes on along the minus strand of CAYWGS010000078.1, from coordinate 1,469 downwards.
AGCACAACAGAAACCAATACAAACACTTGAATCATAATACTCGAAATACTTTGACCATTTAAACCACTTAATAAATCTTCATTCTGTTCTTTCCAGTTAACAACTTCCAAGTCAGTAACTGGCATGTCAGCTTTAAGTTCTTCAGCTAATGTATCTGCTGTAAAGACATCTTTAACTTGAATCGCAATGGATGTAATTTTATCATCCATTTCAAATAAACCTTGAGCAGTCGGTAGTGTCGATAAAACCCATGAGTTATTAATCGAATCAACTTTTAAATCTACAATTCCAACCACTTTAACATCCACAGTTTGATTGTTAATTGTTCTTAAAGTCAATGTGTCATTAACCTTTAAATTCAATTTTTCCTTTAACCCTAATCCCACAATAACATCATTCTTTTGTGAAGGCATTTTACCATCCACTATTTTTTCACTGAGTTTATATAGTTGATCACCTTCAGCACTGAGACCTCTTAATAAAATAGACGCATCATCATCTTCTGTGATCGCAAATGCAGGACCTTCCGCTTGATATGCAACCGCTGTAAATTCATCATTTTTAATTTCAAAATCACCAAAACTTAAATCTTCTTCTTGAGTAATTGTAATATGTGGTGTACTACCAACTGTCTTATCAATTAAACTTTCTTGAAGACCAGAAATTAATAAACCAATAAATATTTGGACAGATACCCCAATCGCAATCCCAATCATAATCATTAGGGTTTGTCCTTTGTTGTATCCTAGAAATCTTTTCGCAACTGAAAAGGCAAATTTCATACTAATTCTCCCAACACTTTCTTAATATCTTCATAACTGTGTGTAATATGAACACTATTTTCATCGAATAAATGTGGATTCATTTCAAAGCCTTTACCACCAACAATTAACTTAATAGATGGAAAGTTAGACTCAATAAAAGAAACCATTTGAATCGCCTTTGAAATATTGTAATAATTGGTAACACTGATCGCAATTAAATCCAATTTGAGTGTATTTATCAAATCATACAATTCTTTTCGTGGTGTATCACGACCAACAAAAAATGTTTCAAAACCCATCATTCTAATATAATCACTTACCATACGAGCCCCAAGTTCATGTTGCTCCCCATCAGGGCAAATAACAGCAGCTCTCTTAATTGACTTACTTGAACGATTGTTTAACACATACGGATATGCCATTTCAATCACACTGCGAACAATACCCGATTGGATATGTTCTTTCCATATTTTATGATTAACATCTGTTTCTACATCTGTTAAATGCGACATGGATTTTCGTAACACATTCTCATACAAATCAGTGATTGTAATCTCTTGATTCTTAAGTGCATTACTGACTAAATCTATACATTTTTCTTGTTCTAAATTTTCAAATGCTTGATAGAATTCATCGAATAAACGCATAATCTCTCCTTTTTTTATTTAATAATGTTAACTAATATCAATATTACACTTTCTATAA
>CAYWGS010000077.1:0-6959 GCA_964457525.1 uncultured Erysipelotrichaceae bacterium | reverse complement strand
TTATAGAACGGATCAATGGGAAATCATTAAACTTGAACTTTATACCAATCGTCTAGCAATTCGTAATGCTTTAACAGTAAATAATGGTGTATATAGTTTTGGTTCAAATCAACAAGTCACAATAAACAATACAAGTCTCATGTATGTTACACCATTCACGATGAACTTTGCGGTAGGTTATAGCATTGGTGAAGTCATGGTTTATGATGGAATTGTTTCAAATGAAGATGAACAAAAGATTTTGAAGTATTTATCCGATAAATATCAACCTTAAGAGTATCAATCATTGATACTCTTTTTCTAAGCATTAAGTGAAATGAATAGTCTTTTATGTTAAAAAAGCGTATACTTAGCAAGTATGATTGAATACTTAAGGAGAAAGAATGTTATTTGAATCGGATATTATTATTGAACCTATAAAAAAAGCACTAAAAGAAGAAGGATATACACAAGCAACACCTATTCAAGAAGCTGCTATTCCTGTTTTATTAGAAGGAAAAGATATTTTAGGTGTAGCACAAACAGGAACAGGTAAAACGGCTGCTTTTGCAGTTCCCATTATTCAAGGATTAAGTGGCCAAAGTACAGTTAAACGAAGTCAAAGATCAATCCAAGCATTGATACTAGCACCAACACGTGAACTGGCTATTCAAATCCATGATAGTTTTAAAACCTATGGGAAACACTTAAACTTAAAATCAGCAGTTATTTTTGGTGGGGTATCACAAAAACCACAAACCGATGCACTTGCATTAGGTTTAGATATCTTGGTCGCAACACCAGGAAGATTACTGGACTTAATCAACCAGAAACATGTACATCTCGACAAAGTTAAATACTTTGTACTCGATGAAGCAGATCAAATGTTGGATATGGGTATGATTCATGATGTACGTAAGATTATTACTTACATTCCACATCAAAGACAAACCATGTTATTTTCCGCAACCATGCCCAAGGAAATATCAAACCTTGCGCATACCATCTTAATTGATCCTGTAAAAGTTGAAGTAACACCTGTTTCTTCAACAGTAGAAATTATTAATCAAACAGTATTCTATGTAGAGAAGAACAATAAGATTAATCTTTTATTTCATATCTTAAGAAATGAAGTCATTGATTCAGTCCTCATCTTCTCACGTACAAAACATGGAGCTGATAAGATTGTTAAGTCACTTAATGCGGCGAATTTCCAAGCACAAGCCATTCATGGGAATAAGTCTCAAAACAATCGTCAATTGGCATTAAAGAACTTCAAAGATCGTAAGATCAGAATCCTTGTCGCAACCGATATAGCGGCACGTGGATTAGATATTGATGAATTATCACATGTTATTGTATATGATCTACCAGAAGTACCTGAAACCTATGTACATCGTATTGGGCGTACAGGAAGAGCAGGTTTAGGTGGAATAGCTTATACATTCTGTGATCCTGAAGAATTTGGATTATTAAGGGACATACAAAAACTAACAGGACAAGACATTCCAGTAGAATTTAAACATCCATTCCATATTCGAATTGATGAGAAGGCGTATGTTCAAGCAAAGAAGGATAAGCCAAAACCACACAAAGGTCAAAGACCTAAACAAGCCAATTTTAGTAAACCAGCAAATGGAGCTAAAGCACATAAAAAAAAGATTAAGCGTTAGACTTAATCTTTTTTTCTAATTGATCAATCACTCTTTGAGTCGCTATATCTTCAGCTTCAGGTCGAGCAAATAAGTAACCTTGACCGAATCGGCAATTCATATCTAAGAAGAAGTTTTTTTGTAGTTCAGTCTCAATGCCTTCTGCTATAACGTTTAAATTTAACATATGAGCTAAATGGATGATTTCTTCAAGAATAATATCTAGATTTGGATTTGATCCTGGATTAATGGAGAATGAACGATCGATTTTTATAGAATCAATTTTTAATTGATGTAAATAAGCAAGTGATGAATAGCCTGTCCCAAAGTCATCTAATGCGATGGTAAAACCTAAATGTTTCAATCGATTTAAATGAGATTTAGCTAATTCAAAGTTAGTTATAAAGGCAGTTTCTGTTATCTCAATTTGAATACTGTTTGGAATATAATGATATTCAATACATAATCGCTCAATTGTATGGATAAAACTTGGATCCACTAACCCTTTAGAGGATAAGTTAATGGATAAGATCGTTGTATCATCTCCAAGTTCGTACCACTTATGTCTTAGTTTCAAAGATGTACTAAAAACAAACTCATCAATGTGTGATATTAAATTTGTACTCTCTGCATAGGCAATAAACTCAGTTGGAGGTACAAGACCAAATGTAGGCGAATTCCATCGAATCAGTGCTTCAAATGAATGAATATGATGATGTTTCATATCGAAAATAGGCTGATATAACAAGTATAATTCTTCTTGATCGATCGATTTCTTTAATTCGTTAACCTTTTTAATACGATTAACACGAGTTATATGATAGTCCTCAGTATAGAAATTATAACTATTCTTTCGAACACCTTTTATATGTCTTAATGCAGTATCAGCAGCCCTAAATAATTCACTAAAATCTTGTCCATCTTTTGGGTAAACAGAAATACCCATACTACAGGTTATAAACAATGTTTGATGATCGATAACTCGCTCAGAACTAACAATTACAAGTATTTTATTTAGCAGTTGATTTAATTGCGTTCGAGTTCGATTAGAGATATCTAAAATAAGAATAAATCCATCGCCATTTCTAGAAATCGAATCACCCTTATCCAATAATTTACTTAATGTATCAGTAAGTGAGAGAATTATATTATCCCCAAATTGATATCCCAATAACTCATTAACATTCGCAAAATCATCAATATCAAGGCTTACTAATGCAAACGTTAAATCCGGGTTTTGTTCAATCCGTTTATTTATGATTTTTCCACTTAAAGCTCTATTCGGTAATTTCGTTAGTGTGTCATGGGTATTTTGAAAAAGAATACTATCAGACAGATTTTTAATCATACGAATTCTTCGCTTAAGAATGACTGAAAATAAAAGTCCACTCATAAAGACATAGAACCAACCTTTAAGCGTTTGTATCTGATGCACTAATTTAATATCATGTACAAAAAAAGCTAATAGATCATCAGACCAAATAATCCAAACAAGCCCGACAAAAATATAGATGATAGTGAAGCGTAATGCTTCATAGTCAGGACTACCGATCCATTCCTTATTGAAAAGTTGTTTCTCAAGTGATTGTAAGTACTGTCGCAAGTGTTTGATCATAATGATTCCTTATTAGTATCATAACATTGTATGCATCGATTAAAAAGACTTACACACAAAAGAAAAGTGGGATACTTATCCCACGATCTCTAAATCTTTCATACGTTTTGGTTTACTAATCAAGTAGCCTTGAATCTTATCACACTTCAAAGATTTAAGTACATTCATCTCTTCTAAGCTCTCAACCCCTTCTGCAATAACTTCTAAATGTAGGGATTTAGCTAATGTAATCATCGTTTGAACTAACATTAAATTTGAAGAATCTTCAGTCATCTTTTGAATAAAACTACGATCAATCTTAATATGATCAATCGGGAACTGACTGAGATAAGCTAATGAAGAATAACCCGTCCCAAAGTCATCAATTGATAGACCTAGACCTAAATCCTTTAAACGTTTGAGTGTCCTTAATATCTCATCTACATTTGACATTGCGGTAGATTCTGTGATTTCGATGATAATATTCTTAGGATTTACCTTAGAATATTTAAGAATTTCTTCGATATGTTTTATGAAATAAGTATCATTGAACTGAACCATTGAAACATTCAAAGCAATACTTAAGTCAGGGAATGTTTTATTCAATGTTCTAAGTTGATAACATGCTTCTTTAAAGACCCAACGTCCAATTCGAGGCATTAAACCAGAATTTTCCGCAATCTTAATAATTGTATCGATTCTTTGATTGTTATAGATTGGATGATTCCAACGCAACAGTGCTTCAAACCCACTCACTTTCATTGCATTTAAATCAAAGATTGGCTGATAAACTAAATAAAGTTCATTCCGATCAATCGCATGATAAAGTTCTTTCTCAATATCTTGTTCAAGCTTAATCTCTTGGTTAATCCCATCACCATAGAATATCGCAATATTACCACCCATCTTCTTCGCTTTTAGTTTGGCAATCGTTGAATTATGAATGGTTGTTTCAATGGATTCATGATCAACATGTCTCGCAATACCACAACTTACACTTAAGTGGATATCAATATCCATGATAATAAAAGGCCTTTGACATTCCTTAAGGAGTTGACTTATCCGATTACGTAAAGATTCGATCTCTTTTTCTTTTAATAATAGGATCATTTCATCCCCAAAATAACGAGCTAGAATCTCACCTTCTTTTAACTGAGATTGAAGAATATCCGAAAATTTCTTTAAGGTTTCATTTCCAAAACCATAACCACCTAAACTATTAATCTTCTTAAAATCATCAATCGAAATCACAACTACATAGAAAACATCCTGTGGATTCGATTTAATCATGAAGTTAGAAGAACTTAAGTAACTGCGATAATTATTTTTTTGAGTCACTGGGTCAATATACGTCAAATGCTTAATCTCAGATAACATATGATTAAAGCTTATAGCAGCTAAGCCAATTTCGTTTTGTACACTTTCATCCGCTTTAACATTTAAATCACCTTGTTCAGCTCGTTCAAAGACATGTCTTAGACGTAGTATTGGTTCAGAAATCTTATTGGAATAGATTAAAGAAAATAGAATTAGTATGACTAAACTAATAAGAAGGGCATAATTAATATAGCTTTGAACATCATTCAACTGTGCAAATGCCTGTGAACGCTCGATTGAGATGATGAGTTTCCATCCAGAGGTATTTGGAATGGTAGAATAGACAGCCAACATCGATTGGTTGTCCGCATCGATATAATCAAATGAGCCACTTGTTTCACTAAAAGGATAATCGATATCGGATTTAAGGATATCTTGATAGGATTGAAGAATCGTAATCGAATCATCTGGATGAGAAACAATCATACCATTAGAGTCAATTATCCAGGCAAAACTCAAATCCTTGAATTGTATGGATTCCGCAATATTCTTCATGAAATCTGTTGTGACAACCGCGTTAATTAGACCGATAATCGTATTATCTTTCTTAATTGCATGTGAGATTGTTATAATTGGTTTCTTTTCATTGAAGTAAGGACTATAAAAAGGATTTGAAATAATCCACTCTTTTTGATCAATCATGATTGCTTTAAACTGTTCTTGTGATGAAATATCAATTTCTAGATCATAACTTGTCCATGCTTTACCATTAATGTCTGAAATTGTCATACTATAAATATTAGCGTCTTTAACTAAGCTCTTGAGGTATTCTCTTATTAATTCGATATCCATAGTTTGAACAATCGTAGAATTAGAAACCATATGCATTTGATTAACCAATCCGATAAGTTCCTTACCAACTTCGCTTGCTCTAGCTTCTGTAATTTCTTGATACTGTGAAATAGAATACTGTTTAAAATCAATGAGTTTTTGTTCTATGAAAACATTCAAACCAAAAAAGACGATGATGGTTAGAAGTACGATGATACTAATCATTTGAGTTCGAATGGATTTCATACAATTAGTATACTGATTTATGAGAAGCATTTGCAAACGATTAGTATGATTTTGTATGAATATGAAAAGAATTTATCAAACTCCTAAAATAAAAAAAACAAGTATGTGAAATACTTGTTAAGTTCTTGAACTTTCCCAAATTTTACGAATACTATCAACTTCAAACAAGAATGCTTTGACAACATCTGGGTCAAATTGTGTACCACTCTTTGACTTAATATATTGGATTGTCTTTTCAATACTCCATGCTTCTTTATAGACACGTTTATTCGTTAAGGCATCAAACACATCCACAACAGCCATAACTCTAGCAGATAATGGAATTTGTTCTGTTTTAAGACCATCTGGATAACCAGATCCATCCCAATATTCATGGTGATATTTCGCAATATTGAGTGCTTCCTTAAAGAATTCAGAAGAATCATTACTCACATTTTTCTCAAGTAAATCGTCCAGGAAACTCGTATCCACAACGTTCTTAATCGTGTTATATCCAATGGTTGTATGTGTCTTTATAATATCAAATTCATCTGAAGAGAGTTTATCATTCTTCATTAGGATGTTTTCAGGAATTCCCATCTTACCAATATCATGAAGTGGACTTGCTTTAACCGTTCGAATAATATATCTCTCATCAATTACTGTACGATATTTATCCATCATTTGAAGTCGACGCATGATGAGTTCATAATATTGACGGGTACGAGAAATGGACTTTGAATCATTTGAATCTCGTGTCTCAACCAACTGAGTAACGATATCAATCGATAGATCGAAGGTAAGTTGTAAGTCATACAAACGTTTAGTAACTTCATTCTCAATCCAATGGATTTGATCCTTTAATTGATCCTTGATTTGTTTTAACTCTAAATAAGATTTCACACGATTCTTAACCAATTCAAGTCTAAAAGGTTTGAAAATATAATCACTTACTTGTGATAAATGAATATAATTCTCATCTCTTAAAGATTCTTTGATTGCTAAAAAAACAGGAACATCATCAATAAGACCTTGTTGACGTAATCTATTAATAACATCATAACCATTAAACTCATGAGAATTTGTGTCAATGATTAATAAACCAGGATTAGGATGCTCCTTTATATGATTGATAAAATCCTTTTCGTGTGCGAAAGGCATTACCTCAGCTAATGAATGTAAAATTCGTTCTAAGATAATTAAACTAGATTCATCGTTGTCGAGTATGAGTATTTGTGCATTATTTGACATGTTTTCCTCAGGTTGATTAGAAATATTGTATAACGCTTTCATTGAGTTTACAATGTAGCTCAAGCTTAATTATAATAAACACACAATAAATGTAGTGAATAGTGTATGAT
>CAYWGS010000076.1:4797-7111 GCA_964457525.1 uncultured Erysipelotrichaceae bacterium | reverse complement strand
TCATGAAGTAAATGTTCATAGTGTGCTAACTCTTTGATGAGCTGTAGGAGGATTGGGATGTCTTGTTTTGTGACTGTTTTAAATTTCATAATTACCCTTATAAAGAAGAGCACCAATAGGTGCTCATACTTATAGACTTTCTGCGTTTTCTTTAATGAGATTGTTATACCAGAAGAAGGATTTCTTCTTTAGACGTTTGAGATCTTTTAGATCATCATTATCACGGTTAACATAGATAAATCCATAACGTTTCAAGAAACCTTGGTGGGTTGAGATGAGGTCAATTGCGGACCATGGGCAATATCCCATGACTTCAACACCTGCTTCAACAGCTCGTTTGAGTTCTGAAATGTGTTGTCTGAGATATTCAATACGATAATCATCATTGATGGATCCATCTTCTTCAACTTTGTCGTAAGCACCTAAACCATTTTCTGTGATAAGAAGTGGTAAGTGATAACGGGAATAGATTTCCATCATGGTTGTACGGAAACCGAGTGGATCAATTTGCCATCCGAAATCAGTAAATGGTAAGAATTCATTCGCAACACCTTTGAAGAAACCAGGTTCACCTAATGTGATTTGTTGGTCACCTTTTGTGGCAGCTTCACTTTCGCTGAAGGCTTCGATGGTTGCGGTATTGTAATAGTTGAAGGCAATAAAGTCTGGTTTTCCATCACGAAGAATTTGCATATCTTCTTCTTTGATTTCAATCTTGAAGCCCTTCTTTGTAATGTAATCCATTGCGACTGGATTGTATTTACCCCAAACCGCAATATCGAGATACAACCAGTTACGAACTGCATTTACATAAAGAGTTGCGAGATTATCTTCTGGTTTGGATGTATGTGGATAGTTCACACTAATATTTGGTGCAGGTCCAATCTTAGCGTTCGGCACCATTTCATGGCAAAGTTTGAATACTTTTGCTTGAGCTAATAACATATAGTGATTGGATTGATATAGCTTAGCTTCTTGACCTGGTTTGGTTGTGCCAATAACCGGTCCATAAAGTATCATCATGTTTTGTTCATTAATGGTTAACCAGTATTTTACACGGGATCCATAGTTTTCAAATAGAATCTTAGCAAACTTAACAAATGCATGCATGGTACGTGGATTTGTCCAACCACCGTCATTATCTAAAGCAAGTGGTAAGTCAAAGTGGAACATGGTCACAATCGGTTCTATTCCGTATTTTAAACATTCATCGATTAAATTACTGTAGAATTCTACACCTTTTGGATTCACTTCTCCATCGCCATCAGGAAGGATACGTGTCCATGCGATGGAGAATCGATAGGCCTTCAATCCAAGTTCTGCGAAGAGTTTAACGTCTTCTTTGTAGTGATGATAATGATCTGAACATACATTAAAATTCGGTGTGCCTGGGAAAGGGGTCTTAACATCTTGTACAGAGAGTCCCTTTCCGTCTTCATTGTAGGCGCCTTCTACTTGATATGCACTTGTGGAAGCACCCCATAAGAAATTCTTTGGTAATGACATACAATCCTCCTTTGTTTTATTTGATTATATCAGTTTAATTAATTATAAGTAATTCCCTACAACCAATACACAAGCATCTACGACATTTAACTCTAATCGTTGTGCTTCTTCGAGTAACTCCACTGAAATGGTACCTGGTTGAAGCCATATCGTCTTTATACCAAGTTCTTTTATATTTTCTAAGTAGTTGATTCCAATGGTAGGATTAACCACAAATACAACTAAATCGGGTGTGCTTGGACATTTCTCAATGGATTCATACACGATATCTCCGAAGAGTTCATCGTATTTAGGATTAATTGGATAAGCGACTTTCTTGAGTGCTTTTATCTTTCGTACAATCTTGTTGGCATAGGAATCATGGTCCTTATTTACACCAAGTACTGCAATGGTATGACTATCATTTAAAACGTGTTTTGGATCTAACATAGTATTCACCTCAGATTAATTGTATATGAGACCTATCGATACGACAAGAACTTGGCTCATGTGCTTGTGTCAAAGAATTAGACTATGATAGACTAGATAGGACGCGAATTCATTAATCGGGGTGAATGGTGTTTAAAGGTGGAAAAAGAATGAAAAAGTTTTTTAGTTTGTTTATGATTATTGCGCTAAGCTTGGGTCTATCCGCATGTTCAAGCGAACCAAAGATTGAAGAAGTAGAAGAGGTTGAAGAAGAACAGATTTATGTGCGTGGTGAATGGGTTGATCAAGTTTATACGAATGATTATCTAGGCTTTAGTTTCACACTTCCAGAAGGATGGGTTTCCGCATCGGATGAAGAGTTGTATTCAATGCTTGATAC
>CAYWGS010000076.1:0-4697 GCA_964457525.1 uncultured Erysipelotrichaceae bacterium | reverse complement strand
TTAAAGTTTGGTCAGTTTAGAGTCTTGAATATGAATATTCAGGATGTGATGACACAGAAGTATTATGTACTTAAAGATGGGAAATATATGATTTCATTTGTGTTTGCTTATCTTAATGATAAACACGAAGGTGTTGATTCCATTCTATCTCAGATACAGTAATTTCTAAGGATACGGTTTGTATCCTTTTTTATTTAGATAGTAATATTTGACAAAAGTGAACACTATTCGCTATTATAGGGGTACTCAAGGAGGTTATCATGAGTAAAATATGTATTATAGCGGACTCTTCGGTTTCTCTATTCCCTGAAGAGGCAAAAAGATTAGGTATAGAGATTGCGCCTTTATCGGTAATGGTAGATGGTGTAGAGTATAAAGATTTCTTGGATATCAAACCACATGAAGTAATTGAGGCATTAAATGCGAAGAAGGATTTAAAGACATCTCAACCAAACTTAGGGTTTTTAGATCAACTGATGGAGCGTTTAAAAGGTGAGAATTATGATCACATTTTAGTGTTCTCTATTGCGAGCTATTTGTCTGGTACATTTCAAGCATTTAGATTAGCTGCCACAACCCATGATCTTCAACACATCACTTTTGTGGATAGTCGCACTGCGGCTGCACCAATTCGTCATGTGGCGATTAAAGCACGTGAAATGGCGGATAAAGGGGAATCGGTTGAAACCATCTTAGCGTATGCGGATCGTGTGTTTAAGGATAGTAAGACGTATATCTTACCCGATAACATTGATCAACTCGTTCGTGGTGGACGTGTTAAGGGTCCAGTTGCGGCGCTGATTAATCTATTAAAGGTTCGTTTAGGTTTATACATTGATTACAGTGTTAATACGATTGAAAAGTTTGATACAGCACGTACAGAAGCTAAGTTATTCTCAGCAGTGGTGGAGGATATGGCTAAGCGTGGTGTAAGCGCAAAAACACATAAGGTTTATTTCCCTGAGTGTGATGCGTCTAATCGTGTCGAAACGTTTAAGAAGGCATTGGAAGAAGTGATTCCAGGTTGTGAGACCGAATCGATCGTATTACCAGCGGGTATTGCGGCGCATGTTGGGCTCAATGCATTTGGAATTCAAGCTGTTTTAAAAGATTAGTGATTGAGTTAACAACCTCTCAGTGTTACGATTAACACAAGAGAGGTTTTTTAATATGAAAGTTGCGGTTGTGACAGATAGTGCATGTGGGATGAGTCATTTGAATATTAAGATGGAAGGCTTGTATATGATTCCACTTCAAATTACTGATGGAGTTGATAACTATCTTGAGGGGGTAAACATTACCAACGATCAATGTTATCAGATGATGTTCATGGGGAAACATATGAAGTCATCTCAACCATCCTATGGGCAGATTGAAGAATTGTTTGTTTCTTTAAAGAAAGAGTATGATCATATTTACGCAGTACCTTTGGGTAAAGGATTATCGAGTACACTCAATACGATGGCTTTAATCGCTAGAGAAGTGGATGTGCCATTTACAGGGTTAGATTGTTTCTCAATGGCCAATATCGAGTTGGTATGTGCAATGACAGCACGTAAGTTATTTGATAAAGGGATGAGTGTAGAAGAAGTCGATCGTATTGTTCGGGATATGGCGGATCATAGTATTTCATTGATTATGGCAGAGGATTTACAGTTGTTTGCGCGTAATGGACGTACAACAGCCTTAGCTGCTACCATCGGTGGATTCCTAAATATTAAGCCAGTTCTTGTGATTCGTAAGGAAACAGAAGGTCGTATTGATATCTTGGAGAAACTTCGTACCGTTCATAAAGCGTTTAAGTTTATCGTAGATGAATTTGAACGATTTGGTGTGGATGAAAACTATGAGTTCTGTATTGGTCATGCGTGGAGTAAAGAAAATGCGGAACTTTTAGAATCGATGATTCGTGAACGTTTTCCTAAGAGTAAACTCTATGTGACTGAACTTATTTGTAGTGGTGGAGTCAACGCTGGATTAGGTTGTGTTGCGACACAAGCCATCAAAATCCCAAATATTGTGCTTGAGTAATACACAAAACCTCGTTAAAATAGGTCTAACGAGGTAATGTATGCGTCGATTTAATTTTAAAGCTGTGTATAATTGTCGAGATATTGGTGGATTTATAACATCGTCAAATCAATTGGTACAATCCAATGTATTTATTCGGAGTGATAATCTTACCGATCTTGAAAAGAGTGAAATGGATTTTCTAGAAGAGCGTGGAGTTCAAGCTGTCATTGATTTCAGACACAAAGATGAGATTGATCATGCGCCAGATCCCTTTGCGAAACATCCACGGATTGATTATCATAATATCGCGATTTTAGATCATGCACAGTTTACTCTAGAAGACTTAAACCGAATTAAGTTAAGTGATCTCTATATCTCAATGGCTGAGAACGAAACATTTGTTCGGTCTGTATTTGAGACATTAGCCCAGTACGATAAGACTGTTTTATATCATTGTACGGCTGGGAAAGATCGTACAGGTGTTATTACAGCACTCTTATTTAAGTTGGTTGGAGTTCCTGATATTGATATTATTGCGGATTATGAAGTATCATTTACCTATCTTGTGCCTAAGTATGCAGGTCGAGATGAGAATGTAAGTGAGATGTATAAGGATTTGTTTGATTCAAAGCCTGAGACAATGGAAACGTTCTTGAACTATTTGAATTATAAGTATCCCAATATATTAGATTATTTTGCATCTAAGCGTATTTCGAATGAAACATTAGAGAGAATTAAACATAAATTGTTAGGCGAGATAGGAGCTCTATGAATTTAAGAAAAGTATTATTGACGTTGATGTTTATCTTGTTTGCGGTTTTGACCTATGGTGTATTGGAAACCTATACCCTATTGATTAAAACGATGGAAGTCGCTTCAATTACCTACGCTCAAACGGAGGGTGGTGCATTCAATGCGGTGATTGTTTGGATGCAATTTCCGTTGTTGTTATTGATGGGGGCTATCTTAGCGTATCTTATCTTAGGGGATAAGAGTTTAACGGCTCAAGCTCAAAACGCAAAACCATTGAAGAAGTAAAAGAATAACACCTCTGGGTGTTTTTTCTAAAGGAGATGTATGAATAATTTATTTCAGTTACGATCACAAAATGATCGTGTATTTAAAACACTAGATGCTCAAACACGAGATACCATTCGTTCAATGATGAATTATTTTGGACAGTATGAATTATCTCGTTATGAGTTAGAGAGTATTCGTAAAGAGTTATTGGATAAGACGAGTAAAACAAAGAAGTTAGAGATTAAGGATGTCAAAGCATATTGTGATACGTATTTGAAGAAGAAAAATTTAAGCCAGTATAGCTTAAAGAACTTCTTTCTTGTCTCATATGTTCCAATGATTCTATTTTTCTTTGTATTGGTTGTTTTACTTATTCATTTAGGATCTACTTGGTTAAATGGTACGGGTGATTGGTTTAATGTGAATATTAGTTTTGGTTATCCCATCTTTATGATTGTTCAGTATCTATCGATTGTATTCTTGTTATATCTAGAAAGACGTTACTCACTTGAGGATAAGTCTAAGAAGAATATCGCATCGTTTGCGAATATCTTTATTGTATTAACGGTTATTCAATTTATAACGGATAATGAGTTTCTATCGAGTTCAATGTTTAGCATGAATCTGTTCATCTTAATTGGTTTAACTTTAGTCTTACTTGCATGGACAGTCTATAATGAATATCAAACAAAGTAATCGAGTAATCGATTATTTTTTTATTTACATGCATAGAAAATCTAGGTATAATATACCTAGGAGAACTAGGTATGGATAAAAACTATATAGGGGCAGGATCTAATTTGCTTATTTTAGGGTTAATCAATAAAAAAGATTGCTATGGGTATGAAATAATTCGAGATTTAGAAATACTATCAGAGAATACTTTTCAGTTTAAAGAAGGTACATTGTATCCTATATTACATAAATTTGAGTCCTTGGGGTTTGTGACTTCGTATTTTAAACGTGAGAATAATAAAGAACGAAAGTACTATCGAATCACTGATAAAGGGCGTAAACAACTTGTAAGCGAAAAAGAATCATTTGAGTTATTTAAAGAGAAAATGGATCAAGTTGTGGGGACTTTTAACTATGAGTTCAATCTATAATGCTTATACCAAAAAAGTATTGAAACAAGTCAAATTTATTTTTGATCATCAATCTATAAGACGTGAATTAAATAGTCATATTCAAGACTTAATCGATGAACATAATTGGAATAACCTTCCTGAAGAAGAGTTGATACTTAAGATAAATGATGAGATGGGTGATCCAATTGATTTAGGTAAATCACTGAATCAAGTTCATAAACCATTGTTAGGTTATGCATGGATTATATCTAAAAGTATTTTCGTTATCGTATTGTTCGCATCAGCTTTAAATTTCATTAGTTTGGTTGATCGAACAGCTTATCAAAAACCCAATATCATGAATACGATTAATATGGAACTAATTTTAGAATCTATCGGGGAGAATCAAAATAAAGATTACAGTCAAATAAAGTATCGTGACTGGATTTTGAATAAAGTAATTGACATGAAAGATAGCCGGTTAGTTATTGAAAGAATCATTCTCTTAGAAGACAATAATTTAATCCTTTTCTACCGAAATCTACCTAAATTTAGTTGGGTGAACCAATCAAGTCATGTTTATATGTTTGATAACCT
>CAYWGS010000075.1:0-7194 GCA_964457525.1 uncultured Erysipelotrichaceae bacterium | reverse complement strand
AACGGTTAACTCACATGCCTTTCACGCATGCATTCACGGGTTCGAATCCCGTACGGGTCACCAAATGCAAAAAATACGTAAGCGATAAAGCTTACGTTTTTTTATGCATAGATTTCTTGCAATCATTTTATAAATGATATATAATCATAAAGCATCTAAAATGACCTGTTAGCTCAGTTGGTAGAGCAACTGACTCTTAATCAGTGGGTCCAGGGTTCGAGTCCCTGACGGGTCACCATTTAAGAAATTAACCTATATCGAAAGATATAGGTTTTATTTATATAGGGTATATATGGTATGCTTGAAAGTAATGAAAATAAATTACATAAATAATGTAAGAAAATGATTGTATTTCACATAACTTTCATTTATAATCAATTCATATTACCAAAGGGAGGTATTTTATGAAGAAATTAGTGAGTCTTTTAGCCCTAGTTCTCGTTGTTAGTGGATTAGCGGCTTGCTCAGCTGAGGAAGAGGATTCAGCCGACACGATAAAAATCGGTGTGAACTTAGAATTAACTGGGGATGTATCTGTTTATGGTATTCCAGAACGTAATGCAATTGAACAAGCAACAGAAGAAATCAATGCGGCTGGTGGTATTGATGGTAAGCTTGTTGAGCTTGTTGTTTATGATAATGCTTATGATCAAGCAAAAGCAGTACAAAATACAGAAAAATTAATTGAAGATGGAGTAGTCGCAATCTTAGGCCCAGCAACATCTGGTATGACATTAGCGTCTGCGCCTTTAGCTAAAGATAATGAAATCGTAGTATT
Organism: uncultured Erysipelotrichaceae bacterium; assembly: GCA_964457525.1. GTDB lineage: Bacteria > Bacillota_I > Bacilli_A > Erysipelotrichales > Erysipelotrichaceae > UBA2212. Next base: position 6,416 of record CAYWGS010000075.1, on the reverse strand, counting down.
TACACCGTCAGGTACAAGCTCTGCTGTTACCTTAGATGGTAAAGTGGTTAATAATTGGGTTTTCCGTTCATGCTTTATTGATGAATTCCAAGGCCAAGTTTTAGCAAACTTTGCATCCAACGAGTTACAAGCTAAGAAAGCAATCGTTATGGTTAACGGTGGTTCTGAGTATTCTAAAGAGTTGGCTCGTGTATTCGAAGAAAAATTTACAAGCAACGGTGGATCTGTTGTACAACAAGCAACATATGCAGATGCAGATACAGATTATAAAGCTTCTTTAACGGCTATTGCTGCAGAAGATTTTGATGTATTATTCATTGCAGACTATGCTAAAAATGCTGGTTTGATTATTGGTCAAGCTCGTTCAACTGCTGGTCTTGAAACTGTTAATATTATTGGACCAGATGGTTTCGAAGATTCTAAATTAAATGATTTAGCGGGTGGAGCTCAAAATGTTAATAATGTTTTCTTCTCAACTCACTTCTCTACATTATCCGATGATACTCAAGTAGCTGATTTCGTTGCGAGTCATGCGGCTTTCACTAAGAAAACGTATGGAAAAGAAGAAGTTCCTAATGCATTAACTGCTCTTGCTTATGATGCGGCTTACATGTTATTTAAAGCGATTGATAATGCGGATTCTACAGAACCTGCAGCGATTCGTGATGCTCTAGAGGCCTTAGAAAGTTTCGATGGTGTTACTGGGGATATTTCCTTTGATGAGCTCCATAATGCAGTTAAACCTGCTTTCTTAATTGAATTAAGTAATGGTGCTCCTGTTAAGGCTACTATCGTTAATCCTTAGTCTAATACGTATATAAACTCGATATAAACAGGCAAATATTTCTTTGCCTGTTTATTTCTCATTTAAGGAGGTCTTTATGCTAGAGTTTCTAAATCAAATTATCAACGGATTATCCTTGGGAAGTATTTATGCTTTGGTTGCGTTAGGCTATACCATGGTCTATGGAATCATTCGCTTAATAAACTTTGCTCATGGTGAAATCTATATGTTTGGTGCTTTTGCCGGTATGTTGGCGATTACTGTTCTTAAGTTGCCATTCTTTTTTGCGCTAATTTTCTCAATGGTTGTATCTGCTCTTTTAGGCGTAGTTATCGAACGTGTTGCGTATAAACCATTAAGAAAGTCATCGAAAACGGCAGCGCTTATTACTGCAATTGGTATCTCATTTTTACTTCAAAATGTAACTGCTATGATCATGGGGAATAATACAAGTGCATTCCCTCAGGTTGTTGAGAAACAAGTTTATAATCTTGGGGGTGTCCAGATTGATTCCCTACAGATCTTAATCTTTGTTGTTACGCTGGTATTAATGTTTTTATTACAGTTTATCGTCTTAAAGACTAAACTAGGGCGTGCAATGCGAGCTGTAGCGGTGGATAAAGATGCGGCTGTACTTATGGGGGTCAATGTTGATAATACCATTACAATTACGTTTGCGATTGGTTCTGCTCTTGCGGCTGCAGCAGGCGTTTTAATTGGTTTATACCACATTCGTGTTGTTTTCTGGATGGGAACTGCTCCTGGTCTAAAAGCCTTCGTAGCGGCTGTTTTTGGAGGTATAGGAAGTATTCCTGGTGCGATGATTGGTGGATTTGCGATTGGACTTATGGAAGCTCTTGTAGCAGGTTATGGTGGGACACTTATTAGTCCTTATCGTGATGCGGTTGTTTATTTACTTCTCATTATTGTTTTATTGGTTAAACCAAGTGGTTTATTAGGTAAGAATGTTAAGGAGAAGGTGTAATATGAAGAACTATCTTAACAAACGGAATATTATTACACTGGTTGTAATGCTTGTTGTTTTTGCGGTGGTTCAGTTATTAATCCAAGAAAAGATTATTACCTCCTATATGAGAAGTAATATTTACTGGATCGGCATCTATATCATGTTAGGTTTGAGTTTAAACATGATTATTGGTATCACAGGACAATTATCTTTGGGCCATGCAGGATTTATGTCAATTGGAGCGTTTAGTGCTGCTGTAGCCCTTAAAAGTGCTCCTAGTCTAACAGGTTTGTTTATTGGTATTGGAATCGGTATTCTCATTAGTTTAGTTGTATCATTTATTGTTGCGGTACCAACCCTCAGATTAAAGGGTGACTACCTTGCGATCGCAACCTTGGGTGTTGCTGAAATTATTCGTATCGTATTAAATAATTTATCCATTACAGGTGGAGCATCCGGTATTAGTAATATTAAGATGTTAATGTCATGGCCACTCTTATACGTGTTTGTTGTATTAACGATCTTACTCACACATAACTTTAAAAATTCTGCTATTGGTCGTGCGTGTATTTCAATTAAAGAAGATGAAATAGCTGCAGAAGCAATGGGGATTAATACAACCTACTATAAAGTCATTGCCTTCATGTTTGGAGCAGCTTTAGCAGCAGTTGCTGGCGCTCTATTTTCCACAACCTATTACATTGTTAAACCGGATTCATTTGGGGTTAATACTTCTATTAATATTCTTATATTAGTTGTATTTGGAGGTATGGGATCATTAACAGGGACAATTATCGCAACTTTCTTAATTGGATTCGTTAATATCATATTGCAGCCTTATGCTGAGTTAAGAATGATTATGTACGCTTTGATACTTATTGTTGTCATGATCTTTAGACCACAGGGATTACTTGGTTCTCAAGAACTATCATTAAAACTTTTACCTAATTTTAAGGGAAATAAACGAAAGGGGAAATCACTATGAGTCTACTCCGTATCGAACAATTAACGCGTAACTTTGGTGGTTTAAGCGCTGTTTCGAATGTTAGTCTTAAGATTGAAAAGAATGAATTAGTTGGTTTAATTGGACCAAATGGCGCAGGTAAAACCACTTTATTCAATGTTCTTACAGGTGTATATGCACCCAGTTCAGGTAGAGTTATGTTTAGTATGGGGGATAAAGAAATTGAATTATCAAAATTACCTCCATACAAAATTACGAGATTAGGGGTTGCACGAACATTTCAAAATATACGTTTGTTCAAAGAATTAAGTGTTCTCGATAATGTAAAAATTGCGATGAATCATGAAGCAAAATATGGCTTAGCAGGAGCACTCTTAAGAGTTGGTAAGTTCTATTCATCAGAAGCTTATATTGATGAAAAAGCGCGTGCCTTCCTTAAAGAAGTTAATTTAGATGATTTAGCAGATGCTAAAGCGAAAAACTTACCGTATGGTAAACAACGACAACTAGAAATTGCGCGTGCACTCGCAACTGGTGCTAAACTTCTTTTCTTAGATGAACCAGCTGCAGGAATGAATCCTCAAGAGACACAAGGTTTAACTGGTTTTATCAAAGAGATTAAAGAAAAGATGAATCTTACGATTGTCTTAATCGAACATGATATGTCCTTAGTTATGGAAATATGTGAGAGAATATTTGTGTTGGATTATGGGAAATTAATTGCTTCTGGTACACCTGATGAAATAAAGAATAATCCTAAGGTAATCGAAGCTTATCTTGGAGATGAGGATAACATATGATTTTAAAAGTAACGGATTTAAATGTCTATTATGGTGTCATTCATGCCCTTAAGAATGTGAATATTGAAGTAAAAGAGGGACAGATTGTTTCATTGATTGGATCCAATGGTGCGGGTAAAACAACCTTGTTACGTACAATCAGTGGTTTGATTAAATCAGAGTCTGGTTCTATCTATTATTGTGAGAACGAGATTAGTAAGACCAAACATCCTGAACTCTTACCGAGTACGGGTTTAGTTCAAGTTCCAGAAGGTCGAAAGATTTTCTCAGGGATGTCTGTTTATGAGAATCTATTAATGGGGGCTTATTTAAGAAAAGATAAAGAGAATATCAAAGAGGATTTAAAAATGGTATATGAGCGTTTCCCAATCTTGGCTTCACGTAAGAATCAAGATGCGGCGACTCTTTCCGGTGGTGAACAACAAATGCTTGCGATATCACGTGCTTTGATGGCTAAACCGAAGTTGTTGTTACTGGATGAACCGTCCATGGGTTTAGCACCACTACTCGTTAAGGAAATCTTTAATATCATTAAGGATATCAACGAACAAGGCACAACGATTCTATTGGTTGAACAGAATGCGATGCAAGCTCTAAAGATAGCGGATAAAGCTTATGTATTAGAAACAGGTAGTATCGTATTACAAGGTACAGGTCAGGAATTACTCAGTAGTCCTGATGTACAGAAAGTCTATCTAGGAGGATAACTATGTACGTAAAGAATAAAATGACCATTAATCCAAAAACAGTCACGCCTGATCAAACAATTTCAGAAGTGTTGGATTTAATGCATGAGTTTAAGATTCATCGTATTCCAGTTGTGGATAAAGGTAAATTAGTTGGATTGGTAACCCAAGGGGTTGTTCAAGAAAATACACCTTCCCATCTTACAACCTTGAGTATTCATGAAATGAATTATCTTTTATCTAAAACAAGAGTCAAAGATATTATGATCAAAAAGGTTATTACAGTAGGGCCTGAAGCGTTAGTTGAAGGGGCAGCTGATATTATGGAGAAGAAGGATATTGGATGTTTACCGGTTGTTAGCGAATCCAATGAACTCTTAGGCATTCTTACCACTTCAGATATCTTGAAAGCATTTGTTGATATGTTTGGTTATCATCAAGTAGGTACTCGTGTAACAGTACTCATCGATGATCGTGTGGGTGAGTTTGCGGCTTTTACAAAATTATTCGCAGATAATAATATTTCAATCTCTCATTTCGCAAATCATGGTAATGAAGTTGTGATTCGTTGTAATGAGTTGAATAAGAAGCGTGTAAGTGATTTATTAGAAAAGAACGGTTATACTATCACATCAATTCTTTAAGCAAGGTCATCCTTGCTTTTTCTTGAGTTTAAATTATTTTTTGATAAAATGAATGAGTGATGTTGGAGGATATGTTATGTACGATGTAATTGTGTTAGGAAAAGGCCCTGCTGGTATACAAGCTGCTCTCTATATTAAACGTGCTAGTTTAAATGTATTGGTCATTGGTAAAGATGGTGGAGCACTCGCGAAAACCGACAAGATTGGGAATTACTATGGATTTACTCAAATCAGTGGGCCTGAACTTTTAGAACAGGGTTATAAGCATGCGAAAGCATTAGATATTGAACTCATTGAAGAAGAAGTAACGGGTTTAAGTTTTGGTTTAGAGTATACTGTCACCACAACTCAAAATACGTATCTATCCAAAGCAGTCATCATCGCAACCGGGTCTCCACGAGCTACTGTTAAGATTCCTAATTTAAAAGAACTTGAAGGAAGAGGTGTCTCCTATTGTGCAATATGTGATGCATTCTTCTATCGTAAGAAGATTGTTGGTGTCTTAGGTCATGGTGATTATGCGGCTCAAGAAGCACATGAATTAGTGAATGTTGCGGATGAAGTTATTGTATTCACCAATGGATTAGAACCAACAGGTCAATTTGATCCAAGAGTAAAATTTATTAAGAATCGTATCAAGAATTTAGTTGGGACAGATCGTCTTCAAGCTGTTACGTTAGACAATGATTCTACAATTGAAATAAATGGATTGTTTATTGCATTAGGTTCCGCATCCGCTACCGATTTAGCCTTAAAGATTGGAGCGCTTGTTGAGAATAATAAAATTATCGTAGATGAAAAGAAACAAACCAATGTTCCTGGGTTATTTGCGGCAGGTGATTGTACCCCTGGAATGATGCAAATTGCGAAAGCGGTAGGCGATGGTTGTGTTGCTGGTCTTGAATGTATCGCATATATTCGAAATTTAAAGTAATTTTGTATTGAACTGTATTCAAAAGATTGTTATAATTTGAATGCACTTTGCGCGTGTGGCGAAATTGGCAGACGCACTAGACTTAGGATCTAGCGGGCAACCATGGGGGTTCGAGTCCCTTCACGCGCACCAGAGCTAAATGAAAAAACCAGTACCCACTTTGAAGTACTGGTTTTTTTCGTGTTTCTTTAATTCTATATTGGATGTTAGATTAAGAATGCAGATATAAACCTCTAGGGTAAAACATTTAAAATTAAGAAATGATTTCTTAAGCAAATATTATACACAGAAAAATATCTCAGCCATATTATTTACATCATATTGGAGCCATTATGAACAAAATTTATAAAACAGTTTGGAATTCTCTTATTCAACGAATTGTTGCATATGAATGTTCTTCGAGCCATACAGTTTCTTTTGGTTGTATTAGGTGGAAAGAAAATACCGATTAAGCGTAAAGCCCCGCCGTGTGTAGCGGGGCTTGCTCGTTTTGGAGTATAAGCAAAAGCTAGATTTGGTTTTGAAGGACCAGTGCTTTTGATAGAGCGAATACAAGTAGACGAAATGAGAAAGAACAATACCGCGTTAGGAGGCAATCTACTTTGCACGAAGGTTGTTACTTGCGGTTACTTACTTA
>CAYWGS010000074.1:0-7236 GCA_964457525.1 uncultured Erysipelotrichaceae bacterium | reverse complement strand
AATCAATTATCTAGTATAAGTATACAACTCTTTAGATTCATTTATTGGTAACTTATCCACCAAGTCTTCAGGAATCGTAATAATATCTGGATTGCCATCACTGATAAACTTTTCTTCAGGATGATTATCAAAATAACTTAAGTAATTATACATACCAACATTATCCACATTCATTTCACTTGCACGAACTCTAGGCAAACTGAGTGGATTAAAGTCAATATGATAAGGTGAAACAGCTGGAAACCAACCTACATTTAGAATCGCAACATTCTCATACGAATACTCTTCATACTGCCCTTTTTGTAAATATATTTCTAAATCGGTATTTTTAGGTCTTGAACCATATGGTAAAGCCAATGTATTGACTCGATAACCTTCTGGAGTAAATGTTTCTAAATACTGTGCTTGATAACCGAGTTGTTCCTCAAGGTCATCTTTAGACGCATCCTTAAAGTTCATATGATCTTTTGAATGATTCCCAATATCCATGCCCATTTCAATGAGTGCTTCAACCTTCTCTTTTGCATACTGAGATTGTTTAAACGGATTGGAACTCGTAATAAAGAATGTTGCCTCAAGCGGAAAATCCGGATGAGTACGATTAAACTCCACAAGAATGCCAACAGCACAATTTGGATCTAAACTACCATCTTCAAGATATCGATAGTTATTTAAATTTCCATCATCAAAGGTTAACACAACTGGTGTATATCCCAATTCTGTTGTGATATTACCAGTCACATAATCTGATAAACTAATTGGTCTATAACCCTTCTCATAAAGTGTTTCTAAATCCTTTTTTAAGTTATCCACTGTTCGAGTCCAGGTTTGTTCCTCTTCTCCAATATTGTGATACATCAATATCATAATTTTGCCTGATTCATTCGGCTTTAAGCTTAAATCGATAAGTTCTTTTGGATCGACCTCAATAGGAACATTCTCTTCATTTGGAATGTTCTCAACTTCTTTAGCACATCCAGCTAATATCATTAAACTAAGTCCTAACATCGCAAATCTCTTTAACATATTTCACCTATTTAACATGGTTACCCATGATTCTATTTCTATTTATAAACACATTAAGAATAGTAACACTATACAATCGATTCGTTAAGCGTTTCTTGTTTTCTTGCTTCAACTTCAAAACTGATTTGATAATACGCATCGTAATGCTTATACCCTTTAAATCGATAATGAAGATATTCTTTGAAGTACAAATAAAGAAACTTAATCAATCCATTCGATTGATACTGCAAAACATGCGCATACTCATGCTTACGTAATCGGCTTATTACACGACTGGAATCCATCACATAAAAAACGTGTCTACCCAGTGTAACTGCACTTACTTTCATCCATCGTGGTAGGAAATGATTATAGTGTTCGATCATAGTCTTATCGATAGTATTTCTCGATGGATTTTTAGATTATACATATAATCTTTTAATTGATCTACATCATCGATGGTTTGATCTATTTTCCTAAAATAAGTATCAATCTTTCGCATAATCCTCTGATCATCCTTATTATAAACTTTCGCATGTTTATTTCTCGTTAAGGCTTCAAAATATAAGAAGATTAAAGTTGGAATTATCTCGAAACAAGAACTTTCAATCCAAAAATCAACTTGATTAAAATCAGGTAGATAATTCTCAAGAAGTTTCTCAATCAGTACTAAGCCATCCTGATTAGACTGCCAAATATCCACAAATACCGAATCATATTGACTTAAAAATTTCTCATTGAAGTAATCAAACGCATCACCCTCAATAATTTCGAGTGTAATATGATTGGGAAACTGTGGTCTTAAATATAGATTAAACAATTCAATAACTGGCTTTGATTTCTCAATTACTGTTATTTTCTCAACACTTGGATTTAACATAGCCATAAATGGATAATATCCAATCCCTAAACCAAAGGTTAATATATTCCCATGTGCTTTCTTTGCATAAGGATCAATAGTTTCTGCTTCTGATGGAACATCTAACATCCAAACTTCATTGTTCTGATAGAGGATTGTGACTTCCATCGGTTCATCTAAGGCAACCAATCGCATGGAGTCATTAAGTTCACGATCAGGATCAAATTGTATACTTGATAAACTAAATAGTTCATCTGCTTGAACAAGTTCTTTCTTATAAGCAAATTCTTTTGATTGAATCTTATCCAATTGAATTGTTTTATGATAAGGTCGACTCATATATTCTTTAGATGATATATACAAACTAGGCCAAGTATCAACTGAACCTTGGTACTCCAAAAACCCAGCTTTCTTCATCCGTCTTTGAATCTCTTTTTCGGTTTGTTTTGTAACTGGCATTCCTAAGAATTCATTCTTAGTTTCATTTTGTATATTGTGTAGACATCGATTAAAGAATCGATCTATCTCTTTGGTTCTGATAATTTTCATATTCCTATTCTATCAAAAAAATTCATACTAAAGGTCTTTTAGATTGAATTTAACATTTACTTTACTTTTTGGATTTCTCAATAAACCTCTGATGTAAATAAACAAAAACGTAGTATGTAAAACCTGCTCCTACAAGTGTATCAGTTACGTAATGATCACCTCTCACAACTCTTGATAACATCACCAAAATAATCCATACCCAAACAAACAGTTTAATCCATTTCTCTTTACCTCTTAATCGTTCAAACAATTGAGGTAAGTATAAGTATACGAGTGATATTGCGGCCGCAGCTGAATGTCCAGATGGGAACGACTTCCAATCATCATTCAAAGTGAATCCAGATGGATTGTACCAAGCTTTAAAAAGTACTGTAGTATCCAGAATACGATATCTTGGTCTAGCCCAACCAATCTTTACGAGATTAGGCACAAGCACACCAACAATAAGTGTTAATACACCTACAACTGCATACTTCCTTAGATATATCTTTTTCTCATCACTTAATTGATTAAGCGTGTATATTAAAATGATAGGTGGAAATACACCCAAACCAATTAATGGAAATAGATTAATATCGAGATAATTAAGTGTACGATACATAATCACAAAACTCATCACAAAGCTTAGTAATCCAAATCCATAGAAGTTGATTGTTTGTTTCTTGGAGTTTATACCACTGACCGATAAGATTGATAAAGATACTAATCCAATAAACGTTCCTGGTAACTCCCCAAAAACATAGAAAAACTGACCAAATAAACTCTCGCGATTTACGATCCAGTTTGAGAAGTTTAGATCATAGAATGTAAATATAATAAACAGACTTATAAAAACAACTAACACAATTCGTTTCTCTTTTTTACTAATAATCATAATTACCCTAGAATTCTAGTCTAACAAGACAATAATCATCTTTTTCATATACAACTTTATACCCCAACTTCAAATACATACTCAAAGGCCCACGATAAGTCTTTTGCATCTCAACAACCTCTTTAGGTGGTAGTGCAAGCATCCCTTTGTAGCCTAATGATTTGTAATATTCAATCGCATACGCTAACATTTGAGTCGCAACCCCTTGGTTACGTACATCTGGATGAATCACAAAGCAGATGGTTAACGCATATTCATCGACTCGATAGTCGTTAAATATTGATTTTAAGCGTTTATATTGTTTTATATCTTGTGAGTTTAACCAACCCACGGCTTTATCTTGATCAAATGCTAGAAAGCCTTTCATCTCACATTTACTAATTGATTCAATTGCTTCTTTACGATTGATATTTGAATCTTTATGTACACCATCTTCATTATGATAATATCTACAGTAACACCCACTCCAATGTGGCGCATGACTGTAATCTAATGAATCAAAAAAATTTGGTAATTGTTCTGGATGTTGTGGATCCAGTGGACGTATTGTTAAGTTCATATCGATACCTCGCAAATACATCCTACCAAATTTCTTTTCGATAAACACTAATTATTGTCTATTCTTATAATCTTCTTCAATCTCTTTCTTCCAGTCTTCATCTAAGTTTTGATTGGATCGAAGATGACTTACCACTTTACTCATCGATTCATAGTTTAATTGAGTCCCCTTTTTATCTGAATGGAAGTTTACTGCACGATCTGCACCAATCCCAAATTGACTCGCCATTTCAATCGCATCCATATTCGCACCCATAAAGATGAACTCCCAGTTATATTTGCGTTTTTGATGTTCAATCATTTGTTTGATTCGCTTATAACTATACTTTCGACTTGAATTCTCTAACCCATCGGTTGTGATTACAACCAGTACTTTATCTGCACGATCGGCTTCATTGGTCATTTTCTGTACATTCCCAATCTTATCAATCGCAGATCCAATCGCATCCAATAAGGATGTGGATCCTCTAACATAATATTCTTTCTCGGTAATATTCTGTACGGACTTCACTGGAATACGATCATGTAATAATTCTACTTGATGATCAAATAAAACAGTCGTAAGGATTGCCTCTCCTTCTTCTTGACGTTGCTTATTCAATAATCCATTAAATCCATTGATCGTATCACTCTCTAAACCAGCCATTGAACCACTACGATCTAAGATAAAAACACATTCTATTTTACTCATATAATTCCCTCTTCTTTCTACTCATAGAATAGAGGAAATGAAATATCATAAGGTCAACTGTGAGGCAACTTTAAATTGTATTACTTCCTAGAAGTTGTTGGTCATATTCAAAGAGTACTTCATTCACTTCATAAATATCATATCTCTTGTTTTCAATAAAATATCGGACAATAATATCACCTTTAGAACTATTGGATAAGCTAAATCCTGCTTTTTCGAGTAAGTCTCGTGTTTCAGATAAATTAAGTTTAAGCGAGATACAAAATGCAAGGACTGTTGTCTTGGTTGGACGATAATCTTTATGAGACCGAATCTTTGAGAAATGGGCTTTTGAGATATTTGCCCGTTTATATACATCCACATCTCTTAAGTCTTTTTGATCAATGAGTTTTAATAAGGTCTCTGAGAAGGATGAGTCAAGTTCTAATAAAATATCATCAATCGAGGTACTTGATTCATAGCTTATCTTCTTATAAGTACGGAAATTGGTTTCCTCACTATTGATCCTTTGTCTCGATCCCCTTATTTCCACATAATGGTCATCAACGTATTGTTTAACAGAATCAAACAACTGTGTACTTAATTGATAGACTTGTTTATCAAACACGACAAGATAAACCTTCATTTCATGTTTTAGTAAAAATGACTGGATCGTAGATGTCGCCATTCGAAGTGCTTCATCTTTTGGATATCCATATGTACCTGCTGATATGAGTGGAAACGCGATGGATTTAAGCTCAAGTTTTAGCGCAAGTGCTAAACAACCCTTATAACACGCTTCTAATACTTTGGATTCATTATGTAAACCATCAATCCAAACAGGTCCAACCGTATGAATGATATATTTTGATGCAAGATTAAATCCAGGGGTTATGACAGCTTCCCCCACTTCACAATGTCCTATTTCTTGAAGAGCTTCTTCCAACTTGAACCCAGCCGATTTAAAAATAGACTCACTTGAACCTCGACCTCTTATTAAATTTGTATTAGTTGTATGTACAATCGCATCTGTCGATAATCGACTGATATCATCTCGAATAATTTCTAATGGCATATATTAGTACAAACCATTTATTCTTTCCTTTGTTTAATCTTTATAACTTCTACGCATAATCTAACTAAGAAAATTGCAATAATCATTCCAAATAATAAGAGTGTCCACATTGAAATGATATTCCCTCTATAAAAATAGGCAAGAACAAATGAGATAGTCATTACGATAATCATTAAAACAACAACAAATAATCTTAGAGCTTTAGAACTCTTATTTGATTGAGCAATGCCGATTGTTGTCTCTGCTAACACATGCACAAAAAAATCTAATAATGCTTCCATATATTTCCCCACGATTTGTTTATGAAACCATTTTAACATAATCAAATTGAACTAAAAAAAAGGCATTACACCTTTCTATTTCGATAGCAATTCTTTAATTTGCTCAACACTCAAAACTTTCCCATATGAAACAACTTTTTCATCTACCACAAGACCTGGAGTTCGCATAATTCCATACGATGCGATTCCTTCCATATCCTTTACCTTAATAAACTCTGCTTCTATGCCTAAATCTTTTACTGCTAATTTAGCATTCTCTTCTAATTTGACACAATTGTTACATCCAGACCCTAATACCTTTATAATCATATTTTTCTCCTTTTTTAAAGTAGTATCCAACCAAATTGATTAAACAACACACCAATAATCATAATCCCTATAACCACAATCGTCACAAACACAATAAGTAATTTATCCTTGATGACCTTCTTTAACATTACGATGCTCGGTAAGGATAATGCTGTTACTGCCATCATAAATGATAGGGCAGTCCCTATCCCAACACCCTTTGAAACAAGCGCTTCCGCAATTGGTAAAGTTCCAAAGATATCCGCATACATAGGTACACCAACAAGTGTCGCAAGTGGCACAGAATACCATTTATCAGAGCCTAATAAAGCAGTAATAAAAGATTCTGGAATGACATTATGAATGAGTGCCCCAATACCAACTCCAACTAATACATAAATCCAAACTTTTTGAATGATATCTTTAACAGCTATTACAGAGAAATCAATTCGTTCCTTATAACTTAATACTTCAATTTCAAGTTCTGAATTTATTGTTTTATTAAATATAAACTCCGCTACTTGATCTTCCATATGAAGCTTAGAAATAACTGTTCCGCTTACAACCGCGAGAATAAGTCCCACTACAACATAAGCCAACGCTATCTTCCAATTAAAAATACTCGCAAGTAGAATAATGGATGCCAAATCAACAAGCGGTGAAGAAATCAAAAATGAAAATGTTACTCCGATTGGTAATCCTGCGGATGTAAAACCAATAAATAAAGGAATCGATGAACAAGAACAGAACGGTGTAAGGGTTCCAAGTAATGCCCCTAGAATATTTGCACTAATTCCATTGAATGTTCCAAGTATCTTTCGTGTTCGCTCTGGTGGGAAGTAGCTCTGGATAAATGAAACAACAAAAATTAATACAGAAAGTAAAATAAAGATTTTAATCACATCGTATAAAAAGAACTGAACAGATAGACCTATTTGACTTTGAAGATCTAAGCCAGTCCACTGAACCAAGTTACCAATTAAGTCATTTAACCAGGTCATCTTAAGAAAGATATCATTAAAGCATTGAAACACAAGAGACTCCTTATATAGATAATTATCTATATAGATTATAAAT
>CAYWGS010000073.1:0-7245 GCA_964457525.1 uncultured Erysipelotrichaceae bacterium | reverse complement strand
GTTTTAGAAAACGTGTACTTTATGCACTCAATCCAAAAATATTTTATGCGATTTCAGGACGTATTTCTTCAGATAAACGCACACAGAGTTCTAAGAAAAAAGAGAAGGACTTTTAATTCTCCTTCTCTTTATCCACACGATAATTTATAGTCCGTTTTCTTAAAACCACACGTTAACTTATACTACTATAAATTCAATCCATTTACAGTCTTCTTCACTATAATTTCGTATCCCACTTGATTTTCTTTGGATACTTGGAATCAATCCAATTTTCTCATAATATCTTAATGTATCTTGACTCAAGTCAAATCGAGTACATACTTCAGCGATTGTCATACCATTTCTCCTGTTTTAAACATTTTAAACCCTAGACTTAGGTCTAAGTCAAGTTAATTATATTTATATTCTAAACATTAAATGATAGGATATTATGGAATTAACTCAATAGAAAGAAACCTATGTTTAGCACTCAATCGTTACGAAAACTTATACTTCCCTTATTTCTAGATCAAATTCTACTCGTTTTAGTGAGCATCGTATCAACCATGTTGTTATCGTATGCAGGCGAAGCAGCTGTATCAGGTGTTTCACTTGTTGAAATGGTTAATGTTTTATTAATCAATATATTGATTGCCTTATCAACTGGAGGTGCAGTTGTTGTAGCACAGATGATTGGAAGTCAAAATCATTTTCTTGCGAATAAATCAGCGGGTCAAATTGTTTTTATCACATTACTTGTCTCAGTTACATTTACATTAGTTGTTTTATTTTTCCATCCATTAATACTTAATCTTTTGTTTGGTCAAGTTGATCCAGAAGTTATGAATGCGGCGAAGATTTACTTTGTTTTATCGAGTTTAAGTTATCCTTTTCTTGCTCTTTATAATACGAGTGCTGCTTTATTTAGAGCTCAGGGTAATTCAAGAATCCCAATGTTAGCTTCCATGTTTATGAATGGTTTAAATATATTAGGCTTCTATCTTGCTATATTCGTATTTCAAGCAGGTATTACTGGAGTTGCGATTGCTACTTTAGGTTCAAGATTATTGTCTTCTATTGTATTAGTTATCTTAAATTTTAATCAAAATAATATTGTATATTTAGATTTTCATTCTATTTTTTCTTTTGATTTAAATCTAATTAAAAAAATCTTATCGATTGCAATACCAAATGGAATCGAGAATGGTATTACACAATTTGGAAGAATCTTACTCGCAAGTATTATCGCTTTATTTGGAACTGCACAAATAACCGCAAACGGCATTACCAATAGTCTTGGTATGTTTGCGATTAGTTATGCGACTGCAGTCAACTTCGCGATTGTGACGGTTGTTGGTCAATGCATTGGCGCAAAAGAATTTGATCAAGCTGAATATTATATTCGTAAGTTGCTTAGACAAGCACAGATAATGACGGTTATCATAGCAGCCATACAGATACTTGGACTTCCATGGTTATTAAACTTTTATACAATTTCAGAAGAAGCAAGAAATACAACCTATTGGTTAATGATTCTACATAATGTAATGACTTTATTGATTTGGCCACCAGCCTTTACCTTATCCAATGGCTTACGTGCAGCAGGTGATGCAAGATTCACGATGAATGTTTCAATCATTGCGATGGTTGCGTTTAGAATAACCAGTGCGTACTTACTCGCGATTGTATTTGATTTAGGCGTATTTGGTGTTTATTTAGCCATGGGTATTGACTGGGTCTATCGCATGATTGTTCAGATGAATCGTTTAAAGAGTGGGCGTTGGAAAGCATCTTTCTTAGTTTAACCATGTCTTATCTTTTAAAAGATATCTTGATTATGGTATAGTTATTTCAAGGAGAATACTATGAAAAAAGAACTACTTGAATTAGCATTAGACCAAATTAACTTTGAATTTGAATCAAGTTATCTCTATTTATCCATGTCCGCTTGGGCACAAGAAAATGGTTACCCAGGTACAGCTAAATGGATGGAAAAACAAGCTGAAGAAGAAATCTCACATGGTAAAAAGATGATGCATTTCTTACAAGAAATCAATGAAAGAGTTATCTTAACACCAGTTGCGGCTGGTCCAGTTGATTTCCCAGGATTTATGGAACTCTTCAAACTATCTTTAGAACATGAAAAGAAAGTAACGGCTCGTATCGTTAAACTTTACGAAGAAGCAACTGCTGCTAAGGAATACGCATTAGCGAACTTATATTCATGGTTTATCGATGAACAAGTTGAAGAAGAATCTACATTAGTCGACATCATTACTCGATTAGAAAAGGTACCTACACCAATTGGTATCATGATGATGGATGATCGTCTAGGACAAAGAGCATAATAAAGTAAGAAACTACCTTGATGGGTAGTTTTTTTTACTTATTTTTCTTTAATTTCTTCGTATGTCTTTAGAGCACTTGAACGTTCAGAAGATCTTGCGAAATTTGTGACATTTGCGATAGCTCGTGTTTGATGAATAATGGTACCTGCTCCACCCACACAACCTCCAGGACAAGCCATTCCTTCAAGTAAATAGTTATCTCGTTTGCCTGCTTTCGCAAGAAGTAACATTCTTTTACAATTATGCAGGGTTTCTGCTTTTTCAACTTTTACAACTCGATCTGGATCTAAACGACGGATGACGTTTTCAACCGCGTTGAGTACTCCACCAGAAATCGCAAATCCACGACCATCAACAGACGCATGATTGAGTTTCTGAGTTGGTTCAAGTTTTGCGAGATCGATGCCACGTGCGACTAACATCGCATTGATTTCTTCATAGGTTATTACGAAATCGACACTATTATGGACATCCATGTAGGCTGCTTCAAATTTCTTAGCGGAACATGGCCCAACGAATACAATCTTAGTATTTGGGAAATTACGACGAAGATAATTTGCTGTTTCAACCATCGGAGAGGAAGAATCAGAAACACAGTACTTCTTATCCCCTAATTCTTTCTGGGCAACTTGTAACCAAGCAGGACAACAGGAAGTTGCTAGGAATGGTTGGTCCAGTGGAACGTGTTTCAAGAAGTGTCTAGCTTCATCGACTGTTGTTATATCTGCTCCATACGCAACTTCACCTACATCATTAAATCCTAATTGCAATAAGCCTTCTACAACTTGATCTGGTGTTACTTTATCCCCAAATTGGCCAACAAAGGCTGGAGCGATGATTGCACAGACTTCTTCTGGCCCTTTGAGCGCTTCAACTAATTGATAGATTTCAGACTTATCTACAATTGCACCGAATGGGCAAGAAACCATACACATACCACAGCTAACACATTTATCCGTAACGATGACTGCACGATCTTCAGCGTCTTTTGTGATCGCATTAACTCCACATGCAACATTACAAGGTCTCTCATTTTTAACGATGGATCCATAAGGACATACATCGTAACATTTTCCACATTTGATACATTTTTCTTGATCAATATAAGCATGTTTGTCAATTAAGCTAACCGCATTGACAGGACAAACTTCCACACAAGGATGCGCTAAACAACCATGACATGCATTGGTCACAAAGAAACTCTTTTCAGGGCATTTCTCACAAGCTTGTGGAATTACCGTAACTAAATCTTTAGAAACCTTTTTATGTTTAAGAACTTCTAAATCTTCTTCAATGAAATGTTCATCAAAGCGTGACCCCATTTCCATGTTCATAGCTGCTTTAATTCTTGCACGAACAATTTCACGTTCTCTTTCAACTGTATCACGATAGTTCGGAGCTCCATCAACCAATATTTCATTTGGAATATTTTCGATTTGTTCCTTTGTCCAACCTTCATACGCTGCGACTGTTATGTTTTTAAATATTTCGTTTCTTAAAAATTTTACCGTTGTGAATACACCTCTCATGGTTATTCCTCCGTTTCTTACATTAAGTTTACTCCTGTACTTAAGTCTAAATCAATACAATTAAGAACGATTCCTACTATTAAAAGAAAAGATCGTTTAATACGATCTTAGAGTAATTCAAATCCTGCTGTAAAATGTCTGAGCGATAGAATTGGGCCTTGATAAACAAGTTTTAAACCCTTATAAGTATGTCTATTTTGATAAATATATCCGAGTGCATTCGCAATACAATCCATATGATCATTGGTATAAACACGTCTTGAAATCGCAATACGCATGGTTTCAAGTTCTGGCCAGATATCTTCGCCTGTTACAGGATCTTTACTACCAAATGCACATGCCCCTAACTCAACCGCACGAATCCCTGCTTCTTCATACAGAGCGACAACCAAGCGTTGTGCTGGAAACTCCGATTGTGGAATATGGTCAAAGAAACGTTTCGCATCTACATACACCCCATGTCCGCCTGTTGGTTCAATAATTGGGACACCTCTTTGTTTGAGTTGATTTCCCAAGTATTCAACTTGTTTAATTCGATAGTCAAGATAATCAAAATCACATACTTCTTTTAGACCAACCGCTAATGCTTCTAGATCTCTTCCTGCCAAACCACCATAGGTTAAGAAACCTTCATGTACAATCGCAAGTTGATTCGCCATCGCAAATAGATCTTGATTGCGAGTTAAGAATAGACCACCAATATTGACTAAACCATCTTTCTTAGCACTCATTACTGCAGTTTCACAATAAGCAACACTTTCTTTGATGATATCCGCAATACTATGATTCTTATACGCTTCTTCACGTGTCTTAATAAAGTATGCATTCTCCGCTACACGTGCAATATCCATCACAAATGGAATATTATATTTCTTTGCGAATGCGGCCGTATCCTTGATGTTTTGCATCGATACGGGTTGACCGCCATTATTATTACAGGTCACAGTTAAGATAATTACACTGATCGAATCAAGTCCCTTTTCTTGAATGATTCGTTCACACTTATTTAAATCGATGTTCCCTTTAAAAGGAGAAGCCGGACTCGATGCATCTTTACCTTCATCCTTAACTAAATCTTCTACCAATGCACCTAAAACTTCCGCATTCCCTCTAAATGTATCAAAATGCATATTACCTATCGCTATTTTACCTGGTTGTGTATAGAGTTTAGCTAATAGATAATCTGCCGCTCTACCTTGATGAACGGGTTGTACATATGGGAAGTCAAAAACTTCATGAACGGATTGTTCGAGTTTAAAGAAACTATCACAACTCGCATACGATTCATCTCCCATCATAAGTGCAGCCCATTGGTTTTTACTCATAGCGCTGGTTCCACTATCCGTTAAACAGTCGATGTAAACATTCTCAGCTTTGATCTTAAACACATTATAGTTTGTCTCTTTTAACCACTTAATACGATCTTCTTTGCATGTTTTTTTAACATGTTCAATCATCTTAATTCTAAACGGCTCAGCTGTTTGAAATTGCATTAGTGCTCCTTATTATGATTTGTTGTTAATTTAATTATTGCATTCAGATAACCACATTACAATTAGAAAAGTAATTACCGATTCTTTTGATGATATTGTAGTGTAAGAACTTCATTCGCAATTGAATGATCTAATTCTTGGGTCATTCCTGAAATACTAATTACACCCCTTACTTCACCCTTTATCACAATCGGAATAGCACCCCCACTAACACTATAAGATGGATCTTCTAATAGGTCTTTAAATTGATCTTGATTTTCATAAACAAACATTGAACTCTTGTTTGTCGTCATTACAACCTTTTCTTTGCCTCTTAAGTAATTATCTTCATTCTTTCCATCCATTAAATATTGAAATACAAGTTTATTATCAAGCAATACTCGTACTCCGATACGTCTTAGTTGTTTTTCTTTGACCAGTCTAATTGCATTTAACCCCATTTCTAATGCATCACTATGATAAAACTCATCGAAATTTATGATTGGATTTTCCATGTTTACCTCTTATTTACAATCATAGAATGAATAAGTCGAAATGTATAGTGCGTGAATATTGATTGATAAACAACTATACTGTTTTTAATAATGGGAGGATTCCTATGATAAAAGTGACTCTTTTAGTTGTTCTTCTACTCACATCATGTGTAAAAAGCCCAATCGTTGAGAAGGACCCTAAACCTATTTTACCTGAACCAGAGGTTGTTGAAGAGATTGTGTTCTATGACCCTGTTGAAACAGAGCCTACTAACACAGAATTTAAACCTTATTTTGAAGGTCAAACAAGAGCTAAGGGTATTAAAACTGTTGAATCCTATTCTGTTGATTTGATACGTGAAGGATTAGATTCTCCATGGGGGATTGATAGTCTTCCAAGTGGACAGTTTATCATCACAGAAAAATCAGGAACAATCAGAATTCTCAATCAAGATGGAAACGTATCCGATAAAATCTTTGTTACGGATGAAATCGATGATTCTGGTCAAGGAGGTTTACTGGATGTATTAGTAAGCCCAGACTTTGAAATCGATAAAACGGTATATTTTACTTTGGCCGAGAAAGCAAATCAAGGTTCTGTAACAGCTGTTGCTAAAGCACAGCTTGACTTAGAAAATACTACAATAAGTCAGTTTACAATAATTTATCGAGCTCTCCCCTATTTCAGCGGAAACAATCATTATGGAAGTCGTATTGTAATGGATGATAAGGGTAATTTATATGTTTCAACAGGGGATCGACAAAGTTTGAGTACACGTGGAAATGCACAAAAATTGGATAATGGTCATGGTAAGATTCTTTACATTGATACAGATGGAAATGCTGTAAATACAAATCCTTTTTATCATAATGATTCAGCTCATCAAGCAATCTATTCGATTGGGCATCGTAATATACAAGGTTTAGCGATTCATCCATTAACACATGAATTATGGGCAAATGAAATGGGACCTCAAGGTGGTGATGAATTAAATCTTATTGAATCAGGTCAGAACTATGGTTGGCCAATTATCAGTTATGGAGAAGAGTATAGTGGTTTACCAATTGGTGAGGGAATTAGTGTTAGAGATGGACTTGAACAACCTCTCTATTACTGGGATCCTGTAATTGCACCAGCGGGTATGATCTTCTATGAATCGGATGTGATAAAAGAATGGCAAAACAACTTGTTTATCAGTAGTTTAAAAGCTCAACACATTACACGATTACTAATTCGAGATAATCGAGTGATTGGTGAAGAAAGAATTGCGGAGAATTTAGGTCAACGGTTTAGAGATATTACAGAAGGAAATGATGGAGCTCTTTACACCATAACCGATTCAGGGCAAGTTTATCGAATCGGAAAATAAAAGAGGCTGTAACGAATAAACAGCTAAGAATAGGAGACAAATGAAAAGGTCCA
>CAYWGS010000072.1:0-7265 GCA_964457525.1 uncultured Erysipelotrichaceae bacterium | reverse complement strand
ATGATATAGTGCTATATAGGTTTGAGGTAATCGTGTGCAAAAAAAATTCTTAATTCATTTAGTTTATACATTAATTGCGATCGCTATGATTGGCTTTGGTATGTCATTAATCATTAAAGCAAATCTAGGTCAAAGCACTGTTTCAGGCTTTACCAATGCATTAGCACATGTCATCAATATCAAAGCAGGAACTGTGTTAATCTACTTTAATTTATTATGCTTTGTTTTTGAGTTAATATTACTCGGTAAGAAAGTTAAACCCATTTTAATCCTACAACCTTTGTTAAGTTTAGTATTTGGAAATATCGTAAACTTCTTTCTTTATGACTTTAGCTTTATTGCTCAATTAAATTTATCCAATTATGGATTTCAAGTTATCGCTCTACTCATTGGCATTGTGATGATGTCACTGGGGGTAAGTTTAATGATGAGTGTTAAGTTAGTTGTACTACCCTATGATGCATTTATTGTTGTGTTTTCTGAACATTTTAAGATTCCATTTATCAAGGTTCGAACCGGTGCAGATTTCTTATTTGTCCTTTCATCTTTATTCATGACATGGGCATTTGCGCTTCCGTATGCACCTGTTCGAGAAGGGACTGTTATCTTTGCGTTTACGGTTGGTAGTTTAATCGCATTCTTCTCGAAGTATTGGAGAAAAGCACTAAATCTCCACTAACAAGTCAAAAACTTGTTTTTTATTGAGAGTATTTCACAAACAGTGTACAATAATCCATATGGAAAGTCCTAAAAATAAACTAAAACTATTAGAGATTCGAGACCTACTTTTACGTGAAACAGATGATAAGCACGCGATTTCCACGCAACAAATCATTGATTATTTAGCGTCTAAAGGGATTCAGAGTGAACGTAAGAGTATTTATCATTACATACAACTCTTAGAAGACTATGGTTTAGATATTATTACTGAGAAAGATAAACAGAATTGGTATCATGTTGCGAATCGAGACTTTCAATTAGCTGAGTTAAAACTTTTGGTGGATGCGATAAAGTTTTCTAAGTTTATTACTCAATCAAAGAGTGTAGAACTCATAGAAAAGATAAAAACATTAACCAGTAAACATGAAGCACAATTATTACAACGTGATGATCTCGTAACAGGTCGATTAAAGACACGTAATAATTCAGTTTACCTCAATGTCGATGCGATTCATGATGCGATATTAGGCCATTATAAACTTCGTTTTAAATACTTTGATTATGATATTCATAAAGAAGTGAAGTATCGTAAGAATGGTGATTTCTATACCGTCATTCCAGTTTTCTTATGTTGGGATGATGAGAAATATTATTGTGTTACCTACCATGAACAACACGATGATTATGTGGTATATCGTGTCGATAAAATGAGAGAGGTCAGTGTTGTCTTTCAAAAACATTCGATTGATAAGAAGCCTGAAGACATTGAGAAATATTGTGATCAACTCTTTAATATGTTTAGTGGGGATGAAAAAGAAGTCACTCTACGCTTTCATAAAGATTTATTGAATGTGGTCATTGACCGCTTTGGGATAGATGTTAAAATAACTGAGGTTGATGAGCAGTGGTTTGATATATGTGAGACAGTTTATGTCAGTCCTACTTTCTTATCATGGATTATACAGTTCCAAGATAAAGCGAAAGTTATTGCGCCGAATGATGTTAAGGAAGAAATGAAGAGAACCTTAGAGAAGACACTTAAAAATTATGAATAAATCAAGTTTAAATAAAAAATTAGCCATTAACTACAGTGTTTTAAAGAAGCTTGTCCAAAATGACACTTTAGTAAACACACGTATCACAAAAGATAATATCAATGAACTATTGGATGTTCAGAAGTTTTATAGTACCTATTTTGAAAGTACGAAGTTTGTTCAGTATTTTCCACAAGTTTGTCAGCTGGTTAAGCGTGAAACAGAAGCTGCATTTGCTCGATTAAAACAACGTGTCTTTATCGTGCATAAGTTTGATGAAGAATATCCTAAGGCTATCCTTCAAGACTTTAAAGAAGAAGCGCCTCTATTCCTCTATTTATGTGGAGATAATACATTACTCGATCGTAAAGTAAAACGTGTATCCATTGTGACCACCATCAATCGAGAAGATGCATTTATTGAACAATGTAAAGCGTTATGTGAAACGTTTGTTGGTCAACCTTATACCTTATTAATTCAAAATAGAAGTGTAGTCGATCATGTAATATACGAACAGTTAAAAGAACGTGAAGTATCAATCCTACATTTTGTGAATGGACCACTATTCAAAGATGAAGATGCGATAAAAATCTGTAAATCCAGTAATCCTAAATTTGGTCATTTAAGTTTTGTAGGACCTACGGATAATGGTATGGAAGAGTACCAACGTATTAAACTAATGAACTCTTTAGGTAAAGTAACAGTACTACTCAGTGATAATCCAAATGATGTTCATCATTTCTCGATTCAAAACAATTACAGTTGGCATAAACCTTCGGTATTACCATTACTAAAAACAGGTGAAACACAGTCATTTGATCGTGTATTTACCTTGGATAGTATGGAAGAGTTTATTCCCTTATTAAATAATCTCATTTCTTAACGAGTTTGACGGCTCAAATTTCCAAAAGTTGTGAAAATAGACTAAAAATGTTATAAATTTCTAAAATTTGTTGGAGACTTATTGAATTCCACATTTTTGAGATTTATACTTTTTTTGTGCTTTAAGCAAAAAGGAAAATCGTCATGAAGAAGAAAATATTAATCGTTGGTGGCGTAGCAGGTGGCGCAACCGCAGCCGCAAGACTTAGAAGATTGAGTGAAGAAGATGAAATTATCATGTTTGAGAGAGACGAGTATATTAGTTTCGCAAACTGTGGATTACCGTACTATATCGGGAATGTGATTACAGATCGTGAAGACTTGTTGGTTCAAACGGTTGAAGGGATGTCAGAGCGTTTTAATTTAGATATTCGTAACTTCTCTGAAGTTGTGGATATTAATCGTGCAGAAAAGACGGTTACCGTAAGAAAAGTAAAAACGGGGGATACATATCAAGAATCGTATGATGTATTACTTCTATCCCCTGGTGCTAAACCAATCTTTCCTCCAATTGAAGGAATCAAAGAAGCGAACAACTTATTTGTACTAAGAAATATACCTGATACCGATGCGATTTATCGTTTCATCGAAACCAAGAAACCTAAGACAGCTGTAGTAGTTGGTGGTGGATTCATTGGTGTTGAAATGGCTGAGAATCTAACTGAACGAGGAATCAAAGTTACGCTTGTGGAAAAGATGCCACAAGTATTAGCTCCTCTTGATTTTGAAATGGCTCAAATTGTTCATCGTGAATTAAATGCGCATGGAATTGATTTAGTTTTAGGGGATGGATTAATGAGTTTTGCGAATAATGGTAGAACCATTCATCTTGAAAGTGGTAAATCTGTAGAAACTGAACTGATTATTCTTTCGATTGGTGTCGTTCCTGAAAATGCATTAGCGAAGAAAGCAGATTTATTGGTAGGTCCTCGTGGTCATATTGCGGTCACATCAAAACTAGAAGCTTTGGACTTAAATTCCAAAGAAGTAGTGGAAGGAATCTATGCGATTGGGGATGCGATCCAAGTTAAGGATTTCGTAACTAATACCGATACTGCCATTGCTTTAGCTTGGCCTGCAAACCGTCAAGGTAGAATTGTGGCGGATATCATTCATGGGGCAGATTTACATTACAACGGTTCAATGGGAACCTCAGTATTAAAAGTATTCAATCTAACAGTTGCGACGACAGGCAATAATCAACGTTCTGCAGAAATGAAGAAGCTACCTGTACAAGCAATTCATGCACATCGTAATAATCATGCGTCCTATTATCCTGGCGCAACGAATATTGATTTCAAACTTGTATATAACCCTGAAACACTCGAAATCTTGGGAGCTCAAGCCATTGGTCAAGATGGGACTGAGAAACGTATTGATGTCATTGCGACCGCAATCAAACTCAAAGCGAAAGTTACACAATTAAGTGATCTTGAACTTGCGTATGCACCTCCATTCTCATCCGCTAAAGACCCTGTTAATATCTTGGGATACATTGCGGAAAATGTTGTGGCGGGTCACTATAAAGTCGCATATGTCCAACAAATCGAAGATTTACGTAAACAAGGTGCACTATTCTTAGATGTACGAACACCAATTGAATATCAAACTGGCGCAATTTCAGGTGCGATTAATCTTGAAGTTGATCAATTACGTCAAAATCTACATCTTTTAGGTGAATCAAAAGATACGCCAATTGTGGTAAACTGCCAAGTTGGATTACGTGCTTATGTCGCAATAATGATGTTGCGTAATTTAGGTTATACAAACTTATATAACTTATCCGGTGGATATGCAACATATAAGGCTTATAAGTATGAATTAAATTCATCATCGATTGGTTTAACCAAATCCAATAAAGTCGATGAAACAACGGGTATGACCAAAGGTATTTCCAGTGATACGAATAAAGTAGTCGATGTCTCTGGACTACAATGCCCAGGACCACTTCTTGAAACCTATAAAGCCGTACAAGATTTATCTGAAGGTGAAGGGGTTAAGGTTATTGCGACAGATCCAGGCTTTGCGGCAGATGTACAAGCATGGGCAAGAACCAATGGGCATGATTTAGTTAGCTTGAACTTAGATGGTAATAAGTATGTGGCAGAGATTGTAAAAGGTAAAAAAATAAGTCAAGAAAGTAGTAATATCAACCAAGAAAATGCGACGATTGTATTATTCTCAGGTGAACTTGATAAAGCATTAGCTTCTATGATCATTGCACAAGGTGCAGCAGCTCAAGGTAAACATGTATCCATCTTCTTTACATTCTGGGGATTAAACGCATTACGTAAGGATGTCAATGTTCCAACAAATAAAAACTTTATTGAACGTATGTTTGGATTCATGATGCCAAGAGGGGCAAATAAACTTCCGTTATCCAATATGAATATGTTGGGTATGGGGCCTAAAATGATCAAAGGTATCATGAAGAACAAGAATGTCGATCAATTACCAGTCATGATTAAGAATGCTCAAAATCTTGGGGTTAAATTCATCGCATGTCAAATGAGTATGGATTTAATGGGTATTAAGCGTGAAGAACTCATTGATGGTGTTGAAATCGGTGGTGTAGGAACCTATATCGCTAATAACGAAAACGTAGGAACAACATTATTTATTTAAACGGGTTAAACCCCGTTTTTTTTAGGTATAATATGAGTAAGGAGATTATATATGTTAAAGATAGAATGGTTAGGGCACTCTTCTTTTAAACTAAATTATCATAATTATTTAATTGTATTAGATCCATTTGGAGATAATGTAGTACCTGGATTAAAAGGTGTACATGAATCCGCACATATTGTGTATTGTTCACATGAACACAAGGATCATAATGCAAGAGAGAATGTAAGTCTTTTACCGCATTCAGAGAATCCGTTTAAAGTAACTGAAATTAATAGTTATCATGATCAAAGTATGGGGTCTCAAAGAGGTAAGAATAAGATATTAATTCTACAAGATAAAGAAGTAAAATGTGTACATCTAGGTGATATTGGATGTATGCCAACAGATGAAGAATTAGACTTATTGATGAATATTGATGTCTTAATGGTTCCAATTGGAGGACATTATACATTAAATAAAGAGGATGTTGTTCAATTGATTAAGCGGATTAAACCAAAAGTGATTGTGCCAATGCATTATCGAACAGAGCGTTTTGGGTATGATGTGATTGGTGGATTGGATGATTTCTTAAAGTTATTGAATTATGATGTGGTTTATTATCATCAATCATTTATGGAATATCGTAGTTCAATGGCTTCGCATATAGCGGTTTTAGAACCTAAGAATCATCTCTAGAGCATTGTTTTACCATAGGGGAGAATCGACTGGTATACTACTAGATAAATAAGGAGGCATTTATGTCAAAGTACGATTTATCTAAGTTAAATCCAATGCAATTTCAAGTAACACAAAAAAATGCGACTGAACCCCCTTTTAAGAATGAATTCTATAATTTTTTTGAAGAAGGGATTTATGTGGATGTTGTAAGTAAAGAAGTTTTATTCTCTTCGTTGGATAAGTTTGATTCCCATTGTGGATGGCCAAGTTTTACTAAACCAATTGAAGATAATATCATTGAGAAGAAAGATTTTAGTTATGGAATGATTCGAATTGAAGTGCGATCTAAGGATGCGAACAGTCACTTAGGTCATGTGTTTAATGATGGTCCACAAGATAAAGGTGGATTGCGCTATTGCATTAACTCCGCATCACTTGAGTTTATTCCAAAGAAAGATTTAGAAGCTAGAGGATATGGAAAATACCTATCCTTGTTTGAATAAAGAAAGAGGTTATTATGGCGTATCCCATCCGACTATTTACTCAACGAATCCGTGCGTTAGTTCTTAATCGTTCCATCGAACTTGTTAAGAATGACAAAGTTAAATTACTCGATCATGATGATGAACATGCACAGTTTCATGTGGAAAATCAACGGGGTGGTTATTATCATGTCGAAGTAAGACTACGTGATCATGATGTTACATTCACGCACTGTGATTGCCCATATCGTGGTGTAGGTCTATGTAAACATACAGGAGCTGCTTTGTTGCATCTACTTGTGAAGGATGGGTTTGAACTATCAGAATTCAGTGATTTGGATTTTAAGACAGATGATAGTGAAGTTGTGGATATCGAAGAAATGGAAGAGAATGTACGTGCAATTATCAAAGAGATTAATCAAGATGGTGCATTTGATTTAGTTGAATTCTTATCGAATAAGGATCAAAGTGAGTTGTTAACGTTTATTCTTAAATATCTTGAAGAATCAGAAGATATACGTTTAGTGATAATGGCGTATCTATGGTATAAGAGTCAAAGTCCTAAACCTCCATTCTTGTCATAAAGTAGAATTATTTTTGATTAATTAGCTAAACCGAGATGTACTCGGTTTTTTAATATTACAAGAGTTTAAATTTTGTAAAATGGTGGACAAAAGTAAGACCCTTAAGTCTTTGAATCTTGAAATGACAACAGTTAAACTGTAAATGTAAACGGATAGAGGTGATGAAAGAATGCTAGTTGAATTAATATCGGAATCCTTGATCCAACTTGATATTGAAGCAAGCAGTCCAGAAGAAGCGATTAGGCAAGCGGCCTATCCACTCGTGCAAGAAGGAATGATTGAAGAGAGATATGTGGATGGAATTATTAAAGCGCTAAATAATTTTGGTCCATATTTCG
>CAYWGS010000071.1:0-7476 GCA_964457525.1 uncultured Erysipelotrichaceae bacterium | reverse complement strand
GAAGATGCTAAGAAACGTTATAACCGTTTAGTTAAATTAGCTGCTTAATGATTAAAGGATAACTTCTAAAAGTTATCCTTTTTTTAGTATGGTATAATTTTAATGTGATAAAGGTGAAAATATGAAAGTAGCATTATACTTTGAGTCAGAAAAATTAATTCAAACATCTGGAATTGGTCGTGCATTTCATCATCAGAAACTAGCACTTGAAAGTGCCGGTGTCGAGTATACAACAAATGTAGAGGATAAGTTTGATATTCTGCATATTAATACTGTAGGTATTACAAGTACATCCGTTATCGAGAATGCTCGTAAGAATGGGGCAAAGGTCATTTACCATGCTCACAGTACAGAAGAGGATTTTAGAAACTCATTTATCTTATCGAATCAGATTGCACCATTTATGCGTAAGCATTTAATTCATCTCTATTCATTAGCGGATTATATTATTACTCCAACACCTTATTCGAAGCGACTATTACAAAATTATGGAATAGAGGTTGAGATTGAAGATGTATCGAATGGAATTGATTTAAATCGTTTTAACTATAATGAAGAAAAGGTTAAAGCGTTTAGAAGATATTTTTCATTATCGGATGATCAGAAAGTTGTTATATCCGTAGGACTTTACTTTAAACGCAAAGGGATACAAGACTTCATGGAAGTCGCTAAGTATTTCCCAGATGTTAAGTTTATCTGGTTTGGTTATACACCGATGATTTCGATTCCTAAATCTGTTCGTGATTTGATCCATGATCATCCAAGAAATGTTATATTACCAGGTTATGTTAAAGGGCCTATCATTGAAGGTGCTTATGCATCTGCGGATTGTTTCTTCTTTCCATCCTATGAAGAAACAGAAGGGATTGTTGTTCTAGAAGCACTTGCGTCTAAGTGCCCAGTACTCATTCGTGATATTCCTGTATATGAAGATTGGCTAGAACATAATGTATCCTGTTTCAAGGCAATCGATAACGAAGGATTCGCGAACAATATTAAGCAAATCTTAAATAAAGAACAGATTGATACCTGTGAAGCAGGCTATCAATTAGCGGTTGAAAGAAGTATTCCAGAAGTAGGAAAGAAGTTAAAATCGATTTATGAGAAAGTTAGGGGGATTGTATGAGAATCGCATTATTTACAGATACATACACACCAGAAATTAATGGTGTAGTATCTTCAATCGTTACGCTTCAAGAAGGTTTAGAAGCGATGGGACATGATGTTTTTATTGTGACAACACATGCCTCTATTTTAACAATTTCATATGAAAATCGTATTTTACGATTACCAGGTATTCAACTAAAACAAATGTATGGTTATGTCTTAACATCACCACTTCATATCCGTGCGTATGACATTGTAAAAGAAATGAACTTAGATATTTTACATGCACATACCGAGTTTGGTATTGGTATCTTTGCACGTATTGTTGCTCGTTTAATGCATAAACCGTTGGTTGTGACCTATCATACAACTTATGAAGACTACACACATTACGTAAATTTATTTAAATCGAAAACATTTGAGAAAGTTGCGAAGAAGACAGTCTCAAAATTATCTAAACTCTATGTAGAAACAAGTGATGGCGCAATCTCACCTTCTGAGAAAACAAAATTAATGTTAGAAGGTTATGGTATTAAACGTGCAATTACAGTTATTCCTACAGGTCTAAATCTTGATCGATTTAAACAAGAGAATGTTCATTTTGATGATGTGAATAATCTTCGATCTGAACTCGATTTAGATGGGAAGCTAACCATTCTCTATGTAGGTCGTATTGCGAAAGAAAAGAGTATTGATTTAGTTATCGAAGGATTCTCGAAAATAGATCAATCACAAATACCGAGTCGATTAGTTATTGTTGGGGCAGGACCTCAAGAAGATGAGTTAAAAGAACTCGCTGATCGTATTGCGGATAAGGGTACTGTTTTATTCTTGGGCAAAAAGGCTGCACATACGATTCCAATCTATTATCATGCTTGTGATATCTTCGTATCTGCTTCCTTAACGGAAACACAAGGAATGACCTTTATTGAAGCACTTGCAAGTGGTAAGGTGGTATTTGCGCGTGAAGATTCTGTATTAATGGATTTAATTATTCCTAGAAAGAATGGTTATTTCTTTGAAAATGCGGAAGATTTCAGTACTAAGGTAAAAGAGTATTACCAACTTAATACTGAACAAAAACATGAGATTCGTAGGAATGCTCTTTCAAGCTCATTGCCATATGATCGAGAAGTGTTTGTGAACCAAGTACTTAAGGTTTACCAAAATGCGATAACACAAGCACAAGAAAGTATGTTGTTAAAATCAGTTAAACATACGAAAGATGTTGTGGAATGTGAACTAGAGAATAAGAACCGTAGTTTAAACATTTTAGTTAGTATGGAAATGTTTGTACAACTTGGTTTAAGGAAGGGAAATGAGTTGAGTCAAGAAACGATTGAACAATTGCTTGAACACGAACAAGCTGTAAAAGCCTACCAAAGCTGTATTCGTAAGATCAGTGTTAAAGACCGAAGTCGTAAAGAAATCTATGATTATTTGATTGAAAATACAACTTTGGATATTAGTCAAATTAATCGAATTGTAGAACATTTAGAGTTCAGAAAATACATCGATGATGAAGCGTATGCACGTGATACCGTATCGTCTCTTCAAGCTTTATTACAAGGTAAACAAAAGATTATTCAAACCTTACGTAGAAAAGGGATTGCTCAGGAAATTATTGATCGAGTGATTCAAGATGATAATCTTGAAAATGAGGTTGAACATGCATTGGCTTTGGCTGAGAAAGTTAAACCAAACATTAAAGATAAGTCTGTTCGATTGAAGAAACAAAAATTAACACAAAAATTAATGACTCAAGGCTTTGATTTTAATGTTATTGAATTGGTTATGCGTAGTTTAAACTTCACTGAAGATGAGAAAGGTGAGTTGGATGTATTACGTAAAGCCGCAATGAAGGCTAAACGTAAGTATGCGTCTAAGGCGACAGGCACAAGTTTAAGAAATTCAGTCTTTAGTTATTTGGATCATCAAGGATTTAATCTAGATGATATTTATATTATATTAAATGAAATGGAGTGGGATGATGAGTAGACAAACAATTCAAAGTTTTGTGGAAGGTGAGAAGGTTAATACCAGTTTATTAATTACTCAACTTACAAAAGGGATTACAAATGCTGGAGCTCCTTATGTTTCTTTTAGTTTTCAAGACCAAACAGGCACGATAGAAGCTAAATTATGGGATGTTAAGGAAGATATGCTCGCATCCATTGAAGCGGGTAAAGTCGTACAGGTTACTGGTGAAGTCTTGAAATATCGTAATGCGAACCAATTAAGACTCTATGGTGTTAGTCCACTAAATGAATCGGACTTTAATCCAGGAGACTATGTTGTAAGCACGACACTTAGTTTAGAGTTCATGCAAAAACGTATTAAAGAAACCTTGTTGTCAATGAAAGATCCAATCT
Organism: uncultured Erysipelotrichaceae bacterium; assembly: GCA_964457525.1. GTDB lineage: Bacteria > Bacillota_I > Bacilli_A > Erysipelotrichales > Erysipelotrichaceae > UBA2212. The sequence continues at coordinate 3,997 of CAYWGS010000071.1, read as the reverse complement.
ATCAAGGAATCTGTAAATCCATCGTTTCTCAATATGCCGATAAATTATTTGTTTATCCTGCAGCCGCAAAGAATCACCATGACTTTGTTGGTGGACTCGCGACGCATATGATCGCGATGATTGATTTGGCTGAATCGTTTTGCCAACTCTATCCAATTTTAAATCGTGATTTACTCTTAGCGGGTGTTATCTTACATGATTTAGGTAAGATGGAAGAACTTTCTGGACCGATTCTAACTGAATATACTTTAGAAGGTAAGTTAGTAGGTCATATCTCAATTATGCAAAGTAAAGTCTCTGAAGTAGCGACAAAGATGGGTGTTGAGAAGTCTGAACAAGTAACCCTTATGCGCCATATGATTCTATCCCATCATGGTGAATATGAATTTGGTTCACCCGTATTACCAATGTTAATGGAAGCTGAAATGCTCAATTATATTGATAACGTGGATGCTCGTATGAATATGTTAACCAAAGCATTGGATCAAGTTAATCCAGGTGAATGGACAACTCGTGTATTTGCGTTAGAGAATCGTAGTTTCTATAAACCAAAAGAATAAGCTTAGCTTATTTTTTTTATGCAAAACTCTTGCATTATACCCAAGGGGGGTATATTATAGTCACAGAGGTGAAAATATGTTAAAGAAATATACAGTTGAAGGTATGACATGTAACCATTGTGTCCATCATGTCACAGTCGCATTAAGTGAAGTAGAAGGTGTTAAAGATGTGAAAGTATCTTTAGCAGAAAAATCTGCACTTGTTAATTCAGAGGATTCTGTATCCTTTGATACATTACGTGCTGCTGTAGAAGAAGCGGGGTATAAACTTGTCGGATAACATTCGCCACTATACCGTGACGGATATGACCTGTGCAAGTTGTGCTGCAGCTGTTCAAAGAACAGTTTCTAAATTAGATGGAGTTTCCCGTGCTGAGGTAAATCTTAGCACGGAGAAGCTTACTGTTGAGTTGAGCAAGGATGTTGATTTCTCAACCCTAAAACAAGCAGTCGAAAAAGCAGGTTACGGTTTAGTCGAGCCAACTCAAGTCCGTCAAATTAACCTCGATATTGAAGGAATGACTTGTGCATCCTGTAGTGCAGCGGTTGAACGCGCTATTAAGAAACAGTCTGGGGTACAATCTGTTAGTGTTAACCTTACAACCAATAAGGCAACACTTTCCTATGATCCTAGTGTAATAAAGTTATCTACCATTAAACAAGCGGTAGAAAAAGCAGGCTACAAAGCCAATGACATACAAATCGAGAAAGATGAAGATGATAAACGCAAAGAATTAGCGCTTAAGCAAATGACGTTTAAACTTATTCTAGCGTCAATCTTTGCATTGCCTTTACTTTATTTAGCGATGGGACATATGATTCCAGGGATAAAACTTTGGTTACCAATGTGGTTAGAACCCCATATGAATCCATTCAACTTTGCATTAGTTCAGTTATTCATAAGTATTCCAATACTATATGCAGGACGTAAGTTCTTTACAGTAGGTTTTAAAACACTCAGTCATGGATCTCCAAATATGGATTCATTGGTTGCGATTGGTACAGGTGCCGCATTCTTATACGGTGTATATAACACAATTGGTATCTATCAAGGCAATCATGAACTTGTCAATGATTTGTACTTCGAATCAGCTGGTGTTGTAATAACCCTCATACTTTTAGGTAAATGGTTAGAAGAACGTTCAAAAGGAAAGACATCCCAAGCCATTAAGAAATTAATGGGATTAAGTCCTAAATCAGCGCATTTAGTACAAGGAACTGAAACAATTGATGTGCTTCTTGAAGAGGTTGTGATTCATGATATTCTACTGGTTAAACCGGGTGAAAAGATTCCGGTTGATGGAATTGTTATCAGTGGTCAAAGTGCAGTCGATGAAAGTATGTTAACGGGTGAAAGTTTACCAGTTGAGAAAAATGTTGGGGATAAAGTTATTGGTGGTTCACTCAACGCAAATGGTGTCATAACCATGAAAGCAAGTGCAGTGGGTCAAGATACAGCGTTAGCACAAATCATCAAGCTTGTAGAAGATGCTCAAGGCCAAAAAGCCCCAATCGCTCAGTTAGCGGATGTTATATCGGCTTACTTTGTACCTGTTGTTATTGTGATCGCATTATTGAGTGCAGGTTTCTGGGCACTCAATGGTAAGGATTTCCCATTCGTATTAAGTAGTTTTGTGACTGTGCTTGTTATTGCATGTCCATGTGCTCTAGGCTTAGCAACCCCAACTGCCATTATGGTTGGGACCGGTAAAGGAGCTCAAATGGGTGTCTTGTTTAAAGGCGGAGAAGCCCTTGAGACAGCTCATAAGGTTAATGCGATTATCTTTGACAAAACAGGTACGATCACAAAAGGTGCTCCTACATTAACCGATTTAAAACCAATTGATATCGATGAAAAAACATTCTTAAGTATTATTGCAAGTGCAGAGTCTGTATCGGAACATCCACTAGCGAAAGCTGTGGTTAAATACGCAGTAGATCAAGAAATAACTCTATTGTCGGTAGATCAGTTTGAAGCAGTCAGTGGTAGAGGACTTAAAGCTGTCGTAGATCAAAAACCGATTCTTATTGGTAATGAAGCTTGGATGTTAGAAAATAACATTCCTGTCCAAGAAAAGGAATGGGCGGATGAATGTTCATCTTTAGGCAAAACAGTCTTATGGGTAGCCTATGATTCAAAACCTTTAGGATTATTTGCGGTTGCGGACGTAGTTAAAGAAAGTAGTTTAGAAGCAATCACAGCACTCAAGAAAATGGGTATTAAAGTCGCCATGATTACAGGTGATAATCATAAAACAGCCAATGCAATTGCGAAACAAGTTGGTATTGACCTTGTATTATCCGAAGTTCTTCCTCAAGATAAGGGAGAAGAAGTGGATAAACTTAAAGCACAAGGATATATTGTCGCAATGGTTGGAGATGGCATTAATGATGCGGTTGCGCTTACGAAAGCAGATGTTGGAATTGCGATTGGATCAGGAACGGATGTTGCGTTGGAATCCGCTGATGTCGTCTTAATGAAATCAGATTTAAAGGATGTGGCTAAGGCGTTGAAGTTATCCAGAGCCACGATGATTAATATCAAAGAAAATCTATTCTGGGCATTTATTTATAATATTATTGGTATTCCATTTGCGGCAGGTGTGTTCTACTATTTTGGTGGTCCATTACTCAATCCAGTTTTAGCTGGTACCGCAATGGCATTAAGTTCAGTATCAGTTGTGACGAACGCATTACGCTTAAGATTCTTTAAAATGAGGTAAAAACTATGGATGAATGTAAACATACACATCGTGAACAAGACGAAAAATCAAAACTAATTAATCGTCTCAATCGATTAGAAGGTCAAATACGTGGGATTAAAAATATGGTTGAAGAAGATGTGTATTGTGACGACATCTTAATTCAAGTGGCAGCGGTTAAGTCTGCCCTTGATGCGTTTTCTTCAAACTTATTTGAGAATCATTTAAAAACCTGTGTTGTTCGAGATATAAAACAAGGACATCCTGAGATTGTGGATGAAGTCTTAACCACAATCAAACGATTAACACGATAAAATGGAAAGAAAGCTTAGACTCTCTGGTTTAACTTGTACACATTGCGAAGAAACCATTAAAAAAGAATTAAAGAAACATCCTTCCATTCAATCTGTTTCGGTTTCATACAAAACAGGAATAATGTATCTCAAAGGTCCAAAATGGATATCGAATCAAGAAATCAATCAATTGATTCAACCTTTAGGATATGAGATTGATAAGGATAAGAATGGACTCAATCTTTTAATATTGGTATTTGGTTTAGTTCTATTTGTTGGTTTTCAGTACTTATACGGACAATTCAATTTTGATCCTACACGATCAAATCTAAGTATTGGATTGGTAGTAGCTTATGGACTTGTATCCTCACTCCATTGTGTATCCATGTGTGGTGGATTAGCGTTATCCGCAAGTTTAAATCAAAAAAATACGAAGTACATG
>CAYWGS010000070.1:0-7485 GCA_964457525.1 uncultured Erysipelotrichaceae bacterium | reverse complement strand
ATGGATATCTATTTGGATATTCAAGTCAATACTTGCCAGTATTGGTTAAAGGTTCATCTAATTTGATTAATCAGATTATTCGTTGTAAAGTAATTGATGTAAAAGATGATTATTTAATTGCAGAAAGAGAAGAACATGAAACTGAATCGATTATTTAATGATGCACCAGCCATCGAAATTAAAGAGTTTATGACGGATTCTAGAATTGAACAAAAGAATTCGCTCTTTTTCTGTTTAAAAGGCATGGTTCATGATGGACATCATTTTGTTCATCAAGCAATTAAGAATGGAGCAATCGCAATTGTTCATAGTGAAGAAATAGACAAAGTAGATGGCATCGAATACATCAAAGTAGATAATGTTATTGACGAATTAAATCGAAGTGCATCCATATTTTTCCATAACCCCAGTTCAAAACTATTGATGTTTGGTGTCACTGGAACAAATGGTAAAAGTACAATCGCTAAAACAATAAAAGAATTACTATGTAATTGGAAACCGAGTGGTTATAGTGGGACAATTTCAATTGAATATGGTATTCATAAGGAAAAACCTGATTTTACGACGGATGAGACAGTACCTACATTAAAGATGTTAAGACGAATGTTAAAAGCGGATATGGAAGCGTGTGCTCTTGAAGTATCGAGTCAAGGTTTAGATCAACATCGAGTAGATGCATTAAGATTTGATGTAGCGATTTTTACAAACTTAACACATGATCATTTAGATTATCATGGGAATCTTGAGAATTATTATCAAGCTAAAAAGAAACTATTTTCATTGGTTAAACCTAAGGGGTGTTCCATTGTTAATATTGATGATCCATATGGAGCACGGTTATTTAGTGAAATAAACACACGAAAATACAGCTATAGTATTTATAACGAAGCAGATTATCAAGCTAAAGATATTATTCTTAGTCCCTTATCGACAAAATTTACTTTAATAGTTAGTGGTAAAGAATATCAATTAGAAACAAATTTTGTTTCTGAGTTCAATTTATCAAACCTATTAGCAGTTATTGCGTCTTTACATCAAAATGGAATTAGTATTGAAGATATGACTGATTATCTTAATAAATTACCGCAAGTTGATGGAAGAATGGAAGTTATACAAGAAGGTCAAAAGTTTAATGTTATTGTAGACTACGCGCATACACCGGATGGATTTGAGAAGATATTTGAATTTGCTCAATCAATTACATCACCCAATAACAAGATTATAAGTGTTTTTGGATCTGCGGGTAAAAGAGATAGTAAGAAACGTCCTATTTTGGGTAGTATCAGTGATAAGTATTGTCAAATGATTATCTTAACTGAAGAAGATCCAAGAAATGAATCTGCACTGCAAATCGCTCAAGAAATTGCGAATGGGATCAAAGAGAATAATTATATTATTGTTTTAGATCGTTATGATGCGATTTCTCAAGCATTAGAATTAGCCAATACCAATGATACGGTACTCATTCTTGCCAAAGGGAATGAACGATATATTACTCGTCAGTATGGGAAAGAATACTGGATGGGTGATGATGCCGCTGCAATAGATATACTTAGAAAAGTAATTGTTCAAAAGGAGGAACAAAATGACTTACAACCAATATATTGATCATACTTTATTAAGAGCGAATGCGACTCAAGAAGAACTACTAAAACTCTGTGACGAAGCTGTTGTGAACTCGTTTGCTTCAGTTTGTGTTAATCCATTTTGGGTGCCTTTATGTAAAGAAGCTTTAAAAGGTTCAAATGTTAAAGTTTGCACGGTTATCGGTTTCCCTTTAGGTGCTACCTCTACCGAAAGTAAAGCGCATGAAACTCAAGTTGCTTTAGCTCAAGGTGCTGAAGAGTTTGACATGGTTATTAACATTGGAGCACTTAAGGATAAACAAGATGAAGTAGTACTTAATGACATTAAAGCTGTAGTTAAAGCTGCACATGGGAAGACTGTTAAAGTAATTATTGAAACATGTCTATTAACGGAAGAAGAAAAGATTAGAGCGTGTGAATTGTGTGTTTTAGCCAAAGCTCATTTTGTTAAAACTTCAACAGGATTCTCAACTGGTGGCGCAACATTCGAAGATGTTAAACTTATGAAAGATACAGTCAAAGGTCAATGTAAAGTTAAAGCTGCAGGTGGGGTAAAGACTTCAGAGGATTTGAAGAAAATGATTGAAGCTGGTGCAGATCGTATTGGAACATCCAGTGGAGTTAAGTTAATTCAAGGTTTAGACGCTAATTCATCATATTAACTTGCAATTTATGCTTAGACTGTTTATAATTACAACGGTAACTTTAGGAAAGGAGGGGAGAGAATGCCAAGAGTCGTTTTAAAAGAGAATGAAGGTTTAGATGAAGCGTTACGTCGTTTTAAACGCCAAGTATCGCGCAATGGTACCCTCGCTGAAGCACGTAAAAGAGAATATTACGTTAAACCTGGAGTTAAACGTAAATTAAAACAAGAAGCTGCTAGAAAAGCACGCCGTTCAAAATAGAAGCGAAAGCTTCTTTTTGTTTACATTTTTTTATAGAACGATAAAATTAAGATAGAGGACAAAAATGACACAAAACTACAAATATGAATTAAGTGCTCTTACTTTAGAAGAGACACAATTATTACATGGTTTACAAGATCAGAATCTAAAACTATTAAAACAAACATTTAATCAAGAATTTATTTTGAGAGATAATACATTACAAGTTAATACGAGTGATCCTAAACAAGCTCAAATGATATTTGATTCACTTAATGCATTTATTCATCACATAAAGCAAAATAATAGTTTAGATGAAAGAGATGTCATTTATTTATCTCAATGTGTCATTGAGAATGCTCAAGAACAATTCTTTAAAGTATCCAATCAATTAATTGGTCGTACCGTAAGTGGTAAACCAATCTATGCAAAAACGCTTGGACAAAGTCGTTTTGTGGATGCTTTAAAAGAATACGAATGTGTTATTGCATCAGGTCCTGCTGGGACTGGTAAAACCTATCTTTCTGTTGTATATGCTGTTTCTCTATTAAAGAAAGCTGAGATTAAGAAAATTATATTAACTCGACCTGTTGTGGAAGCAGGTGAGAACTTAGGTTTCTTACCTGGGGACTTAAAAGAAAAAATTGATCCATACTTAAGACCTTTATACGATGCACTCAATGATGTATTAGGCATTGAAACAGTCGATAAAATGATTGAGAAAGGTGTGATTGAAATAGCACCACTTGCCTATATGCGTGGGCGTACGTTCGATGATGCATATGTTATTTTGGATGAAGCACAAAATACAACAAAAACGCAAATGTTAATGTTTCTAACACGTATGGGATTTCATACACGTTTAGTTGTGACAGGGGATATAACCCAAATTGATTTAAAACAAAGTTCAGGTTTAGCACATGCTAAGAAAGTTTTAAAAGATATTCCTGAGATTAAATTTGTCGAACTTGGTAAAATGGATATCGTAAGACACCCACTAGTACAAAAAATTATTGAATCGTATGAAAAGGATGAAAAAAATGGCTAGAGTTCTATTCGTTGATGATGAAATAAATATCCGAAAATTAGTAAGTTATGATTTAAAGCATGCGGGTTTTGATTATGATGTATGTGAGAATGGTGAAGAAGCGCTAGAACTCATTCATAAAAATAACTATGATGTTTGTATAATTGACTGGATGATGCCAAAATTAAGTGGAATTGAATTAGTTAAAAAGATTCGCAGTGAATCGTATGATGCGATACTTTTTATGCTCACTGCAAAAGATGAAGAGGAAGATATTGTAGAAGCGTTTGAAGCAGGTGTTGATGATTATATGCGCAAACCGTTCTCTTCAAGAGAGCTGATTCTTCGTGTGAATGCTCATTTAAAACGCTTAAAACAAGAGAATACACAAATTCGAACAATTGGTGATTGTGTTATTGATATTAGTAAGCGTACATGTATTTTGAATAACGAACCAATTTTCTTAACTAAAGTTGAGTTCGATTTATTTCTTTATTTTATCAATAATAAAAATAAAGTATTATCAAGAGATGATATTTTAAATGAACTCTGGAATTTTGATTATGATGGGGATACAAGAATTGTTGATGTACATGTATTTAAACTAAAATCCAAAGTTAAATCAAATCTATTTGAGTTTAAATCGATTCGAGGAGTTGGATATAGTTTAGAGGTACATAATGAGCGTTAAGTTCTATATCAAACTGGCGATTGGGTTTGCATTACTATTCTTAAATCAGAATATACGTATAGTGGATCTAAATGCTTTTCTAGTGATAATCTTTCTAGCTATTCTTTTAATTTTCTTTGATGAAGTCAATATTAAAAAAATAAAATCGGAACGTTTGTTGTTTGAATATCAAGAAAAAATGTTTCAGATTAATAAACAATCAAATTTAAGATATAAGCAATTAGAAACCATCGTTACAAACATAAACTTCCCGTTAGCACTGTTAGATAATAAAGCAAACTTCTTACTTTCAAATGAAAGTTTTTTAAGAATGAACAACATACCGTCCATAAGTGTTTTGAAAGAAGATAGTCCAATCAACAATGATATTCGTGTTTTTATGCGTGAATCGTACTTAAAGGAATCCAATTTACAAAGAAGTGTAAGTATTAATGGGCAAGATTATAATGCGACATCAATCACAATCTATGAGAATAATCGATTTGTTGGAACTCTATTTATCTTCCAAAATATTACGAGTATTCTAGAACGTGAACGAATTCAAAAACGCTTTATTGCAGATGCGTCTCATGAGTTAAAAACACCTGTTTCAGCGATAAAGGGTATGTCAGAGATTCTTAATCGACCTAATTTTAATGATCCAGAAACATTAAGTGATTTCTTGAAACAGATTGAATTAGAATCTAAACGTATGGAAAATATCATTAATGACATGTTAAACCTATCTCGTTACTCTTCAAAAAATGTGATGTTAGAATTAACGCGTTTTAATTTAAGTGAACTTGTAAATGAAGTGCATCGAAGTTACAGTACATTGTTAAAGGAGAAGAGGCTGCTCTTTATAAATGATGTTCAAAAGGATACAATGATTTATGCAGATAAGGATAAATTTTACCATATAATATCCAATTTATTGAGTAATTCAATAAAGTCGAGTGATCGGGGAACAATACGAGTGACAGCTGTTTTAAGTTCCAATCGATTTGAAGTCATTGTACAAGATGAAGGCATAGGGATTAAACAAGAAGAAATCCCTTATATCTTTGATCGATATTATCGAGTAGATGAATCAAGATCTAGACAGACGGGTGGTAGTGGATTAGGTTTAGCAATCGTAAAAGCGTATGTACAAGCACATAAAGGTCAAATTGAAGTAAGTAGTGAGTTAAATAAAGGAACACAATTTACAATCATTTTGCCCGCGACAATTGTTAATAATAATTAACGAAGCATTAACATATCATAAACCAATCAATAAATGAAGTTTCATATACTATGCTTAGGATTTATCCTAGGAGGAAATATGAAACTTTTTCGATTATTGACAATTGGATTAATTTTAAGTTTAGGGTTAGTTGGTTGTGCAGCGAATGAACCAGCGGTTGAAGAAAATAAAGTTACAGGAACGATTAATGTTTATACACGTGATGCGTCATCTGGTACACGTGGTGCATTTGAAGAATTTATTAAGTTAGAAGATAAATTAACAGTATCTGCTATTGAAGTAACAGGTAATGGCGATATGGCAGTAAAAGTTGGTGAAGATTTAAATGGTATTGGTTATGTATCCTTAACAACGGATTTTGCGGCGAATGGTATTACACCACTTAGTTATAAAGGTGTTGAAGCAACAGAAGAAAATGTTATTAATAAATCCTATGAGTTAGCTAGACCATTTGAATTTGTTACTCGTGCGAGTGGAGACTTTGTATCAGAAGATCAAGAACTTGTTGTTCTAGCGTTTACTGATTTCTTGATGAATTCAGTTGAAGGACGTGAAGTTGTATTCGCAGCTGGTGGAATCGTAGATGTGGATTCTGGTACAGCTTGGGATACACTTAAAGCAAATCATCCAGTTCTAAATAAGGACTTAAGTTCTGTAGTGTTAAAAACAGGTGGATCTACTTCAGTTGAAAAAACATTAAAAGCAGCTTTAGAAGCATTCCAAGCATTAACAGGTGTTCAATTTGAAATGAATCATACTGGATCCTCTGATGGATTCAAACGTACACTTGGTGCTGAAAAAGACTCTGCGAATGCAATTGATATTGGTTTTGCTTCTCGTTACTTTAAAGCAGAGGAAACAGTTAATTTAGGTGCTTCTACTGGTGTATATTGCATGGATGCAATTGTAGTTGTTGTAAATGATGAGAATACATTATTAAGTGATGCGGATACTGATTTGATTTTCAATATATTCTCTGGTGCGATCAGTACTTGGGAAGATTTAGCTAAGTAAATACTAACGAAGTAATAGGACTTAGATGAGTCCTATTACTGTTTCTAAGGAGAAGTTATGAATCAATCCATGTTTAAGCAATCTAAACAATTTAAGTTATATCAAGACTTATTCTTTAAGTCGCTTTTCTTTATTAGTGCTTTTATATCATCAATAATGATTTTTGTGATAATCATATTTATCGCTCAAAAAGGAATATCACCATTTCTAGCAAATTATAGTTATGGTCAGCAAGATATTTTATCGTTTCTCACAGGAATGGTATGGAGACAAGATCAAGCGATATATGGGGTGGGATTCATTGTAATAAATACTTTGATCTCAGGCTTTGCATCATTGTTAATTGCATTTCCAATTTCTGTATTAACTGCATTATTTGTTGTAAAGATTGCGCCAAAAAGTGTGGGTGTCATCATTGAAAGTGCAATAGAAATATTAGCATCCATTCCATCGATTGTTTATGGTGTATTTGCGGTTGGGTTTATTGTTCCATTTATACAAAGTATAGCTAAAGTATTAGGAGTACAAACAGCAGGTGGTAGTTCATTGCTCGCAGTTATCTTACTTCTTGCGATTATGATTATGCCTACAATTACTTCGATATCGATTACAGCTATCAAAGCGGTTGATATTGATTTGGAGAAAGCTTCGTATGCATTGGGAGCTTCTAAAACCCAAACAAACTTTAAAATCGTTTTAAATTCTGCAAAATCTGGGATCTTCGCAGGTGCCATCCTAGGCTTAGGAAGAGCATTTGGAGAAGCAACTGCAGTAAGTTTAGTTGCTGGAAATAAGATGTTTGGACCTAGTTTCAATTTATTTGATATTACACGTACAATGACATCAACAATGTTAGCAGGTCTAAAGGAAACAACCGGTCTAGATTATGATATACGCTTTTCGGTAGGTTTAGTGTTAATGGTTGTGATACTTGTTTCAAATTTATTGATTAATACATTGAAGAAAAAAATAGGTAAGAATCATGCGTAAGAAAAATTTCAAAGATATTCTATTAGATGGAATAACTTACCTATTTAGTTCAATGAGTGTACTACTAT
>CAYWGS010000069.1:0-7500 GCA_964457525.1 uncultured Erysipelotrichaceae bacterium | reverse complement strand
GCATTAGGATCATCTTCCATCGATTCTAATCCATTCACAAACATCTTTTTCGCAATACTCATTAGTTTTAAAGAGAATTGGCCCTTTTTTAATTTGTTAATCTGTTCTTCAATTAATATCTCTACGAGTTCTTTTTTAGTATGTTCAATCCCTGTTTGAACTGTCATAATACCATCAAAATTAAAAGATCCTGCACTTATGGAATAACATAAACTACGTTTTTCTCTAACTTCTTGAAATAACAATGAATTAGGTAATTGACCTAACATGATGATCATTACTCTTAATGCAAAATAATTGGAATCACTGTATTCCACATTTGTTGTGTAAATTTGAGTTAATGTTGATTGATCGACTTGTTTATTAAGAATTGATCTAAAATGATGTTTAGCTTCAAATTTATAACTCGTTTTGTCAATAGTTTTTGAACCATTAAACTTTAGGATAGACTTAATCTGATTGAATGAATCCTTATTTAAATCTCCAATTACTAGTACATTAGGTTTAATCTCATTGATTAACATAGAATGAAATTTTAATACATCATCCAATGTTATCTCTGATAATGTTTTAAGATTACCCTGACTAAATACTTCTAATGGAGTATCTTTACCTACTCCTTCACATGCTTTGATTAAGCTTAAATAACTAGGTTTATCTTGAATACGTTTTAATGTTGATTCTAGGTTGATTTTAGCCTCATTAAACGTAGATTCATTTAATAACGGCTTAGTAATAGCTGAAAATAAAAACTCTGTAGAAGCCTTTAAATGCGGGAAATATGTATATCGCTCATTAAGTGACTTAATTCTTACTTCAAAGGTATGTGCATGACCATTTGAACTCGTCTTAGTATTCAAGCTTAATCCAAACAACTCATCCATTTTTAATGACATAGCTTGTTTAGTAGGATATTCTAAACAACGATCCGTCATCATGTAAGATAATAAATTAGATAATGTAACATACGGTTCAACATTCGGATACGAAAAACGAACAGAAATGATGAAATCTTTAAACTTATCTGTTTGAATGGATAATAATTCATTAGGTGGTAATATTTTAAACATAGAAAACTCCTTCATCCAATAGTCATGTTATAATTAATTGACTAAACAATATAATACCATAGAACAGGAATGAACCATAAATGGACGCCTATACCAATTCACCTTTATTAACAGACTTATATGAATTTACCATGGCATATACATATTTCAAACAAAAGAAACATGAAGATATTGCCTATTTTGATATGTTTGTACGTACAATACCCGATCAAGGAGGCTATTTAATCTTTAATGGATTAAACCAATTAATTGAGCAAATCAAGAACTACAAGTTTGAAGAAAGAGATTTAAATTATCTTCGCTCATTAAACTTATTTGATGAAGAGTTTTTGGATTACTTAAAAAATATGGAACTTAAACTCGATATTTGGTCAATTGAAGAAGGAACACCTGTATTTACAAATGAGCCATTAGTAACTGTAAGAGGCCCACTCATTCAAACTCAATTGGTAGAAACATTAATTCTGATTTGCATCAACTACCCTACTTTAATCACAACCAAAGCACGAAGAATTGTTGAATCAGCAAAAAAACGTGGTGTAATGGAGTTTGGTGTGCGTCGTGCTCAAGGGATTGATGCGTCCATTGAAGGTGCACGTGCTGCTTATATCGCTGGATGTGTGGGCACTTCTAATACATTAGCAGGTCTTAAGTACAATATTCCTACATCTGGAACAATGGCTCATAGTTTTGTACAAATGCATGAAAATGAATATACCGCATTCCTTGAATATGTAAAAATACAACCGAACAACTCTGTATTACTTGTCGATACATACGATACACTCAATAGTGGTGTTCCAAATGCAATTAAAGTCGCATACGATTACCTCATTCCAAATGGATATCGATTAAAAGGAATTCGTCTAGATAGTGGTGACTTAGCTTACCTATCAAAAAAAGCACGATTAATGCTTGATCAAAACGGTTTATATGATTGTAAGATTATTGCTTCAAATGCATTAGATGAAGATATTATTGATGACTTACTCGTACAAGATGCACGTATCGATACATTTGGTGTTGGTGAGAACCTTATAACCTCAAGATCTCAACCGGTTTTAGGCGGTGTTTATAAGGTCGTTGCATACGAAAATAATGATGAAATTATTCCTACCATAAAACTAAGTGAAAATATCGAAAAGATAACAAATCCTGGATTCAAGAAATTAATTCGTTTCTATGATAATGAAACGCATATGGCGATTGCTGATTTAATCTGTCTCGCAGATGAAGTAATTCCTTATGATGAATATGTCTTATTTGATCCAATTTCGCCTTGGAAAAAGAAGACGATTACAAATTATTACTACAAGCAATTACAGAGACCCATCTTTGTAAATGGTCAATTGGTTTATAACCCAAAGACTACCGAAGAAACTAAACAGTATTGTTGTGATCAGATGAATACAATATGGGAAGAAGCAAAACGTTTACGTAATCCACATAAGTATTATGTCGACTTATCACAAAAGTTATATGATTTAAAAAATGAACTCATACAAAAAAACAAGAAGGCATAAGCCTTCTTGTTTATCGTTTACCTGGATCGTAAGGTTCACCAGCAGCTCTTGGAGATGCTGACTTCTTCGATGTAAAGGTTAGAATAATGATAGTCGCAAGATACGGTATCATCTTAAATACATAAGATGGAATACCTAGTGAAAGTAGAGCTGGAATTCCAGTATAGGCTGAAGAAATTGTTTTCATGAGTCCAAAGAAGAACGCAGCGAATAAAATTCTACCAGGTTTCCATTGACCAAAAATCAATACCGCAACAGCTAGGAACCCATAACCACCTACTTGTCCATCGAAGGCAGTTGTAACTGGTACCATTAAGACTAAACCACCTAATCCACCTAAAGCACCTGAAATCAAGACACCAATATAACGCATTTTACGTACATTAACACCTGCAGAATCAGCTGCTTGTGGGTGTTCACCACAGGCTCTTAAACGTAAACCAAAACGTGTTTTATAAAGAACAATTGTAGCAACAATTAAAATCAAGAAGCCAATATAAGTTGTGATATATGTATTCTTGAAGAATAGATCACCTAAAATTGGAATTTGACTTAGAATAGGAACTTCAGTAATACGGAACGTATTTAAGAATGTTACTTGTTGAACACCATTTAACATACGAGCTGTAAAAATTGCAAATGCTGGAGCAAATAGATTTAATGCTGTTCCACTAATAACTTGATTTGCTTTGAAGTTAATCGATGCATAAGCATGGAATAAAGACAAAATCATACCTGTAATAACAGCAATGCCCATCGCAATTAGCAATAAAGTTTGACCAGACATCGTTGCTTGTAATTGATTCATTACAAACAAACTCACAAAGGCACCCATAATCATGATACCTTCAAGTGCAATATTAACAACCCCACTTCTTTCAGAATACATACCACCAATCGCAACGATTAAAAGTGGAATTGAATAAAACATGGTTTGTTGAACTAAGAAATAAAATGTACTTAATGTCATAGCGTTTTACCTCGTAATTTTCTAGCCAATGTCTCAATGAAAGACTTAAACGCTAAAGACAAGGCACTAAAATAGATAATGATCGCAATCATAATATCAATTACTTCAGGCACAAAACTTAGTTTTTGCATATAGAAACCACCTAAGTTCATATACCCAACAAATAAACCTGCAAAGATAATACCAATTGGATTAGATAAGCCTAATAAAGCTACAGGAATACCATTATATCCTTCAGCTGCTAATACATCTACAACTTCGATATGTTTCCCAGTGTTTGATAAGTAAAGTAATCCACCACCTAAACCAGATAATGCACCAGCAATCATCATCGATAAAATGATACACTTCTTCTCATCAATCCCAGCATAACGACTTGCTTCACGATTATAACCAACAGCTTTTAGTTCAAAGCCAAATGTTGTTTTCTCTAAAACAATATACATGATGATTGCAACACCAATCGCAATAATGAATCCAACATTTACAGATGAGAACGGGAATAACAGATCCATTCCAGCTCTAGGTAAATATGCATTAATTGGTGCAATCGATTGATTACGCGTTAAATCAAATACAGTATTAACAACTAAGAAGTTTACTAAATACATGCCAATGTAATTCAACATGATTGAAGTAATAACTTCGTTAACATTTCGATATGCTTTCAATATCCCAGCAATCGCACCCCATAAAGCACCAGCAAGAGCAGCACCCAATAAAGCAACAATCCATAATAAACCACCTGGAATAAATGTCCATTTAACACCAATATAAATCGCTGCGAACGCACCTAAAATAAATTGGCCAGATGCACCGATATTAAACAAGCCTGTCTTAAATGCAAATCCAACAGATAAACCAGTTAAAATAATTGGCATTGCATTATGCAACATATTTCCAACACCACGTAATCCACCATTAAATCCGCCTTTTAAGATGATAATAAATCCATCAACAGCTTGGCTAGGATTACTAATTAATAAGATACCAAAACCAATAACCAAGCCAACTAATATAACAATAATCGAAGCAGAAACACTTTTAAAAGCACGATTATTTAAAAGTTTACTTACGTTCATAACCTACCCCTCTCTTAGAACCAGACATGTATAAGCCAAGTTCTTGTTGAGTAACTTCAGAAGGTTTAACATCACCCACAATTTCTCCTTCATACATTACAACAATACGATCACTGACACCTAGAACTTCACTTAACTCTAAAGAAACAAGTAACACTGCTCGACCTAAATCTCTTTGTTTAATCAATTGATTATGAATATACTCAATCGCTCCAACATCAAGTCCACGAGTTGGCTGAACAGCAATTATCAAATCAGGATCCTTTTCAACTTCACGAGCTACAATCGCTTTTTGTTGGTTACCCCCTGACATGCTTCTTACATAAGTTATTGGACCTTCACCACTTCGAATATCATATTGTTCAATCATTTCTTCCGCATTCTTTAATCGAGATTTGAAGTTAATAAATCCATTCTTTTGGAATTCATCTAAGAAATATGTTTGTAAAACTAAATTTTCAGCTAATGTAAAATCCAACACTAAACCATGTTTGTGACGATCCTCTGGAATATGAGAAATACCATGGCTATTACGATAACGAATAGACTTATCCGCTATATTCTCACCCTTATAAAGGACTTCACCACCATCAATTGGTAGTAAACCCGTTAGAGCATAGACAAGCTCAGTCTGCCCATTACCTTCAATCCCAGCAACACATAATATTTCACCTTTACGCAAATCGAACGAAACATTATTTACAGCAGATTTCCCATGTACTCTTGAATTAACAGAAAGATTATGAACACTTAAAATTGTTTCACCAATATTAGCTTCTTTCTTTTCTATTTCAAAGATAACCTTACGGCCAACCATCATTTCTGACATTTCTTCTTTTGAAGTACTTGCTACATCAACAGTTCCAATGTATTTACCTTTGCGTAAAACAGAAACACGATCCGCAACCTGTTTTATCTCATTTAATTTATGCGTAATAAAAATAATGGATTTACCCTCTTCGATCAATCGTTTCATTATTTTCATCAGTTCATCAATTTCTTGAGGTGTTAATACTGCTGTAGGCTCATCAAAAATAAGAATATCATTTTCACGATATAACATCTTCAAGATTTCGACCCTCTGTTGCATACCTACAGAAATATCTTCAATGATCGCATCTGGTTCTACTCTTAAGTTGTATTGTTGACTTAATGCAACAATCTTCTTACGAGCTTCATCCATTTTAAGAAAACCATTTTTAACAGTTTCTACGCCTAACACGATATTTTCTAGAACTGTAAAATTATGTACCAACTTGAAATGTTGATGCACCATTCCAATTCCTAAATCATTTGCTGCATTAGGATTGTTAATCTTAACTTCCTTACCTTGAACTTTAATCGTTCCCTTTTCAGGAATATAAAGTCCAAACAAAACACTCATTAATGTGGACTTTCCAGCCCCATTTTCACCCAATAACGCATGAATTTCGCCCTTCTTAACTTGAAGTGTAATATCATCATTTGCAATGATACCTGGAAACTCTTTTGTTATGTTTAGCATTTCTATAACATAATCCATATTTGCTCTCCTGTACTGATACATTATACACGAATAAGTATTCCTTGAAAACGATTGCAATACTAAAAATCCAAAAAAAAAGACCACCGAAGTGGTCTTAATTTTTATTCAATTACTTCAACAGTTACGTTAGTAACAGGTAATTCATTAGCAGCATTTACATCAGTATCTTTCTTAATATTAGAACGAATACCATCAGTATCAGCAACTAGTTTTTCATAGATCGCATTGTAGTCAGCTTCAGTGAATGTTGTGAAACGTGAGAAATCAGCAGGAAGTCTTACACCATCAACATCAACGCCTAAAGTAACAGATAAACCACCTTTGAAGTTACCAGCATAGTAATCAGTTAAAGCATCATAAACAGATACTCCTAAGCCTTTTGTAGCAGAAGTAATAACTGTTGTTGATTCAGCAGCTTGGTCGATATCAACACCAATAACTTTACCATTATTAGCTTCAGCAGCAGCCATTACAGAGTTACCAGCACCACCAGCAGCAGCGAAGATAACTTGTGTTCCACCTTGGAACCAAGTAGCAGCTTCAGTTTGGTAGTCAGGAGAAGGTCCGAATCCACCTAAATATTTGTATTTTAATGTAACGTTAACGCCTAGTTCAGCAGCAGCATAGTTTGCACCTTGTACAAATCCATAACCGAAACGAACAACAGCAGGAACAGCCATACCACCCATGAATCCTAAGTTAGTATAACCATCTTTTACAGCAGCGTAACCAGCTAAGAAACCAACTTGTTCTTCAGCGTAGAATACGGAATAAACGTTTTCTTCAATTCTGAATTCAGTATAAGTTCCATCTTGTGGAGTACCATCTAATAAAATAAACTTAACTTCTGGGAACATATCTTGTGCAATAAATACTGCAGGTTCAAATAAGTATCCAGGAGTAACAACAACTTTAGCACCGTTTTCAACAGCAAGTTCGATCGCAGCTACATAAGCATCTGTACTCTTTTCTGTTGGTTGGTAGTACTTGTAACTTACGCCATTTTCATCAGCGTATTGTTTTAAGCCTTCCCAAGCGCCTTGGTTAAATGATTTATCATCGATTGTACCAATATCAGTTACTAAAGCAAGTTCGTAACCTGTTGGTTCTTCTTTCACTTCTTCTTTAGGTGCACAAGCAGCTAATGAACTAAGTGTAAGAAATGCAATAGCAAATAAAACTAAAAGCTTCTTCATTTCTTTTCCTCCGTAGTAGTTAATTCCTACATTTCAAGTTTAGACAAATTGATACTTAAAGTCAATCAAAAATACTATTTGTTACATGGCAGATTAAACGCAATAACTTATTGCATTTAGTTTGAAAAAGAAAT
>CAYWGS010000068.1:0-7619 GCA_964457525.1 uncultured Erysipelotrichaceae bacterium | reverse complement strand
CTTCAACCCCATCATTTAACATAAATCGTATATGAATAGAAAAGATATCAAACTCTCTTTGTACTACAATAGTTCGATTAAACTTAGCGGAATCAATCGAATCATAAACCGTTTGACAGATTGTTTGATCTGCTTCAGGTAGAAAACTTGAAACAATAATGGAATATCGACACGATTCCACTACTTTTGTCTCTGAACAAGCAGATAAGATAAGAATACTTATAATAAGAAATAGCTTTTTCATACCAATTACTTAATATCTTCGGGTGTTGTAATCTTAATATTATCGTAGGAACCCTTAACTACCTTAATAGGAACATTACTATATCGTTCAATGAGTTGTGCATCATCCGTTGCCTTAAAGTTTTCTTCTTGAGCTTGATGTATACATTCTAATAATAAACTGGTCTTAAACGCTTGTGGTGTTTGTGCATTTCTAAGAAATTCACGGTTGATGGTCTTCACAACATACCCATCTTTTACTTCTTTAACCGTATCTTTAACGTCAACTGCCAAGAAAGCAGCTTGTTCGGTTTCCATCGCCTTTAATAATTCATCAATCAAATCCATTGTACAGTACGGACGTGCTGCATCATGAACCAACACAATCTCTTCAGTAACACACATTAATCCATTGTAGACAGAATCCTGGCGAGTTGCGCCTCCACCAACATTCACAATACGTCCCATTTCATGTGTTTGTGTAACCTTATGTAAATCATGTGGATTCGTAACGATAACAAGTTGTTTACATCTTGCATCATCTACAAATAATTTAACTGTCATATCTAAAACAGTCATGCCATCTTTTAATGGATAAAAGACTTTATTATAGCCTAAGCCCATCCGTTGACCTTTTCCACCTGCTACGATTAGTACCGAATAGTTCATATAGTTCCTCTTGATTTACTCTATTCTATCAAATATCCAAAATATTTCACATAATTAATCCAATGATTTACATTGTTTATCCTAAAAAATTACCCTATAATGAAGGTGCTTGGATTGGTGCCAACGCTTAATAGGGAATCCGTCGTAAACGGAGCTGTCCCAGCAACTGTAGATCTGGACAAGAGGAAGTATCCACTGTAAAAACGGGAAGGATCCTTGAGGATGAACGATCAGCCAGTAGACCTGCCAATGATAAGCGTAGTTTTATCTTCTGGGAACAAGATAAAAAGACATAGCCTGTCTTTTTTGTACACATCCAGATGTGTATTTTTTATTGTAAAGGAGGCTTAGTTCATGAAGAAAAATGTAGTACGTATTGGAGTAGCAGTAGTTTTATTAGTCGGTGGTTTATTTGTTTATAATCAGTTTTTTAGACAAGGTGTTGAAGGATCTAAAGAAGTACAAATCATTTTAACCGTTGATCAAGAAGGTGAAGATGTTGTTATTTTAGATGTGACTAAACGTACCGATGATGAGATGTTAGGTACATTCTTAGAAACTGTATTAAAGGAAGAAAACTTAGAGTATAACTTTTCAGGCAATGTATCCGATCCATTTGGTCGTTATATTGTCGGTATTGGAGAATATGTAACCACAGATAGTGCTGTTGGTCCTTGGTGGTTATTTAACTCAACAACCAATCAAGATTGTGTTAGTGCGGGTTATTGTCCTGGTATGGATATAACACCACTTTATGATAAAGATATCTTTACATTTGAATTTACAGCGAGTTACTAATATATGCTTAATGTCCGTAAAATCGTACTTCTCGCATTACTCGCGGCAGGTGCTTTAGCCTTACAAGTCTCATTATCCTTTATCCCCAATGTTGAACTCGTCACTTTGTGGTTTTTAATCATTGGTTTAAGTCTAAGTTTTAAAGAAAGTGTCATTATTGTATTTGTCTTTACACTTCTCGAAGCATTAGTCTGGGGTTTTGCGGATTGGGTACTTGGCTATTTATGGATATGGACTGTTTGGATTTTGATCATTCGTATGTTAAAACCCATTCTTAAAGATAATGCACATCATTGGGCGTTGCTGGGCGCGCTCTTTGGTTTTCTCTTCGGATTCTTATTTGCAGTACAACATGCCATCTTATATGGCTTAAATATGGGTATTGTTTATTGGATTCGGGGCATAAGTTTTGACATTATTCACGCTTTCTCGAATTATAGTCTTATACTAATATTATTTAAACCGATTTATAAAGTGTTTAATAATCTATTAAGAAAGTGGGGTTAACATGCCAGTCACAACAAAAACAGGAGATCGTGGGTTTACAAGCATTAAAGATGGTCGTGTTTCAAAAGATGAACCCGTCATTGAAGCACTTGGTAATTTGGATGAATGCAGTAGTTTAATCATTCATATGCAAGCTCAATTGGAACTTGATAAAGAGCCTTGGGAGAAGATTGTTAAGGAATTGTATGATATTTCTGCTTATGTAGCAGGCTATAAGAAAACAATTGACTTAGAAGAGAGTATAAAACGATTAGAAACATTCATTGAGGCAAATCAATCAAAGTATTCGAACTTTATCTATCCATTCGATAACAAGAAAGCAGCCTTCCTACATTATGTAAGAACTGTTGTTAGACGAGCTGAAAGAAGTTTAGTTAGAGTCAATGAAACGCAATTAGTCGATACGGCTGTTCTACAATATGTGAACCGTTTATCGGATTATTGCTTTGTGAATGAATTAGTTTGATGAATTTTTAAATGTAAGCGATTTTCAAAAAATTGCTTTAAATTTGTATGATAGAATTGAAGTTACAAAAAGGGGTGTTTTTATGAGTTATACACAATCAACCATCGAAAAATTGAATGCGGATATCCGACATAATTTCCATCATATCTTTCCAATTGAGAAAGATTTTAATTTGACGCACGCAGGTGTAAGTCGTCTTGTTATGTTGGATCGATATTCACAAAAAGATCGTAGTTTAAAAACACTGGGGGTTAATGATATCGTTGTTACCATCGTAAAAGAAGATCCTAAGTTCCCTTCCCGTGGAATTGGGATCGTTCTTGATGTTGATCGTGAACACGAATATGTAACATTGAAACTTGAAGAGGAGTTTAGGGCTTCTCTTGAAAATGAAGTTGAAGCGAGTACAGGCATTATTACACGCCCATTTAAACAAGTCGATAAACCGTTAGAAATCTATTATGAACAGATCGCAAAACGAGTGGGTAAATCACTCGCATCGACTGAGCTTTCTGAAGAATTTAGAGATCATTATGGAAAAGTCTTTGCGGAAGAATTGGCAGAGATGAATGTAATTCCAGCTGGCCGTGTTTTATACGGAGCTGGGTCACAAACACAAGTTACGTATTTCAACTGTTTCGTTATGCCATTTATCCATGACTCACGTGGCGGTATTTCCAATCACCGTAAAGAAGTTATGGAGATTATGTCCCGTGGTGGTGGAGTTGGAACGAATGGTTCTACTTTACGTCCAAAATCAGCGCCTGCTAAAGGTGTTGGTGGTAAATCAAGTGGTGCAGTCAGTTGGTTAAATGATATTGCGAACTTAACACATCTTGTGGAACAAGGCGGATCTCGTCGTGGGGCACAGATGATTATGTTAGCGGATTGGCATCCAGATATTATTGAGTTTATTATCTCCAAGATGCAAAATCCAAAAGTCTTAAAATGGCTTATTGAGAATTCAAAAGATGAGCAGATTAAATACGAAGCTGAGAAGAAATTAAAATTCGTTCCACTAAGTCGTATTGAAAAAGAAATTTATGAATCTCTAGCAGAGAATAAGAATGTTCCTGTCCACGTGTCTGATTATGCACGTGAACAATTAGCGAATGGTGGTTCCTTAAGTGTTGCCAATCCTGAATTCTTATCTGGTGCTAATATTTCTGTTACATTAACAAAAGATTTCATGGATGCGGTTAAGAACGATAAAATGTTCGAATTACGCTTCCCTGATTTAGAACATTATAATTCTGAACAAAAAGCAGTATACGATGAACATTGGCATGAAGTTGGGGATGTTCGTGAATGGGAAGCCCTTGGTTATCCAATCAAGACTTACAGAACCATTCGTGCACGTGATTTATGGGATTTAATTAGTTTCTGTGCAACCTATTCGGCAGAACCTGGTATCTTCTTCATTGATAACGCGAATGAAATGACAAATGCGAAGGCATATGGTCAGAAAGTTGTTGCGACAAATCCATGTGGTGAACAACCACTTGCACCATACTCCGTATGTAACCTAGCTGCGATTAACTTAGCAAACTTCGTCGATCGTAAGACGGGTGAAGTCTTGTATGACAAATTAAGAAATACTGTTGCGGTTACTGTACGTATGCAAGATGATGTTATCGATGATACTCCTTACTTCTTAGAACCAAACAAGAAACAAGCCCTTGGTGAAAGACGTATTGGTCTAGGTGTTATGGGTCTACATGATTTACTCATTTGGGCTCGTAAACGTTATGGTTCACCTGAGTCGATTGAAACAATTGATTCTGTATTTAAAACAATCGCAGAAACAGCTTATCGTTCTTCTGTAGAACTTGCTAAGGAAAAGGGTTCATTCCCATTCTTAGAAGATCGTGAAGCATTTATTAACTCTGGTTATATGAAGAAATTAGACGAATCTATTCGTCAAGATATTCTAAAATATGGTATTCGTAACTCTCACTTATTAACGATTGCGCCTACTGGCTCAACTGGAACAATGGTGGGTGTATCGACCGGTCTTGAACCTTACTTCTCCTTCTCATACTTTAGAAGTGGAAGATTAGGTAAGTTTATTGAAGTTAACGCTAAGATTGTAGAAGATTGGTTGGAACTCAATCCAGGTTACACTAAACAAACTCTTCCTGATTACTTCGTAAGTGCGATGGAATTAACGCCAGAAGAACATGCGGATACTCAATGTGCCATTCAACGTTGGATTGACTCCTCGATTTCTAAGACTGTTAATGCCCCTCGTGGATTCTCCGTTCGTCAAGTTCAAAAGATTTATGAACGTCTCTATGATGGTGGTGCTAAGGGTGGTACCGTTTATGTCGATGGTTCACGTGATTCTCAAGTACTTTCCTTATCCAATGATGATGAAAGCAACTGGGCTCAAATGGATATCGTTCATGACTTCGGTATCAACGTAAAGGAAAAACAAGTTGAAGAGAAGAAAACAGATTTGAGAGCAGACCGTCAAGATCGTAACATCGGTGTTGAGGTTGGCGATATTTGTCCAATCTGCTTAGAAGGTACGGTTGAGGAAATTGGTGGATGTAATACATGTACCAACTGTAATGCTCAATTAAAATGTGGTCTATAAACTAAAGTGTTTCGAAAGAAACGCTTTTTTAACGCTATCTTAATTGACATCTGTCCTTATGAATCCTACAGTAAGGAGTAGAGAATAGGAGGATTTATGATATTAGACGTAAAAGGCATAAATAAAAGTTTCTCAGGCAAACAAATCTTACATGATGTATCATTTACAGTCACATCAGGTAAGGCAATGGGATTCTTAGGACGTAATGGTGCAGGGAAAACCACTACCATTCGTACTCTAATGGATGTATTTAAAGCAGATAGTGGAGAATTTATATTAGATGGTAAACCTTTTGTCCCTAATCATTACCGTGTAGGTTATTTACCTGAAGAAAGAGGTTTATACGGAAAAGAAAAGATTCTTGACCAATTGATCTATTTCGCTACCCTTCGTGGAGCTAATCATAAACAAGCTAAAGAAAGTGCTGAGTATTGGATTGAACGATTTGAACTTACTTATGCAAAGAATCAGAAGTTAGAAACCTTATCTAAAGGTAACCAACAGAAGATTCAAATAGCACAAGCTCTTTTAAATGATCCTGAGATTGTGATTCTGGATGAACCTTTTAGTGGGTTAGATCCTGTTAACTCACAAATCTTAAAAGACATCATTGTAGAACTCATCGAGAAAGGTAAACTTGTTATCTTCTCAAGTCATCAAATGAATTATGTAGAAGAATTCTGTGATGAGATTACATTGATTGATAAGGGAAAAGTTATCTTAAGTGGGAATCTTAAACAACTTAAATCTGATTTAGGTCAAAGTCGTTTGAGATTAAAGTCAAGTACCTATGAACAAGATGAACTTATAAGATTCTTAAAAGAGAATGTTAAGGATATTTCGATTGATCATGATAAACAATCGCTTATTATTGAATGTTTAAACCAAAAAACTAAACAAGAATTACTTGAAGACTTAGTACGTTTAAAAGTTGATATCGAACTCTTCACCCATTATGAACCAAGCTTAAATGACATCTTTGTAGTGAAAGTAGGTGAAGAAAATGCATAATGTATTTAAAGTACTAAAATTTGAATTGATGAGTATCTTAAACAAGAAATCTGTACAAGTCACAACGCTTATTATGTGTGTTGTGGCAATCCTAGCCACTAGTATTCCTACCGTTATGGGTTTCTTTGATAATTCAAGTGAAGGTGAGAATGAAGCAGTTATTACATATGATAACTTTGGCTTTATGTCAAAGACAGCGGATGTCTCAATTGATTCACTAACGGTCTATTTTGGAAATGATCTCAATATCTATACAGATGAAAATCAATTAAGAGAAGATATTAAGAGTGGTGTTATCAACAATGGTTATATCATTGAGGATACTCAAACCATAAGAAGTATTGTACAAAACAAAGATATGTACAGTTCTACCGATCAAATGATGATTAGTATCTTGCAACGTATTCAACGAGATAAATCATTTAATGAACTCGGTATTGACCCTCTAGTTGTGGATACATTGTCTAATGCACCAATAACCATCAACGAAGAAGTATTAGGGAAGGATGCACAATCCAGCTTCCTTATCTCTTATATCTTAATGTTTGCGGTATACATGCTTGTTATTATGTATGGATCCTTTGTCTCAACGTCTGTTGCACGTGAGAAGGATAATCGTACAATGGAGATTCTAATAACTTCTACACAACCAAGTGCATTGATTGTTGGTAAAGTACTTGCCAATGCGATTGGTGGATTGGTTCAATTCTCATTGATCTTAGCTGCAGGTTTTATTGGTTATTTCATTAATCAAGCCAGTTATCCAGAGTTTATCAGTCAGATGTTATTTACTGGATTGTCTTGGGATTCTATTTTAATCTTCTTAGTATTTACCGCAATTGGTTATCTCTTGTATCTATTCTTATATGCTTCCTTAGGTTCGCTCGTATCCAAGGTTGAAGATGTAGGAACGTCTGTTACACCGATCACACTCTTATTCATGGTTGCGTACATTACCGCTTCGA
Source organism: uncultured Erysipelotrichaceae bacterium (assembly GCA_964457525.1). Taxonomy (GTDB): domain Bacteria; phylum Bacillota_I; class Bacilli_A; order Erysipelotrichales; family Erysipelotrichaceae; genus UBA2212. Next base: position 382 of record CAYWGS010000068.1, on the reverse strand, counting down.
TTGGTATTAATGCACCAACTAATATCTTTGTAAAGATTGGTTCATTTGTACCATTTGTCGCAATACTTGCGATGCCAATTCGTTATTTCCTAACATCTGTACCATTATTTGAATTACTTATTTCGATGATTCTAATGATTCTTACAAGTATTGGATTAGCCTATCTATCGATTAAGATATATCGACTAGGATCACTCAGCTATGGTAATAAGTTGGGCTTTGTTAAAGCCTTGAAGTTAATCTTCGCCAAAGATAATATCGATATTTAAAGAAAACATGCATCATGCATGTTTTTCATTCTTCGATTCTTAACTATTTACTAATTGCTTCTAACAATTAATCATCAAATATTATTTAATGATATTAAGAATTTCAGTATACC
>CAYWGS010000067.1:0-7676 GCA_964457525.1 uncultured Erysipelotrichaceae bacterium | reverse complement strand
ACAAAACGATTCAGTGAAATGAAACGAGTGATGCCAGGGGTAACCCAGAAGATGTTGACGCAGAGTTTAAGAGGATTAGAGGAAGATGGACTCATTGAACGTAAAGTCTATCCGGTTGTGCCACCTAAGGTGGAATATACCTTAACTGAGTTAGGCTTATCATTAGGTCCAGTCCTAGATGAAATGAGACGATTTGGAACACATTACTATAAGTTAGATCTCAATAAAACAAGTTCTTAAGTAATCAATCATGATTACTTTTTAATTTGATATAATAGACAAGACTGAGGTAACAAAATGATTCAAAAAAGATGCCATACATGCCATGCTTATATCGACGAAGGAGATCATTTTTGCATGAACTGTGGAGCAGATCAAACTGTAGCACCACAAACGAAATCTAAAAAAACCAATAATCCTCTCTTAAAAGCATTCTTGATATTTATTGGAATTACAATCTTTACAACATTTGTCGTTCTCCAATTATGGAATATGTCAGATATGACACCCTATATAAGAGAATCCATTGAAAGTAATCCTCCAGTTGAAGAATCCTATGTATATGAGATAGAACCAGGCTATGAAGCGATAGAAGTCATAAGCGAAGAAGAGATGCAAAGTCGTATTGAAACACATGTTTCAAGGTATACCGAAGACTATGACTACATAACCGTGACAGAAGAAGATGATCAATTTTATGTAAACTTTGATATCAATAAGATTGGTGATCGATTTGAAGCAGGTAAACTATTTAAATCCATCGTGGGAAGTATCTCAAGAGATTACGATACCTACGCCTATGTAAAAGATTTAAATGCTCATTTCTACAATGAAGGAACGTATCTCTATAGCACACGCTTATACAATCTATTCTTAGTCGATGTGATTAGTTTGAATAAGGATGGCGAATTCTATGATGAAAGAAGCAACCTCAATATTCGCTTTAAGACATCACAAGATACAAACTTCGAGTTCCCAACTGAACGCGAAGATTGGATCGATAATCCTGAATCGACTGAAGAATTTATATCCGCATATGAACGTTGGTATAATCAGTTCGCACCCTTCTCAACCGAAATTGATGATGCCTTTGACTTAGTGAACATGCATTATATCGATGAAGGAATAGAACCAACTGTAACAGAAATACGAGAACTTAGTGCATTAACTGAAGAATACGGAAATTATTGTAAAACTATTGATGAATTTAACTCTAATTATTATTTTGAAGTATTTCATCAAGACTTAAAAAGAGGATGTGCATTTATCCACAAGTCCTACGTAATCAATATCGATGGACTCAAAAACCGAAGTGTTGATCGTATTCGATACTCCTTCTTAGACTACAATTTAGGACGTGATTACTTCTATGATCTCTATACAGATGATGAAGAAGTTGTGGGAGATTCTGCATAATTAAAAGGATAATTATCCTTTTTTTCTATGTGTACAAATTATTGTATAAGTGTTAAAACACCTTTGATATAATAGACAAGACTGAGGTGGGACATGAGCGAGAAAAGATGTAAACATTGTAATGAGATATTACAAGAAGATGAGAAGTATTGTTTATTTTGTGGGGAAAAACAAGAAGAACCAATCATAATTGAATTAGAGAATAAACTAGAGGATACAACGCAAGTTAATCCTAAAAAAACTAAGAAAATAATGATTTATTCAATCATACTTTTAGTATCCATTGGTTTAATTACATATGGTTCAATGACGAACAACAATTTATACCTAGCAATCGGTGTATTAGGACTGCCGGTCATGTTTTATGTACTCATAGAATTATATAAAGTCTATGATCGAAGAATTATTAAAAACAAAAAGCTAGATACAATTGAGCAACTCATTGGAATTTTAGTCGTATTCCTATTTTTCTTTGGTAGAACGTTTTTAAGTAATCTACTGAATGAACATCGAATAAAGCCAGATGCCTATAACTTTGAAATCGAACAAGGTTATGAAACACTTGAGACGATTACCAGTGAAGAGATGCAAGACAGACTTACAAAACATCTTAAAGAATTTGAACTAAGCTTAGGAAATATTGATATTAATCCAATCGATCAACAATTCATCATAAATATCGAGGTTTATGTAAAAAGAGATCGATTTCTAGTTGGCTATGTTACTCGAAGCATTGTGGATAATATGACAAGAGACTACGATACCTATGCGTATACCAAAGAACTTAATATCGATTTCATCGATGTGGATGAAGTGTTTGCACAAACACGTTTATATAATCTATTTCTGATAGATGTGGTCGATCTAGAAAAAGATGGTGTGTATTACGATAAAGAGAATGATATGACCGTACTCTTTAAAACATCACAAGAACGAAACTTCGATTTCACAACTGTACATGAGGAGTTAGGAAAAGATCCTGAATCAACGACACGTTATCCTCAAGCTTATGAAGAATGGAATAAAGAATTCTTAGTTATTACAGATAATCTGTACCAAAATTTTAATGAAGCCAATCTTCAATTTGGAGATGAAGGGATTGAGCCAAGTGTGTCAGAACTGCGAGATCTTGACTACTTGACCCAACAACTCGGATCAAGATGTGAATCCTTTAAAAAGATGAGTCCAAACTATTACTATGAAGTATTCCATCAAGGCTTTTCTAGAGCCTGTCAGTTTATCCACAAAGCCTATGTAAATAATCTAGATGGACTTAAGAATAAAAGTGTAGATAGAATAGAATATTCATTCATTGATTATAATTTAGCATACGACTGGTTAACAAAATTATTTGAATTAAGTGATGAAGAAGTTGGAGATAATGCATGAAAAAAGGGGACAACCCCTTTTTACTTTATCGCAACACGTACGAAGTTATTCGCTTCTTTTAATCTTACAAGTGCTTCATCGTATGAACAATTCTTCATGATCATAACAATCGCACATTTAGGTTTGAGATTCGCTTCATGAAGTTTCTTTTCCGCAAACTCTTCATCACAACCTGTCGCATCCATTACAATCTTAATCGCACGCTTAACCAACTTCGCATTGGTAGGACTCACATCAACCATAAGGTTTCCATAGACCTTACCATAACGAACCATGGAAGCCGTTGATAACATATTCAAGACCATCTTCTGAGCAGAACCTGATTTCAAACGAGTCGAACCGGTTAACACTTCAGGGCCTACTTCAATATCGATTCCAATCTCCGCAATCTGAGACATCTTAGAATTTGGATTACATGTGACCGATACCGTATGACAACCTAATGACTTCGCGTATTCTAATCCACCGATACAATAAGGTGTACGACCACTCGCAGCTAATCCAATCGCCACATCCTTACTGGTTAAATTTAATTTCTTTAAATCCTCTTCACACAAGGTAAGAGAATCTTCAGCCCCTTCAATTGGAACACGAAGTGCTTTATCTCCACCTGCAATAATACCAATAAATTCATCGGTACTTGAGAAGGTAGGAGGACATTCAGATGCATCAAGTACACCTAGTCGACCACTGGTACCTGCACCGAAATAGATGACACGACCCCCTTGATTTAATTGCTTAACAATAAGATCAACGGCTTTAGAAATCTGAGGAAGTTGTTTCTGGATAGCTTGGGCAACTTTATGATCCTCTTCATTCATGATTTGAATGATTTCTAAACTGGATAAGGTATCTAACTCACTGGACTTAGGATTACGTGTTTCAGTAGTTAAATGACTAATTTTTTCTTCCATTATGGTTCTCCTTTAATATAAATCCCATCCCTCGATCAATGAACTTAAGATACGGAATGGATTCATCACAAACACGACCAATCGTATTAATCTTCTCATTCTTCGGAAGATCACAACGAGCAATCTCTAACTCACCAGAATATCGTAGATAATACTTATTTGATAATAAGATATCACCAGCATAAATCTCTTTTTGATTATTCGGTTCAATAATTTGACCTGGAGTCGCATATAAACGAGATTCTTGAGAACGTATGACATAATCACTACTATCCGGACGATCATGATGAACTTGTCCAAAGAATGAGTGATAGTGTTCATCTAAATGGGCATAGAGTTCTACAGTATTTTGACTCAATAAGGATAATTGATGCAAAGTAGGATCACTCACATCCACATCCCCGACTAAGACATCATCGGTATCACAGAAGTATTTAAGTTCTAAAGCCGATAATAAAACATCTTGATAACGATGCGTTTCAATGGTTGGTAAACCTTCATGAAGAGGACCACGTTTTTCACGATCCCCAGGCACAAACATTTGAACTCGCATTCCATTATCTTTTAAGAAACGATTCATCTTATAGGCTCTTTCAAGAGAAATAGCACTATATGGTTTAGGATAGAAATTATGACAAGCAGAGAACTTTGTTAAATCAGCATTTAACTTCTTAAGTTCAAAGATATCATCAAATGAAATCGTAGAAGCATTTAAGATAATATGGAAATTCTTGGATAAACGAACCATTTCTTCATACGAGAAACCATAGTCCATTCTAAGATGACGAAATGGTGTATCCACTAATTGATCTAAAGAACTTAGACCTAATTTCTCAATGGTACGTGGACCAACATCTGCCATGAGTTCGATATTATGTTTCTTACACGCTTCAAAGATTAAATGAATCTCTTCCTTGTAATTGGTATTACTCTCCTCTGGAATATGCAAAGAGGTAAACGCAATCGTAAACCCTGCATTTGCGAATCGTTCAATCAACTCACAATTCTTCTGAACGCCTGTACTAAAATAAAGTGAAAATCCTAATCGCATACATCCTCCTTTAAAAAAGAAGGGTGGAAAGAATCCACCCTAAATCGAATTATTCTCCGTAAACTTCTGCAACGCGAGCATCATCATAACCGAAGAAGTAAGTAATGACGAATCCGCCTACATAAGCACCTAACATCGCAATTAAGAAATACAATTGTGTGCCAGGAACAACGATCAATAGACCGAATAAACCACTAACACCTTGAGTGACAGTTCCAAGATGGAATAGGGAAGCTAAGATACCACCTACACCAGAACCTAAACATGCAGTGATGAATGGACGACCGAGTGGTAAGGTAACAGCGTACATCATTGGTTCCCCAATACCTAAGATACCGATTGGTAAGGAGTCACGTGTTAATTGTTTTAACTTAGCATTCTTAGTCTTCAAGTAGATTGCGAAACCAGCACCTACTTGTCCACCACCAGCCATCATAAGAATAGGTAGTAAGTAGTTAACACCCATTGTAGGACCTTCTGGATTATTTAACAAGACGTGAATTGGAGTTAACGCTTGGTGTAAACCGATGGATACAAGTGGTAAGAAACCAGCCGATAGAATATAAGCACCAAAGATACCTAATTGATTATATGCAAAGTCTAATGCATTGAAGATACCAGTCGTTAAGATTGAACCAAATGGTTGAATAACAAGTACTGCAACGAATCCACCAACCAATACAGTTAGTAAAGGTGTGAAGAATGTTGTAAGTAGATCCGGCATAAACTTCTTAATTTGTTTTTCAACAATCGCGAAGAACATACCAGCGAATAGAGCGGCTAATAAACCACCACTTGCAGGGTTATATGCTGCGTTAGTGATAGGCATTAAGATAGGCGCATCCGCAATCTTCATCAATAAAGGCATACCAGCATGAGAAACGGATAATGCACCAGCGATAGCCCCAAGTACTGGAGTACCACCAAATTCTTTAGAAGCATTCATACCAACGTAGATCGGTAAGAAAGTGAATACTGCGAAACCTAATGTACGAATTAATTGATACCACCAGAATGCATTATATGCGCCACCAGTAGATACGTTAATAACGTTTGTTAAACCATTAATTAAACCAGCAGCGATAATACCTGGAATTAACGGAATAAAGATTTTAGCAATTTTTTGTAAGAATTCATGAACAGGTGTTTGTTGCTTAGCTTTTAATTTAGCTTTATTTTCTTTAGCTAATTCTTCAGCACCCATTTCGTCTGAACCCAAATTCAATCCAGTTAACTTAGCAAACTCTTCCCCCACTTTGCTAACTTTACCAGGTCCAAGAATAACTTGTACCGTTTCTCCCTCAACAACTCCTAATACTCCATCAACTTTCTTAATCGACTCAATATCGACTTTAGTTTGATCGACGACACTAATACGTAAACGTGTCATACATGTAGCGTTAGCTTTGACATTTGATTTTGATCCAACGAGATCGATTAATGTCTTTGCGACTTCTCTTACATCCATAAATATGTCCCTTTCCTGGCGTAAAAAAAGCCGAAAACTAAAAAGTTTCCGGCTCTTGCTTGTGAATTGCACGCCTATACCTTCATTATAAAGAAAGCGCATAACTTGTCAACACCTAATTTAAACGACTCACATGCATCATCAAATACGCTAATTCATCGATATTCAATTCACTATTCGTTTCAGACTCAATGATCTTAACAATCTCAGATGCAAGTGGTTTAAACTGACTGTACTTATTCAAGATAATTTCAGTCATCTCATTATTCGGTGATTCATTACGAACCAAACGAAGAACAACGAACTTAATATGGGTAATAAACTGTGCAAACTTAACCGATTCTTTGTCTAAGTTATACTGATACTTTTCAGTTAATAGATTCGTAACCGTAAAGATAATGTTATTCATGACATTGACATTTATGCCCTTATCCTTTGTGGATATCTTTTGAAGATGCAAAGCAATAAAACCAATCTCAGCTTCAGGAATCTCAACTTGGTACTTCTTATTCATTTGATCGATTAACATTGATGCAGATTTAAAACTTTCAGGATAAAGTGTTTTCGTTTCCATTAAGAACGGATTTTCAATCGATTCATGCTTAATCACACGATCATACATGGTAGCGATGTGATCACAAAATGCGACTAAGGCTTCTGCGGTAATTTGATTCTCATCAAACATAAATTCTTGGACGGTCTTGAACACTAAGTCAATAATCTCTGGTTTGTGTGCATTGATTAACTGTTCAAATGTACGAGATGAACGTAATAATCCAAATCGTTGTTCATAGACAAATCCAATTGGAAGTATTTCATCCGCTTTACGATTGAACGCAATCCCTTTGCCCAGTAGGATAAAGGATTGTTTAGAATCATTTACCAGAAGCGCACTGTTGTTTAGAATCTTAATAATCCTAAAGGCTTCAGTTGATTTTTCCATTAGATAAACTCAACTTCAATCGGTTCCTTAAGTTGAACAGATCTTGAATCCATTTCTTTTAACTTTTGTCCTGAAAGAAAGATGATCGGTGTTGTCATATCATAGCCCTCATTAATCAATTGTTTTAAGTTCATTTGGATAATCGCATCACCTGCAGAGACCTTGTCTCCAACTTGTTTCAAGAGTTTAAAACTATTGGATTTACTCTTAACGGTATCGATTCCTAAGTGAATTAAGATTTCTACACCATCGTTGGTTTTAAGTCCAATCGCATGTCCAGTCGGGAATAAAACTTCAATTGTCGCATCAACAGGTGACACAACTTCATTGGAACTTGGCACAATTGCAAATCCATCTCCCATCATCTTTTGGGAAAATACAGGGTCTTTAACTTCGCTGATTGCGACGAGTTGACCATTTAACGGAGATATAAACTTCATTTCTAGTTCCTCACTTTAATTTATCATAGGTTATTATTCACTAAATACGAATGAT
>CAYWGS010000066.1:0-7718 GCA_964457525.1 uncultured Erysipelotrichaceae bacterium | reverse complement strand
AAAGACAATTTAGATTGTCTTTTTATTCGACTGTAACGGATTTTGCTAGATTACGTGGTTTATCCACATCAAGTCCTCTTAACACTGAACTATAATAGGCAAAGAGTTGAAGAGGAATAATACTAACGAGAGGCATTAAGTCTTCATGTACATCGGGTAAGATAAACTCACGATCACTGTAATCATGTGTATGTTCTAACCCTGGTCTTCCTATTAAGATTACACGTGCTCCACGAGCTTTGACTTCTTTGATATTCGATACCATTTTCTCTACTAAGTTTGATTGAGTTACTAAAGCGATTACTGGGAAATCTTCTGTAATGAGTGATATAGTCCCGTGCTTTAATTCACCTGCTGGATATGCTTCAGAATGGATATAGGATATTTCTTTCAGTTTCAATGAAGCTTCAAGCGCTAAGGCATAATCTAATCCTCTACCTAAGAAGAATACATTTCGACTATTCACAAACTCAGAGGCAATCTGTTTAATTGTTTCTTGTTTATCGAGTAATTCCTGGGTAATAGAAGGAAGTGCATAGAGTGATTCAATCAAGTGTTGAATATCATCTATACTTATCGTTTGATGAACCTCTCCAAGTTTATAAGCAAATAGCGTTAATAACGCAATCTGTACAAAATAAGCCTTTGTACTTGCGACTGCTATTTCTAAACCAGCCCATGTATACAATACATAATCCGCTTCACGTGCAATCGATGATCCTACCACATTCACAATTGCGATGACTTTAGTGCCATTTGATTTCGCAAGTCTAAGTGCAGCTAATGAATCAGCTGTTTCGCCCGATTGGGAGATGATAATTACGACATCATTCTTATTTAATATAGGATTACGATATCTAAACTCTGAAGCAACATCCACATCACAAGAGACTCTTGCATGTTTCTCTATGAGTTGTTTCCCTACCATAGCCGCATGCATCGCTGTTCCACAAGCAATGAGATGAAACTTCGTTATCGATTTTAAGATAGAAGGGGAAAGTCCTGCTTCACTAAAATCAATCGTATTATTTTTGATTCTTGGATTAATCGCATTCAAGAGTACAGAAGGTTGTTCATGGATTTCTTTGATCATGAAATGAGCATAACCTGCTTTTTCAGCACTTTGTCGATCCCATGAAGCAGTTTGCACTTCTTTATGTATAATCTCTCCATCTTTATCGATGATAATGATTTGTTCTTTTTTTACAATCGCAATTTCATCTTCCTCAAGAAGATAATAATTACGGGTATAGTCCAAGATTGCAGTAATATCCGATGCGATGAAATTTTCATCCTTTCCGATACCGATAATTAATGGACTATCTTTACGTATAGCGTAGATAGTATCTTCATGTCCAGAAAATAACATGCCTAATGCATAAGAACCTTTAATCTTTTCTAAGACTTTCTTAATTGCCTCGATAGGGTCCTTTTTTTGAACATAGTAGTAATCTAAGAGTTTTGCTAATGCTTCAGTATCTGTTTGTGATTCAAAGGAATAACCTTTACGAATCATGCGTTCTTTTATCGCTAAATAGTTCTCAATAATTCCATTATGAACCAGTGATACACGTGCACTTCCATGCGGATGAGAGTTAATATCGGATGGTTCTCCATGGGTTGCCCATCGGGTATGTCCAATGCCCACTCTTGATTCAGTTAATGGATTAGATTCCAATTTAAGTTGTATATTATCAATTCTTCCTTTTGTTTTTAATGTCTGTATTTGACCATGTCTAAATACAGAAATCCCCACAGAGTCATAACCGCGGTATTCTAATTGTCTTAATCCCGCAATTAAAAACTCAGGTGCTGGCTTATTCCCAACAACACCTACAATTCCACACATATTTAATGATCCTTTCAATTTCAGTTTAATGAAGTCTCTGTTAATTTATCCTTCATTTCACGACAACTGTTGCCGAAGAGGCATCCGCCGAATCTTTCGATACTCCTCTTTCCTCGTCACTTCAATAAGCCGGGCGCTATAATTATATTAACCTTGTTTTCTCCTTTCCTTCGACATTCTAACATAGGAAGGTGCTCATCGCAAATACCCCTACACAAGTTTTAAAACTTCGTGTATAATAATTTAGCACACCGATTTAGATTAGACCCATTGTGCTAAAGCTCAGGCTGATCAATCTATAGACCATTGCGGCCGTAGCTCAGGTGGATAGAGCGAGCGCCTCCTAAGCACTAGGTCACAGGTTCAACTCCTGTCGGTCGCACCAAAACTTATGAATGCACCAGTGGCGAAACTGGCAGACGCGCACGCTTGAGGGGCGTGTGGGCAACCGTGCGGGTTCAAATCCCGCCTGGTGCACCATATTAAAAATTCAACATCGAAAGATGTTTTTTTAGTATGTTATTTCGAATAGATGTTTAAACTCGATTAAAATAAAGGTATGATAAATTACAATAGTCGAGGTAAATATATGAATTTTGAGGATAAGGTTAATCGCAAGAATACGAATTCTATTAAATGGGATGGACATGAGAAATTTAACATACATCCAGACGCAATTCCTTTATGGGTCGCGGATATGGATTTTAAAACACTCCCAGAAATCACACAAGCGCTCAATAAACAAGTTGAGTTTGGTGTTTATGGCTATGCATTTGAGCCAGAGAGTTATTTTGAATCTGTTATTGGGTGGATGAAACGTAGACATCATTGGGATATTCAAAAAGAATGGATCATCACAACACCCGGTGTGGTAAGTGGATTAAATGCATGTATCCTTGCGTTTACAGAGGAAAATGATTCTGTATTAATCCAAGAACCGGTCTATCATCCATTTAAGAATTCAATTAAGTACAATAAACGAGTGCCTATTATTAATGAATTAGTAAAGAATGATACGCATTATTCGATTGATTTTAATGACTTTGAAAAGAAGATTGTTGAGAATAAGGTAAAACTATTTATCCTATGTTCCCCACATAATCCTGTGGGAAGAGTATGGTTAAAAGATGAACTCATCCAAATGGCCGATATCTGTCATAAACATGAAGTTATGATTGTATCCGATGAAATTCATATGGACTTTGTCTATAAAGGACATGAACATCATGTGTTAGCGAATTTAAAACCTGAATACCAAGATTTCGTTATTACTTTAGCTGCACCAAGTAAGAGTTTCAATCTTGCGGCATTTAAAATTTCACAACTGATTACATCAAATTCCTCTTTTAAAAAGAAGATTGAACATGAATATGAACGATTAGGTTTCCATGGACATAATACCTTTGGACTCTTAGCGTGTGAAGTCGCGTATCGTACAGGCGATCAATTTATGGATGATGTGGTAGAGTATATTTATCAGAACATTCAATTTATAAAGAAGTATGTTAGTGTAAATATTCCTAGTGTTAAAGTAATGGACATTGAAGGAACATACTTATTATGGTTGGATTTCAGTTCATTACATCTTGAACAAACTGATTTAATGAAGTTCTTAAATGAGAAAGCATTGATCTGGTTCAATGATGGATCCATGTTTGGGCAAAGTGGTACAGGCTTTGTTCGTATGAATTGTGCAACACAAAGAGAATTGATTAAACAAGCACTTGAGCAATTAAAGAGTGCCATTGATGCATTCAATCAATAAGGAGGAATCTATGAAATTTGCATGTTTACTTGCGAATGGATTTGAAGAAACAGAAGCCATAACGGTTATTGACTGTTTAAGACGTGCAGGTGTAGAAGTTGATTGTGTTTCCATCCATGAACTTGAAGTAACGGGAAGTCATCAGATAACTGTAAAAGCCGATAAACTCTTTGGTGATATGGATCATTATGATGGTGTGTTTTTACCAGGTGGTCAACCCGGTTCGACACATCTTGGAAATGATGAGCGTGTATTAAATTTAGTGCGTGATTATGTTCATCAAGATAAATGGGTGAGTGCTATTTGTGCAGCCCCAACTGTTCTTGCGAAAGCAGGCATTATTAAAAATAAGGATATAACATCCTATCCAACATCGAATGTAAATGGAATGTTTGATGAGGCCAATTACAAAGATGATTTGGTTGTGGTAGATGGAAAAATGGTCACATCACGTTCGATGGGTACAGCACTACATCTAGGGATTAAGTTGGTGGAAGTCTTAGGGCTAGAACATAAGAAGTTAGCTTCAAGCATCCTATTTCAAGGAGAATAATATGAATGAATTTAAGTATGATACACAACTTCTCATTGAAGGTCAAAATCTATCAGAAGACAAGATTATTAATACAATAACTCAAAATATTGAAGGGGATTGTTTACTAGTGGTTGGGGATGATGAGCTAATTAAGATTCATTTTCATACCAACACACCATGGAAAGTTGTGGAATATGCCGCAACACTTGGAGATGTTTTTGATGTAGTGATTGAAAACATGGATCGACAAGAAAGAGGCTTAAAAGGTTAAAAGATCCTACGTAACTTTTCGTTTTATGAAAGGAAATAGAGTATGCCAACACAATTGGATTATATCGAATATGTTTGTGAACAAATTCGAACGATGGGAGACATTCGTTATCGTAAGATGTTTGGTGAGTACATGGTTTATTTGAATGATAAACCCTTATTTCTAGTGTGTGATAATACAGTTTATGTAAAGATTGTGGATGAGATACAAGATCTTATGGTAGACGCATCGAAAGGATATCCTTATGAAGGTGCGCGGGAACATTACATCCTTGATATCGATAATCGAGATTTAACAGAAACAGTGATTGAGAAGATTGAACCGATATTAACTTACCCTAAACCAAAAAAGAAAAGAGTGAGGGAATGAATACTTCGGTCATTATTCTAAATGAGATTTTAAAACGTAATCCAGAAATAAGTTACTTTGTGATGGATACTCATTTTTGTTATACAGAGATGAGTCAAAGTCATCGTGATCGTGTTTATAGAATTTGGGGATTAGAACCCAAAATAGGTCAGTCTATCTTTGAAGTATTTGAAGGGAAGAAAGGTGTGATTAATTTAAGATCACGATTAAAAAAAGTATTAGACCTTCAAGAGACAATAACACAAATTGAGTCTCGGTATACAAAGAATTTAAATACGATTATATTTATTGAAACATCTTGGATACCACTTATAGAAGATGGAGTAAGTGTAGGTATCTTGTGTTTAACGAAAGATATCAGTCAAACAATAAAACATACCTAATCAAATAAAAGCCGGTTAATCACCGGCTTTTGTGTCCCATTGTAAGAGTCTTCTTTGACCCTGTAAACTTCGTATTTCACTGACTTCTTGAGATAACTCAAGGACACCTTTATATACACCATCTTTATTTCTTAAGGCGAAATAACGAATATAGAGAAACTTACCACGCATCTCGATCCAGAAATTCGCTTCAGATTGTTCATTCTTTCTGAATGCCTCAATGATTTGATTCACCACATCAACACTTTCTGCAGGATGACAGTTACGCACATCACGGCCGATAACAGAAGCAGATCTTGGGAAGATTCGATCTTTAGGTCGATTGAAGTATCGTACTTTATTATGTTCATCTACGTAGGTACAATCAATTGGTAATGCATCAAGCATAAGCGATAATTGTTCAAAACTTAGTTCACCGGTATCGGTTGAGAAGTAGGAATTTCCTATTGGTTTTGAATGAACTTCTTTTTGTTTAGGGGTATTAATCCATGCGAAACCATATTCAAAACTTTGAGAACGCATTTCTTCAAGTTCCTCAACGGAACAAATCTGATTACATACTTGGAATAGAATCATCTCTTCCTTTTGAATGAGTCCAAATGCTTTGAAGAAGTAATCACCGATTAATCTAGACACTTCTAATTGAGTTTTATTTTGTATTGCCTCAATGGTTTCTTTTAAGCGTAAGCGTGTTAAATCATGGAGAGACCACATAATGCTTACACCTGAAAAGTGGTCAGCTTTCTTCTCTAAATATGGGAATAAGATGTTTTGTATCTTTGTATAATGAATCGAGAATGCATCAAGTTCTTCAAATAAGTTGATGGATTCTTTAGGGAATACACCTTTCTTCTCAATGAGAATTTGTTTGATGTGATTAAGTCGTTCTTCGAAAGCTCGATTCTCTTGAGTAAGATGATCTAAAAAAGAGTCTTCTAATAAGAGTGTTTTCTTCAATTCTAAAGATTGAGCGAAAACATGTATAAGTTTGTCTAGATATACAAGAATTTCTTTTGGTTTATGATTTTCTTTTAATAAGGAATCGAATAATATAAACAAATCTTCATGATTAACACTCAGTATGTCAGCTTCGTACTTCTTATACGTTTCTAAGTTAGACTGATTATTTTCAATTGCTTTGATGTATTCTAACAAACGTCTGAGTCGATCATTCATGTTTATACCACCGCGTTAAGTCGAACAATTTCTACAATTGTTTCAACAGCTTTATTCATATCGTTGAGTGATGCGAATTCAAAAGGACCGTGATAGTTTTCTGCACCTGTAAAGATGTTTGGAGTAGGAATGCCCATAAATGAGATCTTTGATCCATCGGTACCCCCACGAATTGGTTTGATAATCGGTGTGATACCAAGATTTAACATCGCTTGTTTCGCTAAATCAACACATTTCATGTCTTTCTCAATCACTTCACGCATGTTGTAATAAGAATCTGTTAGAGTGAGTTTGAAGCGTTCAGCTTTGTATTTGTTGTTAAGGTAATTGACATTATCCACAAACATCTGCTTACGAGCTAAGAATTTTTCTTTATCGTGATCGCGTATGATATAGGTCATTGTACCATGGTCAATTGCAGTTTCTAAATCATGTAATAAGTAGAATCCTTCATATTTTTCAGTATGTTCAGGGACTTCATTTTGAGGTAAGAGTGAATCAAATTCAAACGCAAGTTTAGCGCAGTTAATCATTTGATTCTTAGCAGTTCCTGGATGAACCGATACACCACTAAGTTCTACAACAGCTTTTGCCGCATTGAAACTTTCATATTCAAGTTCACCAATCTTACTTCCATCCATGGTATAAGCAAATTTTGCTCTAAAGTTTGGCGCATCGAATAAGTTAGCGCCTCTTCCAATTTCTTCATCGGGTCCAAACGCAACACGTACTTCTCCGTGTTTAACTTCTGGATGAGCTAATAGGTAAAGCATTGCCTCGATAATCTCTACTAAACCTGCTTTATCATCTGCCCCAAGAAGGGTTGTGCCATCGGTTGTGATTAATGTATGACCAACATAGTTCTTTAGGTTAGGGAAAGTAATATTGTCTAATACTTTGTTTAAATCTTTGTTTAAGACTAAATCACTTCCATCATAATTCTCCACAATTCTTGGTTGAATGTTTTCTGAATTGAAATCAGCCGTATCAAAGTGTGCAATAAATCCAATGGTATCCACAGGATAATCCACATTGCTTGGAATAGTGGCAGTCACAAATCCATTGGATCTGTTCAACTCTACTTCACTAAATCCACAAGCCTTTAAGTCTTTTACAAGAAGTTCCGCAAACTCAACTTGAGATTGAGTGGATGGAACGGTTGTGCTCGATTCATCGGATCGAGTGTTTATTTTACAATAACGTATAAATCTTTCTAATAATGTTTCCATAGTTCTCTTCTTTCTAATATTTTTATTATACTGTATATTTTATGATATAGTGCTATATAGGTTTGAGGTAATCGTGTGCAAAAAAATAAATTCTTAATTCATTTAGTTTATACATTAATTGCGATCGCTATGATTGGCTTT
>CAYWGS010000065.1:0-8192 GCA_964457525.1 uncultured Erysipelotrichaceae bacterium | reverse complement strand
TACCTCAACAACTCATCCTGTATAGGAATAATAAAGAAAATAAATTTATCGAATGAACCAAAAAATAGAATGATTGGAATTAAAGTAATAATCCATGTATTAATCCCATAGAATATGGATCGAATCGATTTATGTTCCTTCTTAGCTAGAGGAGACAATAAAAGTTCAAAATCAAGTATAGACAGAACTTGAAAGATTAATCCAGCAGCTACTTTAGTAAAGGACATATAGAAGATCGAAGCTCCATCTAAGCCCATCGCTAACGCAACGATTAAACCAATAAGAGAGAGCGCGGTAGAAAGTAGAATAATAACTCGAGGATTACTAATGAATTTCTTAGTGTTGTGATTAACTTCCACATCCTTCAAGAGATAGTCAGTTGTGACATTAAAGAATTCACTTAATTGAACAATCTTATCAGCTTCTGGAGTCGATGCGCCAAGTTCCCATTTGGATAAAGCTTGTCGAGAAACATTGAGTTGATCCGCTAAGGCTTCTTGAGTTAGATTACGTTCTTTACGAAGTGTTTGTATTTTTTCTGATAGTCGCATATTCGTCTCCTTAAACACTATTCAGTATAACCACTATGGCAGAATATCTCTAGCACGTAATCATTGAAACCTCGCAACTAATGGTTGCGAATCATTTTATAGGGTTAATCTAAAACAAAAGGAGCCTTAGATGACTCCTTGTTTGATTAAATTTCAATCACTTTCTTATGCTTGATACTATAGATTCCAGTATGAATTGTATGATTTGGATAAATCAGTCTAAGTGCTGTTTGATAATCCTGTAATTGAGGAGAATAAACTTCCACAAGCTCACCTTCAGATAAATGGCGGTCGGTTTTAAAGTCGATACAGTAAACTTCAGAATCATTACTTGCCATCATATCCAGTACCCCTCTAACTATCTCATTGTTTTGTTGGATGATAAATGGATATTCTTTAAATAGATTCATCGACTTCATTTTGGTATACCAATCACTTTGATAGAAGAAGAGAAGTGCTTCCTTCTCATCGAGTGTACAATTTGAATCAATGGAATGTATTAACTCATGGTTCCAGTCATGTACAGGTAAGAGTTCAATCAGTTTGTGTAAACGTGTTCCTCTCTCTTTACCATCATTGAAATAATCTAAATCAAGTTGAGATACTTGAGCTTTAAAATCATGACTTGAAGGACGTCTAAATACGATACTTTGTTTCTCAGGTTTAGTGTAGGTAAAAGTCTTTGATGATTGAGTTTGTGGTACATAATGTGACTCAATGGTACTTGGATCAATTTCTTTGATCTCAAAAATATCAAAGATATTACGAGTAGCCGCATACGTTAAGAAAGTATAACCACGACTACCAAGGATAAGATCTAAGTTCAACTGAGCCTTATCCAAATTCTTATGATGTTTATCCACAATAATCAACTTCTTTTCAGCTCGTGTTAGCGCAACATACCAGACTCTAAGTGCTTCTTCTTTTTCTTCTCTAAGGATCTTATGTTTAACTGCCATCGACATTGGATTCTCACGATTAAATCGTTCAGGAAGAATTACGGTATCCATCGCAATTCCAATATCGTTATCATAATAAACCAAACTACTATTGTGATTCATAAAACGTTCTGTACCCATCACAAAGACCACTGGCCATTCTAACCCTTTGGATTGGTGAATGGTCAATACTTTAACCACATCATCTTCTTGAGATACCGGAATTGCCTCGGAAGTTCTCTCATCTTGGATGGACTCTACCATTTCAATGAATTCAATTAGACTAAAATTCTCTTCATCTAACGCAAGTGCTTTGACTCTAAGTAAGTCTAAGTTCGTTCTTTGTTGGGTATCGATGTGTAAGTCATAATAACCATTAAATTGATACAAGATATTCAAGAAATCACTGAGTCTTAATTCATTCGCTTGTTTTACAAGGTTCATGAGATTTGTATAAGCTTCAGGATAGATTTGTTTGAACGCATCCGCAAGGGAATACTTATTTATTAGTCGCAATTCCGCAAGTTTATTCTCATCTAACTCAAAGAATGAGGATAGAAGCACACCCACTAAGGCGAGATCATCTTTAGGGTCTAAACAGAAACGTAAGACTTGTAACACATCTTGAACAGAAGAGGATAAATAGAACCCAGCTTTTACATCAATAAAGTTAGGGATAAAATATGCATCAAATGCTTTCTTCAACTCAAGTTTAGCGCGATGCGATTTAACGAGTACGACATAGTTCTTCCACTTTGGATAGATACCTTCTTTACGCATACGAATAATCGTTTGCGCAATATGGTTGGCTTTTATCCGATCTAATTTAATCGATTCTTCACTACTCTCTTCCATTTTATTGATGAGATGAAGTTCAATCGTTTCTCCACCCTTTTGTGAATCAACCCCAATTTTTACATTATCTTTATCACTGTAACGAGAATCTAGACCTGGGATATTCATAAGGTTTGAAAACACTTGGTTATTGAATTCCACGATATTCTCTTTAGAACGATAGTTATTACTGAGGTATAAGGTTAAATCATTTTCTCTTGTGGAGTCGATAAGACGTTTCATGAGTTGAGGGCGAGCATTTCTGAAGCGATAGATGGATTGCTTAACATCTCCCACTCTGAATACATTATTACCACGACTGATACATTCAACGAGTTCATCTTGGACTTCATTGGAGTCCTGGAACTCATCGACTAAGATATCTTTAATTTGATTGCGTAATTGATTAGACACATCAAAGTTTGGATGTTTGAGAATCTGAAGTGCCATCTTTTCCATATCAGAAAAATCGAGTACTTCTTCCTTTTCTTTAATGGTTTGATAAACACGATTAAAATCACTCACACAATCGATGAGTGCAGAAATAGGAGATCCTAGATTTACGATATCCGAAAGATACTCTTCTTCTTTGAAATAGGTTGATACAATCGATTTTAATGTTTCATAAAAATTTTCACGAGCTTGTTTAACCGCATCGTCTAAACCACGAATGGTTCCTATTTTAACTTCCGCTAACATTAATACAGCTTGATGGAATGAAACATAATCGAATTGCTTTACTGCATTTTCTGCCAATGTGATTGTATTTTCATGATGAAGGATATGAAACTTTGGTTCATCACTTAATTGATCGGTTGTAAGGAGAAGTTTGTATTGTGCAAGCGCATCCTTGAGTGAGGTCACATCATCCTCAAGAACTTTAAAGAAATGTTCTCTAAAAGGTTCATCTAATTCAGATAGATGATTATATTTCCGATACGCTTGTTTGATTTGATTGAGCCATCCCTCTGGATCAATCTTGGCATCTAATTTAGAACTTAAATCGAGAATGGTTTCTCTTAAAGCTGTATCTTCTTCAGGACGACTATGAAGAACACTTACAAGTTCTACAAATTCAGGACTTGATTTCTCATACGCCATATCTAAAACTATATTAAGTGCTTGAGTTTGATAGAGTTTAGCAGAAGCTTCATCACATATCGAATTTGCACGTTTCTGACTAATCCCTAGGACATAAGCATAGTCTTTTACTAAACTTAAACAGAAAGAGTGAATCGTTGAAATACGCGCTGATGCAAGGAGTGCTATTTGTCTAAAGATTCGCTCATCTTGATTCTTTTGATATTCTTCTTGAAGAGCTTTCGCTAAGCGCTTCTTCATTTCAGTCGCCGCTAAATCGGTAAATGTCATCGCTAAGATTTCATCCACATTCACCCCATCTTCAAGAATACGTTTCATTAATCGAGCAATTAATACCGTTGTTTTACCTGCTCCAGCCGATGCGGAGAGAATAATATTCTTGCCTGTTGTATTAATCGCAGCTAATTGTTCAGGACTCCGTTTCATCGTGCTCTCCTTCGATGAGTGATTCGATACTCGTACGATTGCGTTCATCTTTTTCTTCGCCTCTGAACTGACAAATCGCTTTGTAATCACAATATTGACAACTCCCCTTAACAACATCCTTATCAATAATGCCTTCTTCAAGTGAACGATATAAAAGGGCATAGAGTTCTTGAATCGCTTGGTTCAGTAAATCAATGGATATGTTTTTCTTACGAACAACGTCACCATTTCTTATTTTTAGATCTTCAATATAGTTTGCGGTATCATCGATATTCTTTTCATCCGCAAAAGTATATCCCGTCCATTGTTTCTTCTTTTTATAGTCTACGAGATAATCCTCCAGTGTTAATTCAGTATAACCTTTTGACTTTGCATAACTATACGGTTCAATCGATACAGAATTACTCTGCCCAAAGCTAGCGTAATAGATACCCGCCGCAATTCGATCAAACAATTCCTTACCAAACAGTACATAGGTTGGAAGTTGAAGTTTATTACCACTAAGCACTATTTTCTCATTAAGTGTTTTTTTACTACTCTTATAGTCTATGATTCTAAAATACTCATCATGCGCATCAACGCGATCAATATATCCCTTTAAATGAACTTCTTTATGATCATCCACCTTAATCGATTGATTAAACTCTACCTCAACGGCTAGAGGTTCATATTCGGTATGAGCTTCCAATTCACTAAAGTATTTCAAACTCTCTTGAATGAGTTGTTTAGCCCGAGATTGAATCGAATTAATTCGTGAAACTTGTTTAGGATATAAGCGCTTCAAATCATCAAACATGGGATCCAATGTATCATCTAAATGCCTTAATCCATAATTAGGATAATCTTTACCTGCATTCTTTACACTCTTCTCAAATACGGCGTGTGAGATGGTACCCATCAAAGAACTATCAATCGTAAATGGTTTTTGAACATAGAGTTTTAAACCTGATTTTAAGTAGTATTGATAAGGACAACGGAAGAAACTCTCAAATGAAGAGACACTACCATAAAGATTATTATCCTTAAAGAAGAGTTGTTTAGCGATACTCGAATCCAGTTTAAACTCACGTTCATGTCGAACTTCTACTTCAATTAACTCAAGTGGTGTAAAGGTTGGACCATTCTTACGTTTCAAGAAATCTTCAATCTCAAACGATAAGGAAGCCCCTTTGCCTTCATAGTTCCCAACGGAATAACTAAAACAGGTATTTTTGGATAGAGAAAAGATTGTTTCTAACTGATTCATATGCCAAAGATAACGTTCACTGGAGCTATCCTTAATCATCTGATTAAAATATCCCTCATCAAAGAAACCACTATGAACAGGATATTGTGGATAATTCTTAGAGGAACAACCCATTACAAACATTTGATCCATATACGGAATCATCGCATCCTTTAAACTGACAATCTGAATACCAGTGGATGTCGTCTCTGAAAGGGAGAGTTGTTCTAATTGATGAATGAGATAAGGAATCATATCCAATGAATTAAGATATGGAAGAGATGTTTGTAGACATTGTTTTAATGTATTAAGCGCTGAAAAATTCTTGGAATAACTTGTGAATAACTTAAATAGATTCTTGATGGATTCATCGATAGAAGATTGAATCTCGAAGTTAATTAGTGGAAGATAGAGTTCACGAATCGATTCACTCTTAGTTTCAATCTCAAGAAGATGTTTGATATTGCGTGCATCCCAAATATCATTCACATATAAAGTATCTTTGAGATGAGTAAAAGGTTGATTAAAGTCACTTAGATTAGGGGATGCGATTTCGATGTATTGTAAGAGTTGGAGGGTAAACTCACTCTTGATGAGTCCACCTTTAATCACATCCAATAACTTATCCATACTTGGATCAATCACATAGTTCAAACAATCGATAAACTGTCTTGATTCAATAAGTGTTCTTGATTTCTGATAGGTATAGGGAATCTCTAACTGAGATAGATAATGGGTTAAAGGCTCAATCGTTTCAGGATCTAAACAAACGATAACCGTCTTATCATAATCAATATCTGACTGTGCAATTTTTTGTACGATCCCATACGCTTCCATCCGTGGATTCTTAGCGTAATACGCTTCATACTTCGTTTCAACTGGTTCAAAAGATCGAACTTGAGCTCCCTTATTCACACATTGTTGGATTCGTTTCTTTACGGGATAGGTTTGATAGAAAGGAATAATTTGAATAGAAGTCGCATCATCCATCTGGCTAAATGTATTTAGACTAATATACTTTGGATGTGACTTTGGATCCAATAAGCGTAAGAGTTCTTTAAGTTCTTTATCCTTATTCGATTCATCCGGGCAATCTTCTAAGGATAGATTCTCATCTGCCATTTCATCCATGAAACGTATAAATTCATCCACACTGCTTGGATAATTTAAACTATTGGATAAGATTGGGAAGGCCTTCTTATTCGAATGAATCAGTGTTGCACAACGCCAAAAGTAATCGAGTGTACTTGGAGTGATTGATTTTGATTTAATCAATGTATTCCAATCTAAAAACTCAGTCCCAACTAAGATTGGGTTTTCTTCCATAAAATGCTTAATCACGGCTTTCTGAGCGTGTTTTTGCGTGATAACTGTCGTTATTATAGACTTGTTCATCTTTAAATCCTCAAGTATAATTATAAGGTATATTTAAGGGAGTTTTATGAAAAATAACGCATTGTACGGAAAAATGGCCTTGTTTATCGCCGCTTTTCTTTGGGGTATTAGTTTTGTGGCAGTTGAGAAGGCAATGGAATTTGGATGGACGCCTTTTATGCTCCTTGGCATGCGTGGTCTACTATCAGGAGTCGCATTAAGTGGTTTTGCGATCAAGAAAAAATTCTGGAAAAATCGCAAACTCATTCAAGAAAGTTTAATCGCAGGATTATTGATGTTTATTGGCATGGCACTTCAGACCTATGGTCAACAGTACTCTACTGTCAGTAACTCATCCTTCATCACTGTTCTATATGTTGTGTTTATTCCAGTTATTTTATGGAAGAAACAACGCGCCACAACCAGTGTCGTCATCGCAATTATTCTTGCGGTGCTTGGGACTGGATTCCTCACCTTAAATGGTGGATTAAGTCTAAATATTGGAGATATCTTACTCATTGGGTGTGCTTGGTTATTTGCAGTCCATATCATCTTCTTAGGTCATGTGATTCGACACAATGATGTCATGTCTGTTGCGATGATTCAATCACTTACAATGAGTGTACTTGGCTTTATATTTGGAGGCATGAATGGACAAAGTATTCCTTCCTCTGGTTGGATCTTTGTCTTATATGCAGGTTTAATCTCCAGTGGTGTCGCATTTCTCTTACAACTCTATGGTCAATCACGTGTCAGTCCAACGATTTCTGGATTATTATTAACGCTTGAATCTTTATTTGGTAGTTTAGGGGCAATCTTCTTATTGAATGAACCCTTTACGTTAAATGTTTTAGTGGGAGGCAGTCTGATGTTATTGGCGGTTGTAACGATTGAGTTAGGACCACGATTGTTTCTCCAAATAAAGGGAGGATAATAATGGAATCTTTTGTAACGCTAACGCAAATTCTTGACCAACGAAAGGGGAATCCAAATTGTGAATTCAATGGATTTCTCGAAGATTATGTCGCAAGCCTAGATGAAAATCATCCACAACTCAATTTGTTTAAGACAATATTAGAGAAAGATTGTGATTTTCGAATACTAGTCAACTATCGTTTTAACATTAATCATAGTTTAATCTCGAATCAAATTATTCGTTACAAAGATGTTCAAAAGATCCCTGAGTATCAATTTGTATGTCCCTATTTTGTCTATGGACAGAATGATAATAAAGAGTTTTGTGGATTAATTCTATTACAAGGACAGGAAGATGCGTATATCTTAGCCAAAGGCTATTATTTAGCACTCACTGAACAAGGATCCATTCTTGAGAATGTAAAGAACCAATGTGCATCCTGTAATACCGAACACCCTAATCTCTTTAAAGCTATGGATAAATTACATACTGAACAACTCAAAGCAGGTGCTGTTCAACGTATGTTAGATTCGGATATTTTCCGTAACTATAATCATTTATTAGAAGTCATTCAAACGGTTTCTGTAAATATCCAAAACAAAGTTAAGGAAACAGTTAAAACTGTTAAGAATAAAGAAACAGTCATCTACCCTGCTGTTGTAAGTTGGTTCTTGCTTAAGAAAATGGTGTATGTCCATACCATGATGAATCGTAATCTCTTACTTCAAGATTGTGAAGGCGATGTTCGTAAACAACGCCATTTGGCAAAACTCAATGCCGATCATGTCCAATTCTTGATGTACAGTGAAATGTGGAGAATGTAAAAT
>CAYWGS010000064.1:0-8223 GCA_964457525.1 uncultured Erysipelotrichaceae bacterium | reverse complement strand
TTCTTACACTTTAAGATAGCCTCTAACATTGAAGTAGTGGTTGTTTTACCATTTGTACCAGTTATAGCCGCAATTTGATACTTAGATGTATAACGTAACGCTATTTCAATCTCGTTATAGATAAAGTATCCTTGTTTGATAAAACCCTGTATAAACTCATTCTTATGAGAAATACCAGGATTCTTTATAATCAAATCAAATTGTTCATTCCATAGACTTATTGGATGAGGTCCTTCAATAATCTGAATCGAATCGAGAGCATCAAACTGAGTTTTATCAACCGACTTTTGGTCCAAAAGAATACATTCATATCCTTCTTTAACTAATAATTTTGTTATTGCAATACCACTACGTGCTGCGCCAATAATAAGTGCTTTCATCGATTAACTCCTATCCATAAACCAATTATCATAGAAACTAAGCCTAAGAACCAGAAGAAATAAACAACATTCGTTTCCTTCCATCCAGACAAAGTATAACTATAATGAATTGGAGTATATTTAAATACACGCTTTTTGAATAATTTTACAGATCCAATTTGAATCATGACACAAAGCGTTTCATAGATAAATACCGCCATGATAAACACAAAGCTAAACTCTTGTTTTAATACAAGTCCAATTGCAGCTAACACAGCCCCAAGTGCTAAAGCACCAGTATCACCCATAATAATCTTTGCTGGATGCTTGTTAAACCACAAGTATCCCAAAAGTGATGCGATTAAAGCACATATAAATGCAAAAACAAATGTCTCATTTTGTAAATACGCAAATATTGCAAAAGGAATCAAAGCAATTAGACTAGTTCCCCCCGCTAAACCATCCATTCCATCGGTTAAATTAACCGCATTACTGGAACCAGTAAATAGAAACAATACAAATGGAGCATAAAGCAAACCTAAATTAATCGAAAAATCGGTAAATGGTATTTCAATACTCGAAGATAATTCTTGTCTGAAAATAAAATAGAATATCATCGCTAAAACCAGTTGCATCATAAACTTTGTACGAGCACTTAAACCTTTATTGTTCCGCTCAAGGATAATCTTATAATCATCAATAAATCCAATTAATCCATAAGCTACATAAACTAATAACACTAAAACAATTCGAGTATTGAATAAGCTATTAGGATAAATCGCAATTAAACTTAATACAGGAATTAACACAAATAAAACACCGCCTAAACTCGGTGTTTTTGCTTTCGCTTTAAAACTATCCAATGAAAACTCACTAACAATTTGTTGGTGCTGTTTTTTATTTAAAAACTTGATAAAGAGTGGGTATAAGATTAAACTTAGCACAAAACTTAATCCACTGACGAGTAACACTTGCATACATTTCCCTCTTAACGTACAACATTATAACACACTATTCAAAATGTACTTCAATGACCTCATCTCCACGAATTTCTTGATCAACCTCTAAACTACTCGAAACAGCTAAGCCTTCTCCAACTAATACAACCTTAACATCCATTAACTCAAACAAGGATAAAACATCCTTCTTATTCATACCTATAATATCAACCATTCTTAGATTCTTCGTATCCGTTAGTAAGAATATTGGTTGATTGTTTATAATACGCATATTGGATTTCGGATACTGATTAATTACAGAATTACCATCACCCAATACAATAATTTGATTGGTATGCACTCTTAAATCATCTAATGTATAATTTAACGAGTGATTGATATAGTTCTTCAATTCAAAATCATTTATCTCAGTCACCACTACATTACTTTCTTGATTATCAACTTGTTTACGATAGTTATTGACTAAAGCTACTGTACGGATTAATTGCTTAATCGGAGTTGTCCCTACATGTGCATTATTATTCACTGGCGCATTAAATGCATAATAAATCATAATTTCAGGATTATCTGCAGGCAAACCAATCACAACAGAATAAATATATTGGTCCTTTGAATATTCTTTATCTACAATCAACTGAGCAGTCCCTGTTTTTGCCAAAATATCAACTTCATCTACTTTATAGAAACGTCCAGTACCCGTTTCATATTCCACAACCAATCGCATTAAATCTTGTACATGTTTTGCGGTTTCAGGTTTGATTGCTTGTCCAATGATACTTGTTTCATTTTGCTCAACAATCTCTTGCGTTTTAGAATTTACCACTTTTTCGACAACATAAGGCTTTACCATCGTACCCTCATTAAAGATTGCTGTATACGCCTGTAATATTTGAGCCATATTCACTGAAATACCTTGACCATACCCTACGGTTAATTTATCAAGTGGCCATGTATAGTTAATCGAACCAATCGTTTCACTCATATTCTCAATATTAACTTTATTCTTGAATCCAAATCGAACAAGATATTCCATAAAGATTTCATCATCTAAATAATTAGTCAATAAACTCGCAATCCCTACGTTTGATGAATAAGCAAAACCAATATCATATGTGATATTACCCCATGATCGACTGTTCGCATTTCGAATAGATCCGATACTCTTAGTACTACTTGATAAACGTATCGCATCCCCGTTCTTATCTAAACCCACAATAAATGTATTACTATTAAAGGTATCATTTCCATTATAATTACCTGAATCAATCGCCGCCGCATAAGTAAATGCTTTCAATGTTGATCCTGGTTCATAGATTTTTTGTGTTAAGTAACTTTGATATTCTGTAATATCTTTTTTATTTGGATCAAAACTTGGATATTGACCTACACCTAATATCTTACCCGTCTTAACTTCCATAACAGCACCCCAAACTTCATACGCATTATAGATATCTTTAGTCATTAAAAATGAGGATTCGAGTTGTTCCTGTATAGCTCGATCTAAAGTTAAAACAACATTATATCCATCCTGTGGTTGT
Organism: uncultured Erysipelotrichaceae bacterium; assembly: GCA_964457525.1. Lineage (GTDB taxonomy): Bacteria > Bacillota_I > Bacilli_A > Erysipelotrichales > Erysipelotrichaceae > UBA2212. The sequence continues at coordinate 5,367 of CAYWGS010000064.1, read as the reverse complement.
GTTACTTCTTCGGGATAACCTGGTAGTGAATAACCATAACGGTCTACAACCGCAACTTTACTACCATCTTTACCAGCAAGTAAGGTATTATAACTTCCTTCGATCCCCATCATTCCTTGTGTTTTATTGTTCTCTTGATTAACAAAACCAATTAAGTAGGACGCAAAATGATTGAGTGGATAATAACGACTTAATGTCTTAGAAAAACCAATTCCAGGCAATTCTAGCGCTTCTATTTCTTCTTTTTGAACAAGCGATAAAGATTTACCATAAATACCAAACTCTGTTTGATAGGATGCACTCAATAATCTTTCTTTAATGTAATCAACCGGCGCATCTAAATAAACAGCTAATGTCTCGGCTGTAGTATCCTTATCCACAACATATGCAGGTTTATTTTTATAGGAGGGACGCGAAGAATCTACAATCGCATAAATTGTATATGTTTCATTGTCTTGAGCTATTATTTCTCCATTACGATCTAAAATAAAACCTCGTTTAGCTTGAAGCGTTTGATTAACAGTATTAACATTTGAACTATACGCTTTTAGGTCAGTTTGACTGTTAAAATGATATCCAACGATACTCACAAGAAAAATATTAATCGATATGACAATTAATACAGATCCAATTAAAAATAAAGTAAAAAGAAGCATGTTACGACTTCTTTTCATATTATTCTCCTTTGTCGATCATCACAATATTTTCTTGATTAACACTTAAACCAGCATCAAGCGCAATTGCCATGACTCTCTCTTTACTGCTTAAGGACTGTATTTCTACACTTAGAACTTCATTTGATTGTTCAAGAAGTGCTATTTCACTTTGAACACCTTGGATTTGAACACTGAGTTGAACATTATATGCTCTTAAAAAAATGGATGAGGCAATATACGCAAATAATGCAAGCGTAAACGCAAGGCCTAATACACCTTGTATTTTGATTCGTTTATGTTTGATACGCGTTATTTTCTTTGCCATACTTATCTCTTTCTTAGTGCCCTCAATTTAGCGGAATGTGCTCTAGGATTTCTTTCTAGTTCCTCTTCTTGTGATGTAATTACTTTATTATTAACAAGTTCATAATCTGTAACTGGTAGATTTTGTAATGGAATTTTTGATGGAACATCAATAGTTGTTAATTTACTAAAATATTGCTTTACAATTCGATCTTCGAGTGAATGGAATGTTAGAATAACTAATCGTCCATCTGGATTTAATCGGCTAACTGCTTGATCAAGTACAGACTTAAGAACTTCTAACTCTTGATTTACTTCGATACGAATGGCTTGAAAAACTTGTTTAGCCGGATGCCCTTTTTGTTTTAAAACTTTACTCGGATAAGCACTACGTATGATATCCACTAATTCAAAGCTTGTTTCAATTGGTTTAATCTCACGTTGTTTCTCAATTTTACGTGCAATTTGCTTTGCGAATTTTTCCTCTCCATACACTTGGAAAATATAGACTAATTTCTCAAAAGGATAATGATTGATAACTTGATAAGCATCTAAACTTTGGTTTAAATCCATGCGCATATCGAGTCTTGTATCAAATCGATAGCTAAAGCCTCGACTTGGATCATCAAATTGTGGTGATGATACGCCTAAATCTAAGAGGATACCATCAATTGTTTTTATATTTATTTCATCTAACTTTTCACTTAAGTGTTCAAAATTAGATTGTATGATTGTCATTTTATTGGGATATTGTAAACTCAGTTGTTTTGCGGTTTCGATTGCTCTTTCATCTTGATCAAAGACTACTAAATGACCATCGACTAATTGATTAAGTATCGCAGTACTATGTCCACCTCTTCCAAATGTTCCATCCACATAGATACCATTTGGCTTGATTGATAAGGCATTAATTACTTCATTAAGCATGATAGGTAAATGTTCCATATTACTTCACATACTCCGTTAATTGTTCCGCAATCTCTTCAAAGGAAGCACTTGCATTCGCATAATACGCATCCCAACGAGTACTGGACCAAATTTCAAAATGATCCACAACCCCTACTACAACACACTCTTTTTCAATCGCAGCTTCTTGAATTAAACTATTTGGAATTAGAACTCTTCCTTGAGCATCAAATTCACACTCTGCTGCTTTAGCGACTAACATATGGACATACATACGGGATTCTCGTTTGGTGTTTGGTAAACTTCTTAATTCATTTAAGATGTTTTCCCATTGTTGTAATGTGTAACCAGTGATACATCCATCTAACCCACGCGCAAGAATAATACGATCTCCCAACTCCTCACGAAAACGAGCCGGAATGATGATTCTTCCCTTACTGTCTGTGTTGTGACGATATTCACCCATCAACATAGTTCCACCACTTTTACCCACAATATGACACTTTCTACCACCATTATAGTCCTATAGGAAACAAAATAAAAGAGATTTTATCATTTTCGATAAAATCTCTATTAATCTTTAAATTAAAAAAGCGAAATTCGCTTTCTTATTTACTTTCGTATTGTCCGCATGCTTCACAAACATGATGAGGCAATTTATACTCACCACATGAAGGACACTTCACCATAGTCGGTGCAGCCAACTTATAATGCGTTCTGCGTTTTGCTTTTCTTGTTTTAGAAACACGTCTTTGTTGTACAGCCATGAATCACACCTCCTCATCATCTTGTGCTTTGTACTCCAGGATTTTAGATAATCTTGGATCAATCTTTTGTTCTTTGCGACGTCCAAATTCTTCTTCTGTTAAAACTTCCCAACCTTCACCTGATGGTAGCTTCTTTATCTTTGGAGATATCACAACTGCTGGTACTTCTAACCATATTAATCCTAAGATTTCTGGTTTGAAATCCAACACTTCTCCATCCACAACGATAATATCAGAATCATCTTCCACAGGATCAAAGCTATAAACAAGTTTTGACATCGTCTTAAATGAAATAGGAACGTCTTCAAAACTGATTGAACAAGGAAGAATCATCCTACCTTTACATTTAAGATCTGCCATCAATAAATTTGAATGCACATCATAACTCAGTTTTGCCTTTACTTCACACGTTTCAACACGACGTATATTCATATACGAAGGTATCTCATCTTCCGTAAAGTTTAAGCTTACTTGGATCTCTTCGCCTTCCAATGGAAGTCTCTGTAAATCACGTTTCGCCCATTTCATAAAAATCACCTTTTCGTCAACGGACTTATTATAAAGATAAACCTGTTAAAAGTCAACGCTAATTCACGTTTACAACATTATTCAGCCAATTAATGAATGAATCAAACACTTCATCTCGCTTTGTTTCATTGAATATTTCATGTCGGCAACCTATTACTAATGAGTAATTAACATTTTTATATCCCAACTCTTTTAAACGATTAGCCGCCTTTTCTAAACCATTCGGTAAGAAACAAGGATCAAATTCACCACTTACAAACTGTATAGGAAGTTCAGGATTTAAAACATTCCACGTATCATGATAAACTTCGTGAATTCCTTCTAACATATCGACATAAGCTTGAGTTGTAAAATCAAAACCACATAAATCATCTTGAATGTATTTCTTTACATTCTCTTCATTAATACTTAACCAATCCATAGTTGTTTTAGGATCTTTAATTGCTTTATTAAAACTACCAAACGATAGTTTTGTCATAAAAGGTGAGGCATGTTTTTTTCCTTTAAAACTTCGAATTAATTTAGCCAATGTAATTCCAACACTCGCCATAGGACTTTCATCCGGTGATCCACTCAAATATAAACCACTTAATTCTTCTCCATATTTTTTTAAATAAGATCGTGCAACCAAACTTCCCATACTGTGCCCGAATAGAATAAATGGAATATTATCTGGTTTTACTAGATGGATAATCGCATGCATATCATCTAAATTTTTTTGCCATCCATCCTCATTCGCAAAATACCCTTTTAAATTTCCATCGAACAAACTTTCACCATGACCTCTATGATCAATGGTCAATACACTAAAATGATTTTGATTCAAAAATTCTGCTAACTTACGGTATCTTAGCTGATGTTCTGCCATACCATGAAATATACAAATAAAAGCTTTTGGTTGATTTACTTCGTAGAAATACGCTTTTAACTTCTGCGAATCAAAAGGAGATGTATAGATTATTTCTTTCATAGATAAACCCTCACTACAATCATCATACACCTCTTATAGATAAAATGATAACCCTATGTTATAGTAATTATCATGAAAATAGCTGGAATAATAACCGAATATAACCCTTTTCACAATGGACATCAATATCATATTGATATGACACGTGAACTCACTCAATGTGATCTACTCATCTGTGTTATGAGTGGTCATTTTGTGCAACGTGGTGAACCTACCATATTGAATAAATGGATACGTACAGAAACGGCTCTCAATAGCGGAATTGATATTGTATGTGAGTTGCCCTATCCTTTTGTCGTACAAAGCGCTAAACACTTCGCAAATGCATCTGTACGAATATTAGAAATGATGGGATGTACGGATATTGTGTTTGGAAGTGAAAGCAACGATATTGAAACATTACAACTCATGGCTGATTTACCGATTAATGTGGATGGTTTAAAAGAGAATCTAAACATGGGTATGGGTTATCCAAAAGCTTATGGTTTAGTTCAAGGATCTTTTCATCCAAATGATATATTAGGGATCGCCTATCTTAAGGCAATCCAAGAAACTTCAATCACTCCACATTGTATCCAAAGAACGAATCATTATCATGAAGAAGAATTAAATCATAAAATTGCGAGCGCAACAGCCATTCGTAAAGCTGTTTTTGAAGGTAAAGATGTTCAAGAATATACTCCACTTTATGATGAACTAAATAAACATAAACCCATCCAGTGGGAAGATTACTTTGATTACTTGAAGACAAAACTCTATACATTAAGCAAAGAAGATCTTCAAACAATATTCTTAATGGATGAAGGACTTGAAAATCATTTTAAGAAACAAATTAAACATTCACATACATTTGAAGAATTCATGCAAAACTGTATTGGTAAACGTTACACAAGAGCTCGAATTCAACGTGCTTGTGTTCATTTATTAACTCATACTAAACGCACTGATATTCCTAAGTTAGAGAATCTTAATAGTGTTCGCATCTTAGGGTTTAATACTAAAGGTCAAGATTACTTAAAAACACTACGTGAATCAGATGTAAAGATTGCTTCAAGATTTAATCAAATGCCCCCTAAATTAAGAGAAATCGAACTCAAGGCAACACAAGCATATGCCTATGCGTTTGATAAACAAATACAGAATGAAATCATCCAACGAGAAATAGAAGGTCCTATCATAAAGAAAAGAGGCTGTAACGAATAAACAGCTTTGAATAGAAGACAAATGAAAAGGTCCA
>CAYWGS010000063.1:0-8421 GCA_964457525.1 uncultured Erysipelotrichaceae bacterium | reverse complement strand
ATCCCTCCTTTCGACTTTACATATTTGTATTGTCTACTTTGGAGGGATCATATCATAATTTAGCTTTTTTTGTTAAGAATGAGGTAAGTAATTTTACAAATAGTAAACCAAATATAATCCCTGAAGCATCAATTCCCATATCATAAATCGACATGGCTCGATCTGGGACAAAGGATTGAATAAATTCATCCATGATAGGCACAAGAAATATGAGTGGTAAATATCTTCGACTATTTAAATCCAATGTACTTTTTGCGGATAAGCAACCAAGGATAAAGAATTCTGTAAAGTGTGCACCTTTACGAATGATAAAACTGACAGTACTTTTCGAGATATTCATTCCCATTGATAGTAAGAATTGATGAATACGAGTCGAAAAGAAGCCGCTTTGTAAACTAGATAACGATCCATTTTGTAAAGAGAAAGAGAAGATAACTCCTATCCATACAAAGGTAAGGATTAAAGAAGTATGTTTAGCGTATTTTTTTAATTGAGTCATAGGAAGTCTTTCGTTTCTAATGGTATAATTATAGCGTGAAAAAATTCGATCTAAAGAAAAACCTTATTGATATCATATATGTACTATTAGGCAATTTATTTTTAGCCTTAGCTGTACATACTTTTATACTACCATATGAAATATTATCGGGTGGTGTTGCGGGGATTGCGGTATCACTCGCGAAAATTACGGGATTCCGATCTGATTTAATTATCTCTGTATTGATTTGGGTATTATTTGCTTTTGGGGCTTATTTCTTAGGACGTAAGTTTGCGGTTCATACTGTCGCAAGTAGTGTTCTATATCCATTGTTTTTAAATATATTAAATACTCATCCAGTACAAGTAAGTATCGATCCAATCCTAGCAAGTCTCTATGGAGGTCTTGTGGCTGGGTTTGGTGTGGGATTGGTGTTTAGAACAGGTGCTTCTACAGGTGGAATGGATGTTCCTCCGCTCATCATTCATAAGTTTACGAATATTGATTTAAGTAAACTTGTATTTATTGTGGATTTACTCACTGTCGCATTAGGTGTATTTGTGTATGGGATTGAAGCGGTATTAATGGGCTTCATCTCTGTTTATGCAAGTTCTTTTGCGATTAAACAAGTATTGGTGTTTGGTGGACAAGAAGCACGGTCTGTTATGATTATTACGGATAGGGTGGATGAAGTTGTGGAAATGATTGATAAGAAGTTAGAACGTGGTTCAACGCTATTAAGCGCTCAAGGTGGGTATACACGTCAAAATCGTTCAGTAATCTTATCTGTTATAAATATGACTCAATATCCTGAACTCATTGATGAACTTCATAAGATTGATCCACATGCCTTCGTTATCGCAACAGAAGCGACTGAAGTTAAGGGGAATGGATTCTCATTTGATTACAAAGTTTAAAGATGATTTATCATCTTTTTTTCTACGTGTTCATAAATATGACTATGGTATAATAAGTTCAATCGGGAGAGCAGAATGATTAAACTAGCAGATGTTTCAAAAACATATAAAAATGGGGTTAATGCCCTTTATAATATCAATCTTTTCATAGACCAAAGTGAGTTTGTCTATATCATAGGACCAACAGGATCAGGTAAATCAACGCTTATTCGTTTATTGGATGCGGAAGAGAAACCGACAAAAGGATTAGTGGAAGTATCAGGGATTAATGTTGGACAATTACGTCACAGTAAGATTCCTTTTTATCGACGACACATTGGTGTTGTGTTTCAAGACTTTAAGTTGTTGCCATCGAAAACAGTGTTTGAAAATGTAATGTATGCATTAGAAATAACGAACATGAATCCACTTTTAGCTCGACAACGTGTTCGAGAAGTTTTACAGTTAGTTGATCTAACAGAGAAATCAAGTCATTATCCAAATCAACTTTCCGGTGGTCAACAACAACGTGCGGTTATTGCGCGTGCGATTGCGAATAAGCCGCGTATTTTAATTGCGGATGAACCAACTGGAAACTTAGATCCTCAAAAGTCAGGTGAAATTATTCAACTGCTTGAGCGAATTAATCGTGAAGAAAAAACAACGATTTTGATGGTGACACATGATATTGGGATTGTGAATCAATATAAGAAACGGACCATTGCATTAGAAGCAGGTCATATTGTTGCGGATATGGTTGAAGGAGGATACATTCAACATGAATCGAATCATTCGACCATTTAAAGAAGGTTTCATTGGCTTAGTTCGTCATATGGCGATGTCAATATCATCCATTATGGCAGTTATGGTAACACTTTTTTTAGTGTCTCTATTCCTATTACTTACCGTTAATCTCCAACAAATCACAACCTCTGTTCAGTCTAAAGTTCAGATTCATGTACAGATATTAAATGAAGTGAGTCTCGATCAGATTGGTGAACTCAAACGTGAGATTCTTGAAATCTCTGGTGTTGTTCAAGTGGATTTCTCAGACAAAGATAAAGAACTTGATCGATTTATTGCTTCGTATGGTGAAGAAGGTAAAATATTTGAAATGTACCGTGGAGAAAAGAATCCACTTAGAAATGCTTTTATTATAGATGTTTCAGAAGGTGAATTAATTGATCAAGTTTCCACAAAGATTCGATTATTGGATGGGATTGAAAGTGTAAACTATGGCGGATTAAATGCACTTAAACTGATTGAAATTCTTAACTCCATTCGTGATAGTGGATTAATCTTAGTAAGTGTATTAGGCTTACTTGCGATCTTCTTAATTACCAATACCATTAAGATGTCGATCCATTCTCGTATGAGTGAGATCCAAATTATGCGTACAATTGGCGCAACCAATGGATTTATTCGTTCACCTTTCTTAATCGAAGGGATCTTAATTGGTATTCTTGGTTCTATTTTACCGATTATCATTACAATATTCGGGTATCAGTATATCTATCAATCACTGAATGGTGTCCTATTATCAAGTATCTTTATACTTAGACCGGTGTTCCCATTTGTGTTTGAATTATCGTATTTAATCGCATTATTAGGAATTTCTGTTGGTTTATTGGGTAGTTTTATCTCTGTATCACGTTATTTGAGGACGGTACGATGAAGAAACTGGGTTTACGTTTAGTTGTTATTCTATGTGTCTTATTACTTGTGCCTTATACCGAATTTGAGGCATATGATTTTGAGGCGAATGAATCGTATTATTCAAATCTGTGTTCATCCTTAGAAGCGAAAGATCATAAAGATGAATGTACAGCGTATCAAGCGTATGTCAATGATAAGGCAAATCAAGCTCAAAAAGATTTGAATGAGTTACGTGGTGAATTAAAAGACATTAAAGCCAATATTCTTAAACTTGCGGCAGATGTCTCTAAATATGAAAAACAAATTGAACAGTTGAATCAATCGATTATTAATATCGAAGATTCGATTGCATTAAGTGAAGTATCGATTAATTTACTCAAAAAGAATATTGAAGAAAGACAAGCGAATATCGATGAAATTGATCGTTTTATTCAAGAAAGAATGATCAGTATGCAATCCTTTGTATATCTTAATTCCTATATTGATTTCATCGTAGGTGCGAATGATTTTGTCGATCTGGTTCGTCGCATCGAGGGAATTAATGATATTACTAATGCGGATAAACAAGAGATTGAACGATTAACCGAAGAAGTAAATGCATTTAATGCGGATAAGGAAGAACTTGAAAGACAGGTTCTTGTACTCGAAGAAAATAAAGTAAATTTAGTCAAGAATCGTGAAACAGTGATTGAACTTCAAGAAGGTGTTGAAAAGATACTATTAGAATATCGAACTCTAGAAGCTGAGTTGATGGCAAAAGAGAGTTATATTGTATCTAATTTAACTGAAATACAAGATAAGTTAAAAGGTATCTCCGCTGCACTGAATAATGTCGTCACTTCCAATGGATTCGCATGGCCAATCTCAAGTGGATTTAAAGTGACCGCAATCGTTTGGAACTATCCAAATGGAGGAACGCATCTAGGCATGGACTTAGGAGCGCCTGTTGGGACGGATTTAAAGGCAGTTGGAAATGGAGTTGTCTTATATACAGCGAATGCATGTCCTACTTATGGTTATTATGGAAACAATTGTGGATCTCCTGGTATTAATCGCGGGGGAAATCAAGCCATTCTTCTTGTGTCGATTGATGGGGCAACCTATGGAATCATTTACATGCATCTAGAGAAGGATACTGTAATTGAAGCGGGTAGGATTGTTAATCAAGGGGATTCTATTGGTAAAGTAGGATCATCAGGAAGTTCGACAGGTCCTCATTTACATATAGAGATACATTACTTAGGGTCTAAATCTATTGCGGATTATGTGGCTAGTTGGAATGGAGATTTAAGTTTTGGTAATAAATGGGGGAATGCAGGATTAGATCGAAGATGTGATTATAATGGAAATGTAGCACCATGTAGAAAGAACCCTGCTAAAGTATTTGGGGTACAATATGGACAGTATTATTAAACAAAGAGCCGTTTGTGTTATGCATACGGCTTTGTGCTAAAATAAGAATTGTTTGAGGTAAGCGTATGAGCGAAAAAAAAGTAAGAATACCGTTAAAACGGTATGAATGGCCGGATGAAAAGAAACAAAAAAGAACAAGAATTATTCAAGTAAGTATCTTGGTGATTAGTATTCTTTTATCCGTTGGATTTGGATATAGTTTAAGATCAGCATTCATCGATGAAAAAGTGGTGCCCGTTCAAACAGTCAGTAAATTGAATCGTGTTGAGGCAATTTTTGATGTGTTAATGAATGAATGGTACTTTGGACGTAATCAAGAAGACTTAGAGACACAACTCATTGAAGATGCGATTGATGGCATGATCGATGGGACAGGTGATATCCATACAAGTTATATGAATGCGGAAGAAGTCACCGCATTTACTGAAGCGATTAATCGTAATTTTGTAGGAATTGGTGTTTCCTATTTTGATAATAATGGAACGTTTATCGTAGAACGAGTATTTATTGGTTCTCCTGCAGAAAGTGCAGGTGTCTTGCCAGGCGATATTATAAAAAATGTAGATGGTGTTAGTACAACAGGTTTAACGTCAGATGAGTTAGCGGATCGTGTACGGGGTGAAGAAAATACCGTTGTGACCATTGATTTTCAACGTGGAGAAGAAATTGTAACACTTGATATTACACGTGGTGTTATCCGAAATACTGCATTTGGACGGATGATTGATAATGATACTGCGTATTTAGAAATCTATCAGTTTGGTGAAGATACGGGTGCAGAAGTGGATCAATATATGCAGTTATTTAAGGATAGTGGAGCTAAGGATATCATTATTGATTTAAGAGATAATGGTGGAGGATACTTATCCACACTTGAAGAGATTGGCAGTATGTTTGTGCCTAAAGATGGTATTCTAATCCAACAAGAAATCTATAGTGGTGAGAAACTTGTATCAAAATCAAGTGGTAATATCATGGTTGAATTTGATGAGATTATTATTCTAGTCAATGAAAACTCAGCGTCTGCTTCAGAAGTACTTACTGCAGCCATCAAAGAGAACATGGAAGCAACCATCGTAGGTGTTACAACGTATGGTAAGGGTACTGTTCAGCAACAACACGCTTTCTCAGATGGAAGCGCATTGAAATATACTGTAGCGGAATGGTTAACACCGAACGGTAATCATATTAATGGAGTAGGAATTAACCCTGATGTAATGGTGGATTTACATCCAGTTATGCATGAACCTTTCAGTGAGTTATCGGATGATGAAGCGTATGGATATGATACGGTTCATGAATCAGTTAAAGATGCGCAATTAGCTCTAGATTTCTTAGGTTATAAGGTGGATCGTACAGATGGATATTTTTCAAGTAAGACATTAAGTGCGCTTGAAAGTTATATCAAGGACTATAAATTGGAAGATGAATCGGTTATCAACAAGGTTCTATTAGATAAATTGAAATCGGAAGTTGTACGTATATGGAATTTGGAAAAGTTAGAAAAAGATGTACAATTAAAGAAAGCATTGGAGCTCATTAATGACTAATCAATTTGAATTGGTATCCCCATTCAAACCAACAGGTGATCAACCCGCCGCAATCGAAGCACTCGTACAAGGATTAAGAGAAAACAAACGAGCGCAGGTTTTACTTGGCGCAACAGGTACAGGTAAGACATTTACTGTTTCACATGTCATTGCACAGGTCAATAAACCAACGCTTGTGTTTGTTCATAATAAAACATTAGCGGGTCAACTATATTCTGAGTTTAAAGAAATATTTCCCAATAATCGTGTGGAGTATTTCGTTTCGAACTTTGATTACTACCAACCAGAAGCCTACATTCCTAAGTCAGATACCTATATTGAAAAGACCGCAATGATCAATGAAGAGTTGGATATGTTAAGAATGTCCTCACTCAATGCGGTACTTGAAAGAAGAGATACGATTGTTGTGGCGTCTGTCGCATGTATCTATGCGTCCAGTGATCCAAGTTTATATCGTGAATTATTCTTCTCAATCCACCAGAATGAAACAATTGATCGAAAAGAACTTATTCGTAAATTGGTGGATCGTCAATATTCACGCAATGATATGGAACTCAAACGTGGAACGTTTAGGGTTGTTGGAGATAGTATCGAAGTATCACTTGGTTATACCGATCAATACAATCTAAGAATTGAATTATTTGATAATATCATTGAACGAATCACAGAAGTAGACCGAGTAACAGGCAAGATACTCAATGCTTATTCTGTGTATAATATTTTCCCAGCCAATGAGTATACGCGTTCAAAAGAACAGATGCGAATTGCTTGTGATAAGATAGAAAAAGAGTTACATCAACGCTTGAATGAACTCGAATCAGAAAATAAACTCGTTGAGAAACAACGTCTTGAACAACGTACGCTCTATGATTTAGAAGCACTTCGTGAGTTGGGTATGTGTTCTGGAATTGAAAACTATTCGATGCACATTGATGGAAGAGAACCAGGACAAAGACCATTTAACTTATTTGACTACTTCCCAGATGATTACTTACTCGTAATCGATGAATCCCATGTTAGTATTCCACAAACAAGAGGAATGTTTAATGGGGATCGAGCACGTAAAGAGACCTTAGTAAAATATGGATTTAGATTACCGAGTGCATTAGAGAATCGTCCAATGCGCTTTGATGAGTTTGAAAAGATTATTAATCAAGTCATCTATGTATCTGCCACCCCGGGTGATTATGAACTTGAACAAGTTAATCATGAAGTGGTTCAACAGATTATTCGTCCTACTGGACTACTCGATCCAAAGGTTACGATACGTCCAACCAATGGTCAGATCGATGATATTATTCATGAAATCAATGTTCGTATCGCACGTAATGAACGTACATTGATCACAACCTTAACGGTTAAGATGGCAGAAGAATTAAGTGCATACTTAAAACGCATTGATTTGAAGGTTGTCTTCTTACATCATGAAGTTAAAACATTTGAACGTATTGAAATCTTAAGAGATTTAAGACGTGGTAAATATGATGTGCTTGTAGGGATTAACCTACTTCGTGAAGGTTTAGACTTACCTGAAGTTTCACTTGTTTGTATTTTAGATGCGGATAAAGAAGGATTCTTACGTTCACACCGTTCTTTAATCCAAACAATTGGACGTGCTGCACGTAACTCAAACGGGGAAGTTATCCTTTATGCGGATCGTATCACTGATTCGATGGAGAAAGCGATCTCTGAAACCAATCGTAGACGTGAAATTCAAATCGCATACAACGAAGAGCATAACATTACACCAACCACCATCATCAAAGAAATTCATGATGTTATTCGTGGAAAAGAAACACAAAAAATGGCGAAAGAGTATCTTACTAAGCGTCAGAAATTTGATCGTAAGGCTCAAGAGGAATTAATCCTATCACTTGAAAAAGAAATGCATGAAGCCGCAAAAATTCTTGATTTCGAGAGAGCAGCTGAATTGCGTGACATTATTCTGGAATTAAAGAGTTCATAAAGGAGGAGAACTGAATGTATTTTAAAGAATCAAAGGGATTCCCGAAAGACTTCTTATGGGGTTCCGCATCCGCTGCTTATCAAGTAGAAGGCGCATGGAATGAAGATGGTAAAGGGAAATCCAATTGGGATGAATTTGTACGTATCCCTGGAAAAACCTACAAAGGAACCAATGGTGATTTAGCTGTTGATCATTACCATCGATTCAAAGAAGACGTTAGACTTATGTCTGAGATGGGATTAAAAACGTATCGTTTTAGTATCGCTTGGACGCGTATTTATCCAAATGGAAACGGTGAATTGAATGAAAAAGGTCTTCAATTCTATGATGATCTAATTGATGAATGTTTAAAATATGACATCGAACCAATGGTTACGATTTACCACTGGGACTTACCTCTAGCGCTTGTTCAAGAATACAATGGTTGGGAAGATCGTAGAATTGTTAATGACTATGTCAATT
>CAYWGS010000062.1:0-8529 GCA_964457525.1 uncultured Erysipelotrichaceae bacterium | reverse complement strand
CGACAAGGTGCTTCTATGAATTATCAACAAATGTTACTGAGTAAAAATGGATTTGCGACAATGAAACTAGCCAAGGAGTTTTTAAAACACTCGGTAGGATCTAATATACCAACGATTACAGAATTATGTGAAACGATGGATTTAGCGAGAGGGACCGTTCAAAACTCTTTGAAGTTTCTACAGAACAATAAGGCAATACGACTTGAATCAAGAGGACATCTTGGAACTTTTTTGATTGAGAAGAATACACGTATCCTTTTAGAGTTCTCAGGGATTACAAGTATTGTAGGGGTTATGCCACTTCCATACTCCAAGAAATATGAAGGATTTGCGTCAGGTTTAATTGTGGCGATGGAAAATCAATACAATGTACCAGCGTATATGGCCTATATGAGAGGGGCAGTGAATCGGATTGGCATGTTACTGTCGGATCGTTATGATTATGCGGTTGTTTCAAAATATGCGGCGAATCAATTTCTAATGAAGAATGATTCGATTATGGTTGTTAAGTCGTTTGGGATTAACTCTTATTTAAGTGAACACATCGTTATTTTTCATAATAAAGATGTTCATGAGATCTTACCTGGAATGAAAGTTGGGATTGATGCGGACTCCATTGACCAAAAGGATTTGACGGAGAAAGTATGTAAGGGAATCGATGTGACCTTCGTACAAACGGAGTACTCTCAGATTTTAGATAAAGTTATCTCTGGAGATATTGACGCGGCTGTTTGGAATAAAGATGAAATCACAGATAAGTTTGTAAAGATCAATTACATTACAGTAGCTCAAAAAAATTCTGAAGATACTGAAGCGGTGATCGTCGTGAGTAAAGACAAACCAGAACTCGCGATTCTACTCAATGAGATTATTGATGTGGATTCTGTGGTTAATATACAAAAACTCGTATTAGACGGTAAAATTACCCCAAGTTACTAAAGTGTTGACAAACAACCGTTCTGGGGTATAATGAAATTGTAAAATACAATATACAAAATATTGTATATTGATTAGATTGAGGAAAAAATGTTAATAGAAAGAATTAATATCTTACTTGAAGCCAATATTATTTCAAAAGCGGTTGCGGACTATGTCATAAAAGTCATCGATCTTTTGAGTGGATATTCGTTTGAAGAAGGTAAGATGGAAATGTTCACCACGCACTAGCGATGGCAACTCAACGTACGGTTGATCAAAATGAAGAGTTAGAATTTGATGATAGTATTTGGAGTCAAATTGAAATGGATCCAAAGTTCAATCAAGCGGTAGAGTTGTTTGAAATGATTTCCAATCATTCACCGGTTCCATATATGGAGAGTGAACGCAAATTCCTTATTATGCATCTATGTAATTTAAGTCAGGATTAATCATCCTAACAATAGATAGAAAAACGATGAAGGGAGGAATACGATGTTAAGAATTGTGATTGGTGGGCAGGTTAACAAGCAAGAGATCTACAATTTCATTCAACGATACTTGGGCGAATCCAATGTGTATCTTGAAATTAAGAACGATCTTGAAGCAGTGAATGCTCTAAAGAAAGGGAATTTCGATTATTATGTTGGCGCTTGTAATACAGGCGGTGGAGGTGCACTTGCCATGGCTATGGCACTACTCGGCATGGACCTCTGTAAAACAATATCGATGCCAGGCAAAATTTTCGCAGATGAAGAGATTATCAAAGCAGTGAATGAGGGCAAAAAAGCATTCGGCTTTGTGGATCAACACACTGAGAAAGTATTACCAATATTACTAAATGCTATTTTAAGCAAAAGAGAAAAGGAGAATTAATGCATGGAATTTCTTAACTACATTGTTATTGCGGCAATTGGCGCACTAGCATCCGTTTTGGCAAACAAAGGAATCGCTGTATTTAACGACGGTTTCAGACCAATCGTTCCTCAATACTTAGAAGGAAAGATTGGCCGTAAAGAATTAGCGGCAATGAGTTTCGCTATCAGTTTTGGTTTAGTGGTCGGATTTGGTATTCCAACATCCATCGCTGCTACCATCATCTTAATCCACAGTTTATTACTAACAACCGATATTATCGGTACTTGGTGCCCTGATACATTCAAAGGCACAATCGCTGCAGGAGTTATCGGTGCAGTCTACGGTATTGGTATCCTTGTTGGACTAGAATTTATCGTTCAATTATTCGCGGCATTACCTTATAACTTCTTAAGTGCATTAGGTGGTGTATCCAAATATGTTACAGTCGTATTCGCTATTTTCCCAGCTGTCGCTGTTGGTTACCAACATGGCATGAAAAAGGGGATTATCTCTGGTGTTATTACGGTTCTAGTTTATTTCTTAGTTAAAAAATTCGGTATCTTCATGGTTGGAGATTTCAAGATCTCACTCAATGGTGAAGGTATGGCAATGTTAGCTGGAACAATCACAATGTTATTCTATGCGGCAACTCAAAAGGTTGAAAGCACAGATTCCAATACAACATTAGTAAGTGTTTTCTCTGAAAAAGTAGCTCGTATTCGTAAGAATTGGCCTCTATTAGCGGTTATGGGTGGATTACTTGCGGCCGCAACATCTCTTTCAATCGTTGCAGGTGACCCAGCATCTCTCGCATTATTAGCCGCTGGTTCTTATTCTGAAGCTGCTTTAGCCGCATTCACACGAGCAATTGGGTTTATTCCACTTGTCTTCACAACCGCAATCGTTACAGGTGTTTATGGACCTGCAGGGGTTACCTTTGTCTTCGCAGTTGGTCTAGCACTACATGGCAATCCATTATTTGCAGGCATCGCTGGCGCAGCTGTTATGGTTGTTGAATTATTACTTATCAACGTATTTGCTAAAGGTATGGATAGATTCCCAGGCGTTAAAGACATGGGTGAACACATTCGTACTTCTATGAATAAAGTTCTTGAAGTCGCATTATTAGTCGGAGCTGTTGTTGCGGCTGAAACAATGTCTGCAGCAGTTGGCCTTAGTGGCATCGGTGCTCTATTCGTTATCGCTGTTCTATTACTTAACCGTATGTCTAAGAAGCCTATCGTTGAACTAGCAATCGGCCCAGTTGCTACCATCGCATTTGGTATCCTTCTAAACTTATTAATCATCGTTAAACTTGTTGCTTTAATCCCAGTTGGTTAAGCCACAACAATTATTGAATACATGAATAATAGAGTGAAGTGAACAATTCACTTCACTCTTTACTTTAAGAAAGGGATTCAATCCATGACAAAACTCATTAAAGGCTATACCTTAATGCATGAACACATTACCATCGACCTCTCAGGCGTCAAAAACGATCTTGACTGTCGACTCGACTGCTACGATGAAACACTTGTAGAATTCAAGGAACTCTATCGTAATGGTGTACGTAATATCGTCGATGTAACCAATCGTGGAATGGGATTAAACCGGCACTATGTGGAAAAGATTGCACAGGAGTCAGGGATTAATATCATTCAAGCTACTGGATTCTATAAAGTACCTTTCTTACCGAGTGATTTAGCGAATAAATCCGTTCAAGAAATCGCAGATGAAATGATTAACGATATTCGAAACGATTCGAGTATTGGCATTATCGGTGAAATTGGAACCAGTTTAAACGAATGGAAGAAAGAAGAGTTAGCGGTATTTGAAGCTGCGATCATTGCTCATCAAGCTACGAAGAAACCGATCTACACTCATACAACCATTGGTACCTTAGGTCTTGAACAAGCTCATTATTTTGTTTCTAAGAAACTTGATCCAAAGCGAATTGTTATTGGTCACATGGATTTATCCAAAGACTTAGATGTGATTAAACAAGTCATTGATCTTGGTTTCTTTGTTGGATTTGATACGATTGGTAAAAATGATTACTTCCCAGATGAAAAACGTATAGAGTTCTTACTCGAACTTGAGAAGACGAATCGAATTCATGGTGTTGTATTATCCGAAGATTTAACTCGTAAATCACACCTAAACTATAAAGGTGGGATTGGATACAATTACTTATTTACCCACTTCATTCCAGAATTACGTAAAGCAGGTATGAAAGAATCATCGATTGAACAAATGTTGATTACGAATCCAGAAATCATTTTTGCGGAGTAAATATGAAACGTTTAATGAAGATGACATCGGTCGCCCAAATTAATCCTTATAAGTCTGTCGATTCAATCGTATTGGATGTTAAAGAGATGGAAGACTCCATCAAGTTATTGGGTGTGAAGAATGTTAAACAAGTCAATCAACAGTTTATTCAATCCCTCGAACAAACCCATAAGTATCAACACCATACCTTAGATAAATCTTCTTTTGGTGGTAGAGCGATTGATCTTCAACTCATCAATCCAATCACAGGTCGATACATGACAGGTTCAAGTAGTGGAACTGCCATTAATGTATTTCTAGGCATCAATGATATTGGAATTGGTGTTGATGGTGGAGGCTCTGTTCTAGCGCCTGCGATGTCACTTAACTTGTTTGGTTTTGTTTCTCCCTTAATCGATTCAGAGTACATGAATCAATTTAAGAAAGTATCGACGGATGGGATTCCATTTAAACCATCGATTGGGTATATGACCTATACCTATGAATTATTAACTGAAATCATTGAAGATACGTTAACGCTTCCAAAGAGTATAGATTCATCTAAGATATTTGTCTCTCATTCGGATAACAATATTTATCCATTTGAAACACAAGCCATTGAAATGATAGACGCACTAGGCGAAAGAGATGGACTGATACTGTTCTTACGTCAAACTCTTCCACAATGCGATATGATGATTACAAATGAAGGACCGATTGATCTCTTTGGATTTGGAGATACCGTGTTTGGTCATTTCGATGAAACAACCAAAGAAATTCAGAAAGAAGCTAAAAAGGGTTATTGTCGAGTGGTGAATATGGCCAATGCGACCGCAATCTGTATCCCTAAGAAAGAATTGGCTCAAGCGTATTTACTCATCTCAGAGTCTAAACCTGAGAAGATTGCGAAACTCTTAAGTGTTGCGAAAGAATTAGTATCAGAGAAAGATGAATTAGTTGAACGTTATTTTAGAGATTTAGATCTCTATTTCACACCAAAATATAACCAATAGAGGAGGTTGACTATGCTTACATATCCATTACAATCCATCAGTATCGAAGAGGCAAAAGAAAAACAATTCAGACTTGTGGATGAGATTTGTAAGGTGTTTCCAGGATCTGAGTTCTTAAATCTAGGGGATTTAGGGGTTACAGGTTCGATAAACAAACCAACACAAACCGAAAAAGTAGAAAAAGTTCTAGCAGCTTACTTTAATGTCGAAAAGGCACTTTTAGTAACTGGTGCAGGAACAGGTGCGATTCGTTGGGGTCTACAAGCACTACTCAAACCAAACTCTACTCTATTAATTCATAAGGCACCCATCTATCCAACGACAAAGGTAAGTTTAGAGAGTTTAAATATTAACTGTATTGAAGCAGATTTTAATGATTCAAATGATTTATTAAATGTACTCAAAAATCATACATTTGATGCGGCACTTATCCAATATACCCGTCAAAAAATGGATGATCATTACGATATGAAAGAAGTGATTGATCGCATTAAATCAGTCCAAAATATACCAATTATTACCGATGATAACTACGCTGTTATGAAGGTCAGTAAGATTGGAGTAGAACTCGGTGCAGATGTGTCCGCATTCTCTTCGTTCAAACTACTCGGGCCTGAAGGTGTAGGTATCTTAGTCGGTAAAAAAGAAGTGATTGAATATGTGGATAAAATGAATTACTCCGGTGGGGGTAAGATCCAAGGTTTCCAAGCCATGGAAGTCTTACGTGGATTAGTCTATGCCCCAGTTTCTTTTGCGGTTCAAGCAGAAGAAAATGAGAAACTCGTACAACGTATACAAGCGATGAACATTGAAGGGGTTAAATCTGTCTTTTTAGCCAATGCGCAATCTAAAGTATTATTGGTAGAATTCCATGAAGATATTGCACAAGAAGTACTGATCGAAGCACAAAAACTTGGTGCAGCACCGAATCCTGTTGGGGCTGAATCGAAGTATGAGATTGTTCCATTGTTCTATCGTGTAAGTCAGACATTTATTAACAGTGATCCAAGTCTAAGACATCGTATGATTCGTATTAATCCGATGCGTTCAGGTTCGGATACCGTTATTCGTATATTAGTAGAAAGTATTAAAAGGGTGAAAGAATGTTCCTAGAAAAGACAATACGCAGAAATCCTGCATTAGTACAAACATGTTTCGATTTACATCAAAAAGGACTCATTCTACCTGATACCTATGTGATTGATTTAGATGCTTTATTAGCGAATGCGAAACATATTATTGAATCTGCACAGAAACATGATCTCAAGATGTATTTCATGTTAAAGCAGTTGGGCAGAAACCCAATCATCGCAAAAGAACTTATCAAACTTGGTTATTCTGGAGCGGTTGCGGTGGATTTCAATGAAGCGAAGATTTATATGGAACACAATGTGCCGATCTCAAATGTAGGACATTTAGTTCAACCACCTAAAGCTTTATTAAAACAATTAGTGGATTACGGATGTGAATATGTTACCCTCTATTCCATTGAAAAAGCACAAGATATCAACGCATGTTTAGTGAATACAAATCGTAAACAAAAAGTCATGTTACGGATTATCAGTGATCAAGATCGTATCTATAGCGGTCAACACGCTGGATTTCATATTGATGAGTTAGAACATGTGGTCCATGATCTCAAGAAACTTGAACACATTGATATTAAAGGGTTAACCTCTTTCCCGTGTTTCTTATACAACGAAACAACTCAAAAGAATGAACCCACAGAGAATTTGAATACCATTCTAAGAGCCAAAACGATTGTGGAAAAACTTGGCATAAGTATTGAAAATCTAAATGCACCTTCCACAACCTGTGTTGAAACCATCGAAGAGATGGCAAAATATCCAGTAAACAGTGGAGAACCCGGACATGGTTTAAGTGGTACAACACCTCTACATGCGATTAAAGATGGAGTAGAAATTCCTGCGGTTGTCTATGTGAGTGAAGTTTCTCACACGCTTAATCAGAAATCATTCTGTTATGGTGGAGGACATTATCGTCGATCTCATGTGGAAAATGCATTGGTTGGGACTGATTTAAATCATGCACAAATGACGAAGGTTTTACCCCCTGATCTCGATAGTATCGATTATCACTTTGGATTAAGTGATAACTTGAAAATTAATGATACTGTCCTCATGGCATTTCGATTCCAAATCTTTGTGACACGGAGTACAGTATGTATTGTTAAGGGAATTCAAAGTGGAAAACCAGAAATACTGGGTCTCTTTAATAGTTTAGGAGCTGAATTATGAAACGATTTATTGTAGTAGTATTAGATGGATTTGGAATAGGCGCAACCGCAGATGCGAGTGTTGTACGACCAGGGGATGAAGTCAGTAACACGTTAGGTAGTATCTTACATGATTTTCCAGATTTGAAATTACCTAATTTAGAGAAGTTAGGTTTAATGAATGCGTATGGTAAAGAATCCTTAAACATGAAGAAATCACCAACCGCAAACTTTGGTAAGAGTGAACTCATGCACTATGGTGCAGATACCTTTATGGGTCATCAAGAAATCATGGGCACAAACCCATTAAAACCTTTATTCCAACCCTTCCAAGAAAAAGTAGATGTTGTGTATGAACATTTAACTAAACTAGGCCATAAAGTAGAAATTCGATCCAACGGTGATTTAAGATACTTACTCGTAGATGATTATTGCACCGTTGGTGATAACATCGATGCCGACTTAGGTATGGCATACAATGTTACTGCTGCACTTGATTTCATGTCATTTGAGAAAGAATTAGAGATTGGACGACAAGTAAGAGAAGTCGTAACTGTGAATCGTGTTATACCATTTGGTGGTACAAACACAACGATTCAAGATATACTAAACGCTGAAGAAACTCGTGAAGGACGATTCATCGGTATTCATGCGGTTAAATCAAAGTCCTACAATGAAGGCTATCAATGTCGTCATCTAGGGTATGGAGTGAATGAAAAAGTTCAAGCCCCAACCATCCTAACGAAAGCTGGAGTCAATGTATCCCTATTCGGAAAAGTAGCGGATATTGTCGCAAATGATTTAGGGAAACTCGTTTCCTGTGTGAATACCAGTGATGTTCTTGATTTAACCATTCAAGAAATCAAAGATATGCAAGAAGGTTTCATTTGTACAAACGTACAAGAAACAGACTTAGCCGGTCATAGTCAAAACTCTAAATGGTACAAAGAATTACTCGAAATATCCGATAAGAAGATTGGCGATATTCTTGAACTCTTAGGACCCGATGATATCTTCGTCGTAATGGCAGACCATGGAAATGATCCGAACATCGGACATAACCGTCATACCCGTGAAAATGTTCCTCTACTCATCAAGTATGGAAATGTTCAAGGGGTAGAAATTGGATTAAGAAAATCATTGTCTGACATTGGGGCTTCCGTGTGTGATTACTTCAATGTCGATAAACCACAAAATGGCACATCGTTTGTACCATTACTAACAAAACATAGAACA
>CAYWGS010000061.1:0-8719 GCA_964457525.1 uncultured Erysipelotrichaceae bacterium | reverse complement strand
ATTATTTGAACCCATAATGGTAAGTCTAAATTCGTTTGAATCAATCGAAAGTCCATAGTATTGAATTTCATTTACATTCATTGGTTTGCTGGTGTACACAGAAGAGATTAGCGCAATGATTCCAATGCTTATGAATATGATGTTAAATATTAATAATCCTTTATTTTTCATAAGAACTCCATATATTTTGATTATAGTCTTATGTTAAAATTATTACAAATCACAAAGGATTTAACTGACTTGTACTTTAATTTTGACAGTGCTATAATAACTAAGCAACTTGAAAGGAGAATCCTATGTTAGATATCATCCTAATGATCGTATCGGCTTTATTAATCTTGTTGTCTTTATTACAAAGTGGGAAATCAGAAGGTATCAGCAGCGCTTTCTCTGGAACTGGTGGTTTGAACCTATTTGAAAACGTTAAAGAACGTGGCCCAGAAAAAACAATTTCAAGACTTACATTGGCTCTTGGGATTGCATTCTTTGTCCTTGTAATACTCGTCAACATATTTTAATCGGCCTAAGGGCCTTTTTTATTATTTATGGAAAAATCAAAATTATTAGACCTACTTGCTACACAGGATAAACCCTATACTGTAGAAGAGTGGATGAACAAGCTAAATTTACAATCATCTCAAGAAATTGAGGATTTTATGCGTGTAGTTCATGAGTGTGAGAATGAATATGAATTAACTTACACGAAGAAGAATAAATTAGTTCTAGTGGATCAGAGTGAGTTTGTTAGAGGAATATTGAGTATTAATCCAAAAGGTTTTGGGTTTGTGGATCATCCTAAGGGTTCTTTATATATCGCGAATCATCAGTTTAATGGTGCGATGCATGATGATGAGGTTTTAGTAAAACCTAAAGTCTATGCGGATTTAAGTGCAGAGGGGATTATTGTTAAAGTAATTAAACATAATACCAAACAACTTGTAGGAACTTGGAAAAAGAATCGTATACAAGTTGATGATGTACGTATTTATCAAAAAATAGAGATTGTGGATAGTGATATGAGTCATTGTGTCTTTGGGTCACAATTACTTTTGGATATTGTTTCATATGGAGATCCATTAAAAGTTAAATTAAATAAAGTGTTGGGACATGTGAATGATCCAGGAATGGATATCTTAACACTCTTACATAATCATCAAATACCGATGTCCTTTAGTGATGAGTTGATGAAAGAAGTTGATCAATTACCAACTAAAGTTATATTAGATCCAAATGAGAAACGCGTTGATTATCGTGATCATCAAGTTATTACGATTGATGGTGAAGATGCGAAGGATTTTGATGATGCGATTAGTATTAAGAAATTAGAGGATGGTTTCCAACTCGATGTGCATATTGCGGATGTAAGTTACTATGTTCGAGAACATACAGAACTTGATAATGAAGCTCGACTAAGAGGAACATCCGTCTATGTGATTGATCGTGTTGTGCCAATGTTGCCACATGCGATATCCAATGGTCTATGTTCGCTTGTTGAAGGGGAAGATCGTCTAACAATAACATGTACGATGAAGATTAATAAAATGGGTGAGATTGAAACCTATGATATTCATCCATCGATTATTCGTTCATACAAACGAATGACGTATACGAATGTTAATCGAATCATCAAGAAAGATAAGTCTGCTTTAAATCGTTTTGAAGATTTAGTTCAAATGGTAGAAGATATGCACTTATGTGCAAGAATTATTCGTCAAAGACGAAGAAATGATGGATCAATTGATTTTGTATCGTTTGAATCTAAGTTCACATTAAATGCTAAAGGTGAGATTACAAAGATAGAGGGAAGAACACAAGGTGAAGCTGAAATGATTATCGAGGACTTCATGATTTGTGCGAATCAAGCAGTTGCAGCACATTTACGATGGTTAGAAGTACCAGCTTTATATCGCGTTCATGAAGCGCCGGATAAAAAGCGCTTTGCGGAATTTTCTCGTATTGCGATGTTTTGGGGAGTTAAAGTTAAGTATGAACATCTAACCCCTAAAGTTGTTCAAAATTTATTAAGTCGATTTGAGAGTAAAGATGAATTCTTAATCGTCAATGATTTACTTCTAAGAAGTATGAGTAAGGCAAAATACGATAAAGAATGTTCGGGTCATTTTGGTTTAGCACTTGAAGATTATTGCCATTTTACATCACCGATTCGTCGTTATCCTGATTTGATTGTTCATCGTATGTTGCGGAAACATGTCTTTACGACACATCATAATGAACTCGTGAATGATGAAATATTAGTCGAACAATTAGGCTTTGAGTGTTCAAATTCTGAACAACGTGCTGTTGAATCTGAACGTGATGTCGAGGCAATGAAGAAAGCAGAGTATATGATGAATCATATTGGTGAGCGATTTGATGGAATCATTTCATCGGTTAATAAATTTGGATTCTTTGTTCGTTTACCAAATACGGTAGAGGGATTGGTACATGTCTCAAATCTAGCTGGTTATTTTGAGTTTGATTCGGATCGTTATACTCTAGTCAAACGCGGTTCAAATATCAGATATAAATTAGGACAAAAAGTAAGAGTTCGATTAAAATCAGCGGATAAGAATAAGCAAACCATTGATTTTGTGGTAGACTAAAAAAGGTTGAGGTTAATATGTCGTCAAAAGTTGTGTCTGTAAATCGAAAAGCGTATCATGAATACTTTATCATCGAGAAATTTGAAGCAGGGTTGGTTCTTACTGGAACTGAAATAAAATCCATTCGTAAAGGAACTGTTCAATTTAAAGATGCGTATATTCACTTTGTACAAGGTGAAGCTTTTATTCGTGACATGTATATTGCACAATATGTTCAAGGGAATCAATTTAATCACGAAGAAACACGTGAACGTAAATTGCTTTTACATAAAGAAGAGATTCGTAAACTTCAACGTAAGTCTGTATTAAAAGGTTTTACTGTTATCCCTTTATCCCTTAATTTAGTAGATGGAAGGGCAAAACTTGAAATCGCATTAGCACAAGGTAAAGAACTTCATGATAAGCGTCAAACTGAAAAAGAACGTGATGCGAAACGTGAGATTGCGAAAGTATTAAAGAATAATCGATAAAAGAAAAAACGTGATATTAAGTTATCACGTTTTGTTTTGTGTTACCAGCTTCCGCCGCCACCGCCACCGAAGCCACCGCCACTAAATCCACCACCGCCTCCACCGAAGCCACCGCCACCCGATCCAGATTTCTGTGGAATGGATGTCATGACTTGATTCATGTTGGATAGAGTGCGATTAAATGAATTCATGAATAGGTATGTATTGAAGTGAGTGTTAGGACCAGAGTACCAAGATGGTTGTTCAATCGCTATTGATTCAAACTTCTTACTCCATACATCGGAGACATTGAGGACATAAGCATACGGTAATATTTTATAGAAGTATGTAGGATCATCATGCACAAGCATTTCGAGTCGATCTTTTTCCGCAACTTCAATGAAGCGTTTTAATCCAATAATCTTGCCTAAGTATTCAATACCTAAATCCGTTCGTTTATCCATAACAGATACGAGTCCAACGAGGATAAAGGTAAGTATTAGAACTAAAACATATTGCCAAGTTGGAATTTCTAATGCCCATGATCCCGCAAAACTACCAAACACAAAGAGCATGATTGCGATGAACATAAACACAGCATTTGTCATACGAATGATTGATTTTTGTGATGGCCAACGCTTAATCGCATAGATAAACCAAGCACTGAGCAATGAACCAAACACAAAGACAACACCAGCTATGACAAATGCGAGTCCACCTCGATATGTTTGAATATAGAAGTAGTTGGCAAATAAGAGTGAGAGTGGAAGAAGCCCAATCATACCAAATATTACCTTTAGAGTTGTGGCAGTATTGGAATAGATACGACGTTTAGGATTTCCCTGGAAATAACGATATACATCATTCTTCGCATTCTGCATTGAGATATAGAATGTATTCTTAAGATCACTGTTAGTTACGATATCACCTGACTTAAATAATTGATTAAAGAGGGTTTGTTCTGCTTTGATTTCACTCATATCGATCTCTTTTAACTTCGTTAAAGTAAAATCTTTAGAACCATCTTCTGCAATACTTAAATATCCTTTATATCCCCACTCAATAATGAGAGATAGAATATCCTTTGTATCTACCATACCATCATAGACAAAGCCAACTTGTGCACTACTTAAACCTGGAATAGGGTTAAACTCAACCGTTTCTACGACGAGTTTATCTTTACCGAACTTTAAAAATAATAAAGACGCTATAACAACCAACACACCACTGAAACCTAAGATCAATAAACTAAAATCAGTAGGTGGAATGAACGTAAAGTAATCATTTGGTAATGGTGCATAAATGGTAAGGGCTTGATACGTTAATAACCCTTGATTGAATGAACCAGTTAATGTATTACCATTAATCGAGTAATCAATATTGAGTTGTTCATCACTTCCATATAAACCACTATAGAATTTAATATCTGAAGGCCATTCTTTTGGCATTGTGATGGAGAAGTTAACATTCTTTATCGGAAGTTGCCAACCATCCCCAACAAGATTGAAATAGAAGGCTTGAAGACCATTTAACTCAAGATCACGAAGTTGAATCGTGTACGAATATCGATAGATCTTTTGTCCGAAAACATAACGATCCCCATCCCCAATCTTCAAGATGACATTATCATAACCATCGGTTTCTGTTTCGTACTCATCCCCATATACTTGAACTTTGCGTACAGGGAAGTAATAAGAACGTTCAAGTTCTTCTCCTTCAATGGTCCAAACCATATCATAGGTTTGAGGAATATAAGCATAGATACCATGTCGGTCTTCATTAAATTGAACATCTAATGTTTGATCTACTTTAATAAGTCCATTCTCATCGATAACCATCTTGATATCAAAATTGTTTATTTCAACAGGATCATAGGCAGCGACTTGAGTAAAACTCAGTAGAAGTAGTGCAAAACTAAATAATAAGAATTTTTTCATACATCCTCCAAAAAAAGGGGAGAACCCCTTTTTAGAATGATACTTTAACGTTTTGACGTTGTTGCTCATCCGCTACCACAAAGAGTGGTTTCTTCGTAAATCCAAAGATACCTGCTAAGAGATTCATTGGGAATACTTCAATTTTTGTGTTGTATTGACGAGTCACTCCATTAAAATACTTACGTGCATTTGCAATATCATCTTCAATACTCTTTAGTTGATTTTGTAAATCTAAGAAGTTTGTATTTGCTTTAAGATCTGGATATGATTCTGCTAATGCGAATAAACGACCAATAACACCAGACATTGCATTTTCTGCTTCAATTTTGCCTTCCATGGTTGTCGCATTAACTGCTTTATTACGAGCAGAAATCACAGCTTCAAGCGTTTCCTTTTCGTGCTTAGCGTATCCTTTTACGGTTTCAACTAAGTTAGGAATTAAATCATAACGTTTGGTCAAATAGACATCCATTGTAGAGAATGCTTCTTCAACTTGGTTGCGTAGAGAGACGAGAGAGTTGTATCCACCGACTGCATAGAGTGCGATAACGACAACTAATCCGAGTAAAATATAGCCGATATATTCCATTTTTATTCTCCTTTTACTTTTTTAAGCTTACCCACATTATAAGGCGTTTTAGTGTAAATGTATAGAAAGCAAGCGTACAATTGAAACTGTATTCGACTTATGGCATAATGATGGTTGAAATGAGGTAAACATGAAAAAAATTGTCTTATTTTGTGGTGCTGGAATGTCCAGTAGCTTACTCGTATTAAAAATTAGAGATGCGGCTCTTGCAGAAAATTATGAATGTAAGGTTGAAGCCTATACAACAGCTAATCCTCAATATGCTAAGGATGCGGATGTTGTGTTAATTGGTCCACAAGTGCGCTACCAATTAAAAGAATTACAAAATGAACTAAACTGTCCTGTTGAAGTCATAGATGAGGCTGCTTATGGTTCAATGAATGGTGTTAAAATATTAGCTCAAGCGCGTAAAGTACTTAAGGATGAATAAAAAATCGTAGTGATACGATTTTTTGTTTATGGTAAAATCTAGGCAATGAAAAAAATTATTATACTTTTAGTCACGATACTTACATTACAAGGATGTCAGGTTATATTACCTACTAAAGTAGAAACATTAAATTTGGTCTTCTCACCGAACATCAGTGAAGAAACGTTCTTTGAACATAAGAATGAATTTTTAACTCAACTAAAAACAGAATTACTTAATAATGGCTATGATGTTAGTCAAATCAATGTTCAACTTGCGTCTACGAATGATCAAGCAACAGAGATGTTATTGACGAAAGTATCTGATTTTGGTTTCTTAACTAAACTAAGTTATTTTGAGCATCGTGAGAATAATTTAGAAGTTTTACTAACCGAACTAAAGTCAACGTATAATCTGTCTACTGATAATTTAGATAATTGGAATGATAAGGCACAACTTGATGCAAGCAAAGATTTACTAGATCATCATTATGCAGGAATTTATACAGGTGCTTCTCCTAAAGGCCAAGAACTGTATACTAAGATTAAACAAGGTGAGAAATTAAGTTGGATTGATCTTAATACGGCAAAATGGTGCCATATTGTTGTGACGTCACAAGAAGGCTATATCTATCCAAGTTTATGGTTAATTGATAATTATTCACGAAGAATTTCTGAATTATTTAGTCATGAACGAGTTGTGAAGGGGTATCCAGAAATGATGGAGAAACTCGCAAATCAAACATGTGATATTGTTGTTGGTCCAGATACAATTCGTGATGAATATGCAAAAGTTTGGACACAGTCGAAGGAGAATGGGGGATTTAATCAAAGCACTTCTATCTATAATGATGTGAAGTTAATCGCATTATCCAGTCCAATCTTACATGATCCAGTTGTTTATTCTACGCTCAATGAGAAGATGGGTGAAGGTTTAGTTAAAGCGATTCAAAAGAGTTTAATTAATATGACTCAATCAGAAACAAAAAATCCATTACTTGAGGCAATGGATGTGAAGGGTTTAGTTGAGTCAAATAACGAAGTGTATGATTCATTTAAACCAGCGTATGATTATTTACATAGTATTTTTAATTAAAGAATAACCTTTATATTATCGTGATGAGTCATTGTCACGATTTTTTTATCTAAGATATATTCAGCTAATATATCCGTCATATCGCGTTGTATTTCTAGGAGTGTTTTACAAGGCGGAATCATATGGAAGTTACCACCACCACTTGCACGATAATTGTTCATCGCAACCGTGAATACTTGATTATCTTCAACTTCTTTTCCATTAAAAGTTAAGGATGTAACACGTTGACCAACAGGGTTTGAAATTTTGAGTGTGTAGTCAACTCCGTCCAACATATCATAATTAAAGTGTTGTGGTTTGGGTTCATCAAACATCGGATTAACCGATATTTTTCCATCTTTGATCGTAAAGTAGTCTGCACATTGTTCTAAGTATAGACGAAGTGTTTTACCATCCATTTCCTTTACTACTAAACTGTTGGGATAAACATAGTTATTGACTAGGTCACGATAACTAATTTCAGACTTTAAACCGAGTGCTTGATTGAATAGGGCAGTTCCACAAATATCTGCTTGAGTTACTTCTTTTTGAATGAAGTTAATAAAGCTTACATAAGGATGTTTATTTAAACGTGCATCAAATGGATCATGTATTGTAAGATCATAACCTTCGATTCTTCCTAGTTTTTGATCTAACCATATTTGTGTTTTATCATCATAGGGTTTTATTATTTCTTCAATGTGTGGATCAAATTCAGTTTCTGACATTGATACTAACTTAATCTGTGTTGATTTAGAGGGTAGTTCTATTTCACATTCCATATATTCTGTCGCATTTAGAGCACATTGCATAACAGGAATTGAATTAAGTGTTGAGGCAATAGAACGATGTTGGTGGCCTGTGATTAAACAATCGATTCCAGGGATTAAACTTAATTCATAACCCACATTTTCGCCGGTTAAGACTTCAGTCGGTTTACACGTCTCTAAATCTCTTTCAAATCCACCATGATAATAAACAATCGTATATTCGACTTTTGGTAGATTCTTGAGTTCATTTTTAAGTGTTTCTACAGGAGAGAGGAAGGTAAAATTCTTGATGTGTTCTGGTTTCTCCCAATGTGGAATATAGTCGGTGCATAAACCAATTAGGGCAATCTTATACCCATCGTTACTCATGTGAATCTGTGTTTGGCCAATAGGTTTATCTTTATAGAGTACATTGGATGTTAAACACTTAGCGTTAAGATCTTGAATATAATTGAGTAGAATTTCTTCACCATAATTAAAATCATGATTCCCTAAATTGAAGTAATCAAGTTTTATATTGTTGAATACTAGTGCGAGTGGATGTGGTTTAACTTTAACACGATGTGCATAAGTTAAAAGAGGACTACCTTGTAGACTATCTCCATTATCAACAACAATGCACTCATATCGTTCACGATTCTTTTTTACAACATTTGAATAGCGTGATAAGCCTTGTGGTTTAATACTTTGATTAATGTAGGAATAGGTGGATAGGGTTCCATGAATATCGCTTGTAGATAATATCTTAATTTTTTTCATGGTTTCATTATACTAAAATTGTGTTAAAAAAACTTAACAGACAATTTTAATAATAATTGAGTACTAGGTCATTCCTATGTTAAAATTTAACTGTAATTAAATATTACAGGAGGACAATGAATGAAGAAG
>CAYWGS010000060.1:0-8769 GCA_964457525.1 uncultured Erysipelotrichaceae bacterium | reverse complement strand
TTGAATTAGTGGTTTTTAGATATATTTGCTTTCAGTATACAATTTGTAGTTGTTTAGAATGGCATACCATCCTTCTTTTTGCATTTCAACTGAGTTTTCATCTTCAGCTTCAAATGTTTCTATGATACGAACACCATCATTTTCTTGTATAAACTCAGTTTGAACGATACGATCATCGTCTAATCGAGTCACAATTCTCTTTTTATCTACAATCTCTACAAATGTTCCAGAGAAATCAAAACCAAAACTATTATCTTTGGCTTCCATACGATATACAAATCGACCACCTTCCACAAAGTTACTATCCGCTTTAGGTGAATGCCAATCATCTGACGCATGATTCCAATGTATTATATGACTTGGTGTGTTCCATGTTTCCCATACATAATCAAGTGGGGCATGTACAAGTGTATCAATCTTAATGTTCAATTTTGCCATAGAATTCTCCTTTGATTTGACTATATCAAAAACATTCATAAAATAAGACTCATATACATTTGATATTAGAAATCAATTGGGGAAGATGATTAAACTTGTGTATTGCTTCATGTCACTTCATAATAAAATTATGGAACTCAATGTTCAAACCGTAAAGAAAATAGTATCTAGCCAATTCCCACACTATGCAAATCATGAAATAAGTATGGTTTACAAGAGTGGACATGATAATCGAACATTTCACTTAGGAAATGAATTTTCATTACGTTTCCCAAGTGCAATTGAATATTCAACTCAAGTATTAAAGGAATACCAATTCTGTTCTATCTTACAATCTCAACTATCGGTACAAATAACAGAACCATTCCATTTAGGTAAACCATCTGATTTATACCCTTTTCACTTTTCAATTAATAAGTGGATTGAAGGTGAATCAATTAATCACAATTGTGATAAAAAACGATTAGCCTATGATTGTGCTAAGTTTCTATTGGAATTAAAAGCGTGTGATACTATAAATGGAATAGAAGCGGGTGAACATAATTTCTACCGTGGTGGTAACCTATCTGTCTATCACGAAGAGACATTAAAAGCGATACACGATTGTACAGAATTTGATCAAGAAAAATGTTATAAGATGTGGAATAAAGGAATAACTTCAACATTTCATGGACCAAATTCATGGATTCATGGAGATTTCGAGAAAGATAATATATTGGTTAAAAATGGAAGATTACATGCGGTCATTGATTTTGGAAATATGGCTGTGGGTGATCCTGCATGTGATTATGTCATGGCTTGGACATATTTTGATGAAGCATCAAGAGAAATCTTTCTTAAAACACTCAACATAGATAATGCATGTATCGCTCGTGCGAAAGCATGGGCATTATGGAAAGCATTGATTACATTATCTGATCCTAAGCGAAGAGAAACTTCTTTATACACACTCAATGAAATCTTCAAGGAGGACATATGACACAATTTATTATTAAGACAGTAATTTCTGCATTACTTATTGCGATAATTTCGACTGTTAGTAAACGATTTCCAGGGTTAGGTGGAATGATTGCCTCTTTGCCTTTGACATCCATTTTAGCTATGATTTGGTTATACCAAGAAACTCAAGATATACAAAAGGTTATTAATTTATCTAATTCAATATTTTGGATGATTATCCCTTCTCTAACCTTCTTCATTGTCTTACCTTATTTAATTAAGAGATTTGGTTTCTATCCTGGTTTGACTTTTTCTATCATTATTTTAACCATAACCTATGCTATCTATTCCAAGGTATTACCTAGTTTAAAAACAAAACGATAGGAGGAAGTATGAAAGAACTTGTACTGTATATTGCTCAAAGTTTAGATGGTTATATTGCACGAAAAGATCAATCCATTGATTGGTTGTTAGAGTATGATGATCCTACAGTATCAGAACGCTATAATCAGTTTATTAAACAAATCGATACAATTATTATGGGTTATTCTACTTATCGTCAATTAATCGAAGAATTATCTGTTGATAACTGGCCTTATAATGACTTAAATGTCTTTGTATTAACCCACCGTCCTTTAGAAAATCCATATGGAGTGAACTTCGTACATGGCGATATTGTAGATATTGTGGAAGAAAGCAAGCGAGTCGCACAGAAGAATATCTGGTTAGTCGGTGGAGCAAGCATCATCGAGCAAAGTTATAAGAATGGATTAATTGACCGATACTATATTACAATCATTCCAAGTTTATTGGGTGATGGGATTAAACTCTTTGATCACTTAAATGACACGAAGAAATTAAAACAAATCAATACGTATCGTATGAAAGATTGTATCGAAATCGAATACATTAACGCTTAAATTAACGTTTTTTTAACTTATGTGCTATTATAATAAACGGTATTATAAACAAGGGAATTGATAAGAACGTATGTCAGAAAACAAGAAAAAGAACGAAAACATCTTAATGAGTTACTTTGAATACATTAAAGATGGATTAAAAAAAATCACTAAGAACAGTTTTCCAGAAGATATGAAACATCGAAAACTTAGAATCATACTTACATGGTTCATTGTTTTTGCCTTAGTAACTGGACTTGTAGTCGGTACAATTGGTGTGAACTATATTTTAGGTGTAGCAAATGATGCGCCAGAACTTAACCCAGATGATTTCACTGCAGCTCAAAGTTCAAAAATCTATGATGCACAGGGAAATGTTATTGCGAACATTGGTCTACAGATAAGAGAAAATATCACGTATGAAGATTTACCTCAAAGTGTGATCGATGCGTTTGTCGCAATAGAAGACTCCCGTTTCTTTGAACATAATGGGTTTGATATTCCTCGTTTTACAAAAGCAATCTTTGAAAACCTTAAAACAATGAGTTTTTCCCAAGGTGGTTCAACCTTCACCATGCAACTGGTTAAAGGTACTTACTTCGAAACTGAAGAGGCAACTGCTGTTCGTTCAGGATTGGCTGGAGTAAATCGTAAGATACAAGAAATCAAAGTCGCATTACAAGCTGAAAAAGTTATTAGTAAAAAAGAAATATTAACCTATTATCTCAATAAAATAAATTATGGCGTTCCTAAGAATCGACGTGGGATACAAACCGCTGCTCAATTCTATTTTGGTAAAGATATTAGTGAAGTAGGATTACTTGAAGCAGCAGTACTTGCAGGTGTAATCAATGCGCCTAACCTATTTAGTCCTGTAAACAACCTAGACTTAGCTGAAAAGCGTGCACATACTGTGTTAGATCTTATGGTCTATCATGGTTATATTACAAAAACAGAAGCTGAATTAGCGAAATCCATTCCTCTTGAGAACTTAATTGTTGGGGAATTAAGTAATAAAACATCAACGGTTTCTCATCAGGCCTATGTGGATGCGGTTGTGGATGAAGTTATTGCATTAACTGGAAAAGATCCAGTGCTTGTCCCTATGCGAATCTATACTGCAATGGATGAATCCTTACAGAATAAGTTTGAACAAATCCAAAATGGTGAAGATCCTAATATATTATGGCCAAATGATGTCATTCAAACAGCTATGGTTACACTTGATAATAAGACTGGCCAGATCTTAGCCATTGGTGGTGGTCGTTTCTATGAAGGTGAACGTTTATTCAATCGTGTTACTGATATGAAGCGTCAACCAGGTTCTTCCGCGAAGTTAATCTTGACCTATCCATTAGCCTTTGAAAACTTAGGATGGTCAACTGTTCATACCTTAGAAGATAAACCAATCCGTTATGCAGGTCTTGAAGATGTTATTATTAAGAACTTCGATAATGTATATCGTGGAAATGTAACAGTTGATTATGCCATCGGTGTTTCTCTTAACATTCCAGCGATTGAAACAATGGGTGCAGTTGCGAATGAAATGGGTATTGCAAATATTGTTAAGTATTTAAATGATTTAGGTTTTGATAACGTCAATAACAACAATTTTGACTTAGGCTTTGGAATCGGTGGTTCAAACTTCACCGCATCTCCACTTCAAATAGCAGGTGCATATCGAACGATGTTAAGTAAGGGTGAATACATTACACCTCATACTGTTTTAAAGATTGAGTTTATCGATGGTTCTGATTCTATCGTTCCTGAATATACAAGCAAAAAAGTACTATCTGAAGAAGCGAGTTATATGACTGCTGCAATGATGGCACAAAACGTTTCTGGTCCATATCGTAACTTTATGCAAATCTTGCAAAGAGGTTATGAAGTTTACGCTAAAACAGGTACATCTGACTGGGGTGATACTGGAGTTGAATTTGGTATCCCTGCTGGATCCGCAAAAGATAAATGGATGGTATCGGGTACAGGCGAACACACAACGGCTGTTTGGGTAGGCTATGATAAAGCAGATCCAGATCAAATATCTTATATTACACAATCCGTTATTAATATGAACTTACCAGGTAAGATTAATAACTCCATTATCAACGCACTCTACCAAGGTCGTTCAAATCCAACAAATATCGTGCGTCCTGCAGGTGTAAATGATGTAACAATTGTACGTAACGTATTCCCATATGTTGCGCCAAGTCCATACGCTAATCCAAGTTTAGTTGCGACAGGTTTGATTAAACAAGAATATGCTAGTTTATCGGAAGCATCCTACCCAATCGCGATTGCACAACCACTTGCCATCAATAATGGAGAGGTTGTGACAGGACAACTGATTGGTTATGAACCTTACAATGGATATCTAACCTATGAACTCATCAGTGGACCTAGCCAAGGAACATTGGATATCTTTGATCCATACTCTGGTTACTTCCAATACACACACTTTGGTAATTCTGAAAATGATAGTTTCACCTTTGCAGTTAATAATGGATCTCAATCCAATACCGCAACCGTAACCATCGCAATTAAGAATCCCGTTATAAAAGCACAATAAAACCCACATCGTGGGTTTCTTTTTTTTAACAATGAGCTCCCGCTGGAACTTCCATTTCTGCTAATTCATTATTTAAGAACTTATTTATTGCCTCTGTAATTAAAATTGGTTCACTGGTATATAAATCAATTCCATTTTCTTGTAATAATTCATACGCAGTTAATCAAAAACCTTTAATAACAAGTTAAAAAACACCTAAAATCTTTAAATAGTTTGGTCTTAACTTATGTGTTTCTGTATCATTGAAGATAACTTCAGTCGAGATTACTTTACCCTCTTCAATTTCTACAATTACAAATTCATTACATGAACCAAAGAACTCATGCACAAGATCATTATTTTTTGCGATTGCTAATTTCATAGTATCCTCCATAGCACATTATTATAGCTTAATCTCTTGCATATTCAAATGATATTATTTATCCTTAATCATATGAAACTATCCCCAATTACACGAAATCGACTCTTATTAAGTATTATTTATCTTTCATTCATCAGTCTTGGATTACCCGATGGATCTTTGGGTATAAGTTGGCCACTTATTCGTCTCGACTTTAATCAACCTCTTGAAGCAGCAGGATTAATCACATTGATTACGCTTCCCCTTTCAGCTCTATCGAGTATCTATAGTCATAAACTATCTAATCTCTTGGGAATTAACAAGGTTACATTATTAAGTGCCCTCTTAACCGCATCCTCCTTACTTGGGATTGGGTTTAGTCGTAATTACACGATGTTAATCTTCTTTAGTATCGGCTTAGGTCTTGGACAAGGTGCTGTTGATTCACTCTTAAATGCATATGTCGCAAAAAATTATAGTTCAAGACATATGACATGGCTTCATGGTTTTTGGGGAGTAGGTGCGAGTCTTGGGCCTACAATTATGACAACCGTATTGAAATATGGTTATACATGGAATTTTGCATATTTTACATTAAGCACATTGCAAGGCATCATTGCATTCATTCTCTTCTTAAGTCTAGGTCTTTGGTTAAGTAATCAAAAGGAAGAAATTAAACTAAAAGTAAAGGTTAAATTCGATAATCGTATGTTATTTGGAATTGCATTATTCTTTTTATATGTCGGGATAGAATTAAGTGTTGGATTATGGTCTAACTCATACTTAGTCGAAGAAATTGGCTTATTACCTTCAACTTCTGGATACTACATCGCAAGTTATTATGCATCTATTATGATTGGACGATTCTTATCAGGTACTGTATCCAATCGATTGGGAAATCGTAATATGATTCGCTTAGGTTTATTCTTATCAGGTTGTGGTGCTCTACTATTACTGATATTTAGAGATCAAACTATCATACGAATCGGTTTAATGCTTGTTGGATTAGGATTTGCTCCACTATACCCATCTATGATGCATGAAACACCTCAACGATTTAATGAGGTACAAGCCCATCTTTTGATTAGTTATCAAGTTGGAATTGCATATATCGGGGGTACCATTATTTCTACAGGACTAGGTTATTTATTTAAACCATTTGGAATATCGATATTATATCCAATCATTCTAATTATCATCGTAATGATGTTTGTTATCAGTGAAATCTACAACCGAGTAACACCAAAACAAGGCCATTAATCAGCCTTGTTTTTTATTCCTGCTTTTATGAGAGATGTATTAAAATATAAACTTAGTGCGAGAATAATCATCGCAATACCTGAGAAAATAACAATCCAATCTAAATCTACAAAATCCGCTAATGGTCCAAATACCAACATACCAAGTGGCATAGCGGCACTATGGATCATACCCATTACACTAAACACACGACCTAAGTATTCAGATTCTACTTTCTCTTGAATCATGACATATGCAGGTGAGTTATAGTAAGGTAAGCTAAGTCCAATCATTAACATGGATATGAGATAGAATGGGAAATTACTTGTCAATGATAAGGTAATTGAGAAGATTGACATGAAGATTAATGCAAGTACCATCGTATGGATTCGATTCTTAAATCCTTCCCATGCGGCTATACTAAATCCACCCACCATCATTCCAAGCGCAAACGCAACTTCCACAAAAGATAATCGCCATTCTTCAGGGCCAAACTTGAAGACTGTTTGTAAAGGACTAAGAAATGCGATGGGAGCGACAAAGAAGAGAACCAAAGCTGTAAAGATAAAGAATGGAATAAGGAAATGATGAGCTTTGATATACTCTAACCCCATTTTAATATCCTTGAAATACGATAATTCTGATTGAGTTTCTTTCTTCTTTTGAATCATTTGTACAAAGAAGATTAATGTCACGATACCAAGGACAGCAGTAATTGCATCGATGAAGAAGATAATAAACAATTCAACACTGGCTAGAAGGGCTGCACTCAATACAGGCGACACAATCATAATTGTTGATTGAATTCCATTATTAATCCCTTGTACACGCATCAACTTATCTTCAGGAACGAGTTCAGGGATGAAGGCTTGTACTGCTGGAGAATGTACCGCATTACCCAATGATCTAAAAGCAGAAATAACAAGCAATAGTGCAATCGAACCATAACCTAAATAAAATAGAACTGCAGTGAGTACCGTTACCAATGCGATAAAACTATCTGCTAAAACAATGATCTTCTTACGATCAAATCGATCGACCCAAACTCCAGCGAATGGACTTAAAAACAGACTCGGTAAGAATCCAGCTAAAATAGATAAGGTCATCGCAAGACCTGATTGTGTTTCAAGTGTAATATGCCAAGTTATTGCATATTGGACTAAAGATGATCCGAATAAGGATATGCTTTGTCCTGCTATAAAAAATGCTGTATTCTTTCTCCAATTTTTCATAGTGTTATTATAAGGATTTAACACTTAAAATACCTTTAATATGATTAGATTTTTGTTTGACACTTAGGACAAGTATAAATACTACCACCCATATAACTTTCTTTAATAATCTTAGATCCACATTCAGGACAACCCTCATCGATACCAAGTTGACTCATTTTTGTGATATAACGTCCTTTATTCCCAAATAAATCCTTCTCAGTATCTCGACCACCTAATTCTACAATTTTATTTAGTAAATCAATTAATGTACTAAATAAACGTTCAATATCAATCGAATTAAGATCTTTTAACTTCGTTTTAGGATGCAGTTTCGCCTTCCATAAAACATCTTGACATAGACCGTTCCCAAAACCAGGAATGCGTTGTTCCGTTGCGAGAAATGCTTTCAGACTGAGTGTATTACTTGATTCATTAATTAACTGTTTAAAATAATCAAAACTAAAGTTAGTACTAAATACACTTGGTTTTTTCTTAGCCCCAAAGTAATAGGGATTCTCAAACACATCTTGATAACACCATAATCCTCCATACATACGTACGGATACGACGAAATATTGATGATCCTCAAATTCTAATAGTAATTGATGTTTTAGATCAGACGGTACAGAACTTAAAAGTGACAACTGAACCCCTTCCGCTAACACAAGGTGACATTGTTCACAATCAATTTCAATCATACCTCCATAGGTCTTTGAATGTTTAAATGATTGGTTTAACAATAATTTAGGATAATCATTTGGATCACCATTAAACCATGCCCATTTATGAGGGTTTTGATTCACAATAACGTTTATTATCTTCTTATTAAGACAGGATTGGTTGATTTGGCGAGATAAAACTAATGCTTCAGTTAGTTCAATCATACAGATCCCTCTTTTTTAAATATTATAACATTTTATAAAAACAGTGTTGACAAGAACTAAACATTGCATTATTGTATTAAGTGTCTAATACAATAATACAGAAAGGAGACCTATGGATCAATTCCAATCAACTCAACCGATCTATTTACAGATTATGGAAAGAATAAAAAAGGAAATTGTGGCAGAGAAGTTACTTCCAACCCAACAACTTCCCACTGTAAGAGAGTTAGCGCTTCAATATCAAGTG
>CAYWGS010000059.1:0-9298 GCA_964457525.1 uncultured Erysipelotrichaceae bacterium | reverse complement strand
AGACAATCTAAATTGTCTTTTTTTACACCTCTTTTAATCGTTTATGAATCCATTTATTGGATCGATATCGATATAAGGTTAAACTCATTTCAACAAACCATCCAAACGCAATTCCAAACCAAATCCCTTGTATACCAAAGTAAGGGATTAGTATTAGTGCAGCCACTATTTTGGTAAATGATCCTGTGATTGCGATAAAGAGGAACATATTGATATCCCCTGCTCCTTTGAGTAAACTCTCGGCTGGGAATAATATTGCCATAAAGAAAAAAGTGATTGCGGAATAGTATAAATAAACTCTTCCTACTTCTAATATTTCTTGAGTTAAGTTCTCTCCTAAGAACAATGAAATTAATTGATTCCCAAATAAACTTACAAGTATTGCCATAATTAAACCAAATGATAATGTAATCTTTAACATGTTCAAATGTGCTTGTTTAACACGATCATATTGAAATGCCCCAACATTTTGAGCGGTAAATACAGTCATTCCTATCCCAAGATTTACCATCGGCAACATCACAAAGTCAGTAATCTTGGATGTGATCGTATACGCTGAAACAACATTGGATCCAAATTGATTGACCAATACTTGCGTTAAAATAATGCCTACCCCGATTAGTATTTCTTGAGAAGTGGCTGGTAGTGCAAGTTTGCTTAATTGTACGAGTGATTTAAGTTCAATCCATTGTTTATTCTCAGTAGTAAATTTTCTTAATCGAATATTAAGAAGGATCATTTGTAGTAAGAACGCTAATGCTTGTGATAGTACAGTCGCAATCGCAACCCCTTCAACACCCATTTCAAAGACTAATACAAATACTAAGTCTAGGATAATATTGAGTACAGATGTGACAATTAAGAAAATTAGCGGACTCATACTATCTCCAAGTGACCTAAAGATTGCGGATATCATATTGAATCCAAACACGAAGATTAAACCATAGAAATAGATGGTTAAATAGTTTGCGCTGTCTTGTTGGAGCTCTAGTGGTGTGTTAATCATTTTAACCAAGTTCATCGCATTAGGAATACAGATGATCGATAATACGAGCCCAATCATCATCGCATAGAATAAACTTGAATACCCTAATGGTTTGATTCGATGATCCTGTTTAGCCCCGATTGTCTGTCCGATTAGAATCGAAGCTCCATTGGATAATCCAAACGATATACAGATAACCATAAAGATAATTGGCATTGTATTCCCAATAGATCCTAATGCATTCGCACTAACATAGTTCCCAACCACAACAGAATCAATGATGCTATAGAATTGTAGTAAAAGGTTACCAAGTAAGATTGGTAGGCTAAAGATGAGTAGTGTCTTAGTGGGTGAATCTGTAAGCATGTTGTTTTTCATAGGAACCTCTTAATAAAAGGCACAACCGAAGTTGCGCCTTACTTGAATGGGTCAATTGCTTCGGATGAACTCTTTTTGATAACCAAAAAAAGTACCTCCGACCGCCTTTTTATCTAAACAGATAAAAGTCAAATAAACGATAACACATACAAAATATCAAGTCAATTTACCGATAAAAAAAGTACCCTTTCGGGTACGATTAGTTTTGTTCCTCAATCTCCGCAGCACGACGTGCTTCATGTTGAGTATGAACGTTAAATACGGAACGAGCAATATTTTCTGCATGGTCACCCATACGTTCAAGTGTTCCTAGAATATCAACATAGACGCTTCCGCCAATGGTTGTAGGACACTCATCACTACGCATACGTGCAAAGTGATTGTTTCTTGCTTTGCTTTCAAGTAAGTCTAAGTATGTTTCATCTTCTTTTACAGATTGTAATAAAGAGAAGTCATTGTGTTCATAAATCTTGAGTGAACGATTTAACATGTGAATAACTAAATCAAACATGTTGTTAATTTCGTCTAATGCTTGTTGCGAGAAGGATTCCCTTGCATCGTAAACTAAGTCAAAGAATTCTCCTAGATTCATGGTTAAGTCACCAATTCGTTCTAAGTTCTTAACAATCTGTAGATTAATTGAATTCTGTTCAATATCATCTTCATTTAATTTTTCTTTTGAGATAAGTAATAAGTAGTCTGTAATCTTTGTATCAAAGTTATTAATGATATCTTCTAATTGAGAAATCGAATCTAAATTAACTTTGTTTTCTTTATTCAAATACTGTTTAGCAGTTTCAATAACTTCCGTAGATATTTCACCCATTTTTAATGTAGCACGTTTCGCAACACCCAACGCAGCAGTTGGCAAGTCATGAGCTAATCCTGAATCGAAATCTTCAGTATTGATATCAATACGTTCCTTTTCATCTCCACGAATTGTCTTCTTTATAATCCATACCATTTGTTTAATGAATGGATAGAATAATATGGTACCAACTAAGTTGAAGATAATATGTGCAACTGCAATTTGCATCATAG
Organism: uncultured Erysipelotrichaceae bacterium; assembly: GCA_964457525.1. Taxonomy (GTDB): domain Bacteria; phylum Bacillota_I; class Bacilli_A; order Erysipelotrichales; family Erysipelotrichaceae; genus UBA2212. The sequence continues at coordinate 6,894 of CAYWGS010000059.1, read as the reverse complement.
GTTCAATTCCAAATCGACCTGTTAAATAAGCAAATAAGCTCAGATATAAAGGCAACATTAACATCGCAATAATCGTCATCAATACATTAAATAAGGTATGGATGCCTGCTGCACGACGTGATGCAAGTGATCCACCCATCGCAGCTAAAGCAGCTGTAATGGTTGTCCCAATATTTGATCCAAACACAAATGGTAAGGCAGCCGCAAATGGCATACCACCAGATTCATATATTTTCTGCACAATACCAATCATAGCACTTGAAGATTGAATAACCCCAGTCATGATGATACCACCACCAACAGCCCACCAAGGATGTGCAGACATCGCAATAGTTAAATCATGGAATGCTTGAATGTCTTTAAGTACTTTTAATGCATCACCCATCAACATTAATCCATAGAATAACATCCCAAAGCCTAAAGTGATTTCACCAATATAACCTTGTTTTTTACGTTTTGAGAACAACAACATCATTGCCCCAACAAAAATAAAGAATAACGAATATTTTTCTACTTTTAAACCAACGAGGAACGCTGTAATCGTAGTCCCAATGTTAGCCCCAAAGATAATACCAACCGTTTGATCTAATCGCATTAATCCTGCACGAACAAACCCAATGGTAATAGCGGTTGTCGCAGATGAGGATTGAATAAAAACCGTCACAAGTATACCAATGATTAAACCCATCCAAGGTTTTGAAGTATATTTGTCAATGATATCTCTTAGCTTATCCCCTGCTAGTGATTTTAATCCATCCCCCATAAACTTAATGCCAAATAAGAATAGCCCGAGACCACCTAAGATCGCCTGCCAATCAATATCCATAAACGTAACGGTACTGGTTAGAATCATATGTTCTCCTTTTATAGCCTTACCATTATAAATGATAAATTATTTTAACAAAACCCAACTAATGTTAATTTTCTGTTAATTTTTCTCTAAAAATGCGATCGCACTTCGTACAAGTGATTCAGATAATAATTTTAAATTCTCATCATCAAAATGGAAGTCTGGATGATGATGTGAAATAGGCTTATCCTTCATAATTCCAACATACATAAAGTTGCTAGGCACAGTCTGAGCAATATATGCAAAGTCTTCTCCACCCATATCTGGTTTTTCTATAATTTTGATTTGTTCTTCTTTTAAGAATCCTTTTAAAGCATTATGAGTTACTTCAGTCATCCGATCATCATTCACTAAAACAGGGTATCCTGGTAAGTATTCAAACTTAGCACTTCCACCATAACTCTTCGCAAGTGTCTCAACAAGTTCCTTCATTTGATTAGGCACAACACTTCTTACATCATTGTTAAGTGTTCTTAATGTACCCTCAAGAATCACTTCCTCAGGAATAATATTAGGCGCTGTACCTCCATGAATCTTACCCACTGTAATAACACAAGACTCAAGTGGACTAACTTTTCTCGATACAATCGTTTGTAAAGACACAACAATCTGTGATGCGATTAAGATTGGATCAATGGCTAATTGAGGTGCTGATCCATGTCCACCTAAGCCTTTTACTGTAATCTTGAAGTTATCAGGAGAAGCCATCATTGCGCCATATTTAATCGCAACAACGCCTTCTTGTAAAGATCCCCATAAATGCGCACCGAATGCACCATCAACCCCTTGTAGGGCACCTGCTTTGATCATTGGATAAGCACCACCATCTGCCTCTTCTGCAGGTTGGAATAGAAATTTTACCGTACCACACAACTGATCCTTCATTTCATTTAAAACAGCTGCACTCATGCATAATCCAGCTGTATGTCCATCATGACCACACGCATGCATTTTACCCGCTATTTTTGATGCGAATGGATTGTCTGGATTCTCACTCATAGGTAAAGCATCCATATCCGCTCTTAGTAAGACTGTCTTACCCGGTTTACTTCCTTTGATTGTCGCAAGAATGCCTGTTTTCGCAATCCCTGATTGATATTCAATCCCATATTTATCTAAGAATTTCATAATCTTTTCTGCTGTTTTGAATTCTTCAAACGCACATTCTGGTTCTTGATGAATGGATTGTCTTAGTAAACTCGTTTCTTCATAATATTTATTAATGAGTTCTTTTATCATATTTTTCTCACTTTATATTTTAACACTAAGCTTTTGTTAATTTTACCAAAAGTATTCTATCGCTATTTTTTTATTCGATTTATCTTCTATAATAGAGATAGATGGATAAACTTTTCACAATTAGTTATTTTGTATTCCTATTCTTACTTATTCGAGTAACCTTTTTAAATCATTCTAAATATCGACTCCTTATAAAAATACTAACCTGTAGTCACTTCCTTGGATTAGGTATATATGCCGCTCTAACACGTGATATTAGTTTAATGAAATATCTCTTAGTGATTGGACTAATCCTATCATTTATAGGAGATGTCTTCTTAGGGCTTAAAGATTACTTTAAGAGTGCATTTATTATTGGAGTGAGTGCATTCTCACTTGCTCAATTGTATTACTTACTTTATTTACAACTTTATCACTTTAATTATTTTGCCTTCATACTCGCTTTGCTCTTTATGGGTGCATTTTGGTTCTATATTAAAAGAAACCCTAAGATTGAGTTTCCTTCAAAAGCCTATTTCCTAATTGTATATTTATTCTTATTAAGTTCTACGTTCTTCAGTTCAGTTTTCTATTTTACCGAATATTCTTCAGAACTTAATTTTATCTTGATGATTGGATGTATATTATTCTTCTTATCGGATTTAACTTTATTTCATGTATACTTCCTCAAGAAAAAGAATAACTATCTTAAGATTGCTTATTTAGTTTTATATCATTTAGCACAAATTCTCATCGCAACATTTATATATTTATAAAGGTGCTTGATAGCACCTTTATTATAGATAGAATTCTAATTCATTTGAATCTAAATGCTTTTTTGGATTGGATAAAAAATCAATGATATCCCCTTGATAAATAGGCACAAACTTATCATGACCTAAGAAATCAGAAGGTTTTACCAACTCAGAAGGCTTAGATGTGAAGTCAACTCCACCTTGTTTAAGCACTTCCCCAACAAATTGTGAACAGAAGAAAGCCTTTTGTCGCTTGATTGGTATATTAACAATAAACCCAGCAAAGCCGATTAGATTATATCCATAGATATACTTATCTGTTTCAAAACGTTTTATGGATTCATGAATTCGAGCATGCTTTTCTAAACTTACTTCTTTCTTTAATACAATACAACTTGTCCCAACAAAATGATCATAAATCTGTGTTTCAATCTCATTGACGAAACCACCGACAATCGGATTCTTTGGATGTTTGCGTCCAAAACTATAGATTGCCTTGAAATCATCATTTAGACAAATGGACACATGATTAAAACGTTGTTTCGTATAAAAACCAATCGCTGTTGAGAAGAGACTACCCGTATTGGTGAGTAAAATATAAATGGGTTTTGTTTCAGTTTGAATCATGGAGGTATCCTTAAAAACTTGCACTTATTCTATCATGCTTTAAATAAGTTTTGTACACTATTTTATGAAAATGGAATAGTTGAACTATTCCATTATTTCTTAATCTAAATTTTCTCCATTGCTCGCAATAACATTCTTATACCAATAGAATGAATCTTTACGATAACGTTTCATTTCACTTGTTTTAGCCTTCTCATCATCTTCATCCCGATCGACATAGATAAATCCATATCGTTTCGAAATACCTTCACGTGTAGAAACAAGATCAACTGCTGACCAAGGGCAATAACCGATGATATCAATGCCTTCTTCAATGCCACATTTAATTTCTTTAATGGTTTCTCTTAGGTGTTCAATCCGATATTGATCATGAATTGTTCCATCTGCTTCTAATGTATCTCGACGTCCATAACCATTTTCAGTAACGATAACCGGTAAACGATAACGATCATTTAAGCGACGTGCAGTAACACGAATGCAGTATGGATCATAACTGTTACCATCGACTGAATTCTTCACGAAATGTGGATTACGCACTGCTTTACCAACACCCGGTTTTTCCATGAGTTTGATTAAATAACTTATGTCCTGATTATTCGCACCTTCGAAGATACTAAAATCTTGTTCGTAGAATGATAAATACTCTGTTGTATCATTGCCGTAACAATTAAACCCAATGAAATCAGGTTTACAGGTCTTCATGATTTCAAAATCACCTTCTTCAATTTGAATGGTAATCTTGTTATCTCTGAAATATTTCCATACACTACCTGGATAAGTTCCAAACACAAGTGGATCAATATAGAAATTGTTTCTTAGATCATCCATATTCATTGCCGCAATGGTATCAAGTGGATTTGAGCTTGCAGGATAGGATGTTGTGATATTTGGAGCAGGACCAATCTTCGCATCTGGACACATTTCATGGCATAGATGAATGGCTTTTGCTTGAGCCAAGATTTGAACATGTGCCTGTGTATAGAGATTACTTGGATCATTGACTTTAAAGGTTCCACCCATCATATCCACAGCTCCAAAGAAAATTAACATGTTTTGTTCGTTATACGTTAACCAGTACTTCACATCATCTTTAAAGTTTTCGAATAATACTTTACAGTAATTTAAGTACGCATCCATCATCTTACGATTAGACCAATCCCCATACTTCTTTTCGAGTGCGAGTGGTAAATCGAAGTGGAAGATTGTGACAATTGGTTCAATCCCATATTTATGGCATTCATTGAATACATTCTTATAGAATTCAATTCCCTTAGGATTGATTTCACCTTCTCCTTCAGGAAAAATACGAGCCCAAGCGATAGACATACGATACGCTTTAAAACCCATTTCTGCCATTAAGGCAATATCTTCTTTATAGTGGTGATAGAAATCAGATGCATAGAGGAAGCTACAGGTACCAGGGTTGATTTTACGAACATCCCATACGGTTAATCCTTTACCATCCACATCATATGCGCCTTCTATTTGTGCACTTGAGGAACTTCCGCCCCACAAGAAATTCTTAGGAAATTCTGTCATTTTGACTCCTTTATTATTTAATATTTAATGTAAACTGTTGACCCGCTCTAATCGTGTCAATCAAGAACACTTCATATTCCTTCACATAGCCTACTACATTGGTTCTTCCACTGTTCTTCATATCTTGTAGTGCTACTTGGATTTCACCTTTGTATTGTCCATATAAGTTGTTTTCAATTAGAATATCACCACGTTTAATATCAACGGTATTGAATGGTTGAATATCTTCTTTGCGTAAGAAGAGTCTACCTTCAATGGAACGAATGATGTAATCATTGGTGTCAGGTCTTCGAGATAACGGCATTCTTAGTAAATTCTTAATTTTATCTTCAACCCCATCCACCAACTCCACATCCAATGAAACAACATGCTTATCCACTTTACTGAGTGCTTCAAGTTCTTCAACACTCGCAAATGCATCTCCAATGAGTACATCATCAATCGTACCTAAACCAACATAGTGTTTAAGTTGGGTTGTAATCGGAAGATTACGATGCATTTCAAGGGTTGGTAAGCCATCACACACTGGCCATGGACCAAACTGCTCATCTGATTGAGTTGAAATAAATGCGGCAGTTCTTAAATTGTGCTTCGTCCACAATGCTGTACAACGATTGAAGTAATCTAGAGATAATCCCGTATAGTTATGTGGATAGTAGTTGTGACAACCCAATACTCGTTCTTTTGGAGCGCCCATCGCAAGAACACCTGCCACATGATCAATCTCCATCGACATATTAAGTTCAACTTTTATACCATATTTATTGCGAATGAAGAAAGCTTCTTCCATTTCACTCATACCCATATCTAAACGTATGATATCAACCCCTAATTCATTAAAGAAGGTTAAATCAAAGTTTCCAAAGAAACCTTCTCCACATACTGCTTTAATAATGTCTCCATTTACATCACAAGACACTTCAAACCCAAGCTCTTTGGCTTTCTTTAAAATTGGTCCATAGTCTCTACGAATCCCTTCTCGATTTAATTCAGCGCCGAGTAATGCGACAAATAAACGACTAAATCCATACTTTGCGGCATTCTCTAAATACGTTAAATTTTGTTCGAGTGATGCCTTTTGAGGATACAAGGATATGCCCAATTTTTTCATACTTTGCCTTTCTATTGTTCTATTTTAAATCGTTTTTGATAAACGATTAAACTGATGATAGTGACCCACATTCCAACAATCGTATCTGATATGAAATGTGCGCGACTTATCGCAATTAATACGATCCATACAAAGCTACCCATTAACAATGCATTCTGATATTTACTTAATTTAAGATATACACTTGGTAATAAAGTGATAAACAAGATAACACTCGCATTACCTACATGTCCTGATGGGAATGACATATGATCCGTATTCCAACTAAATCCATTTGGAATAAACCATGCGGTAAAGAGTTCTGTATTATCCACCAAATCACGGAAACGTATCCGACTCCAACCAAACTTAACTAAGTTGATCATAAGTGTTTCAGTCAATAAGGTTAATACCGCAACCCAAGCTAATCTTCTGAGTAATGGGTACTTAGATTCAGGTGTTTTCTTGACGATAAATAAGGCTAATGCGGCATAAACAAGTGCAACAATGACAACTACAACTGTAGGCATTTCGATGTAATGACTTGGTAAGAATGCGGCCATGATTGAGAGTAAGATAAGAAAGATACTGCCAAAAATAAATGAACTGATTTTTGAATATTTTGAATCTTTTTTATACGTTAGTAACAAGGCAGCACAACCAAAGACACCCACGAGGATGCCTGGTAACTCACCAAAAGCTTCACCAAAAAGGCCTAAGAAATTACTTTGATCATAGATGGTTTGTGAGAAACTCAAGTCAAATGGTATGGCGAGTCCAAGTCCAATTACTGAAAGTATAGCACATAGAATTAG
>CAYWGS010000058.1:0-9389 GCA_964457525.1 uncultured Erysipelotrichaceae bacterium | reverse complement strand
ATCAAATAAGATCAATCAAATGAGTAATCTATAAATGGTTTAGTATAATTTACATTTATTTACAGAAAATAGATATTTACATTTACATATTTTTAGTTTATTGTATAAAAAAGCAATGATAAGGATATGTAGATTAAAGTAATCCGTTCAGCGAGTTGGGTCAGGTGTAATGCCAACCGGAATCTTTAATTCTGTAACCCCTTTGAGCTACAATCTGAATTAAGTAGGATGTGTCGGATTTCCCCGTTATTGGAATAGGGTTTGTTAGAACCTGATAAAGTGACCTAATTTAGGTAATAAGGGTGGTACCACGGAGCTTACAGTCTTCGTCCCTAGTGGATGAGACTGTTTTTTATTGGAGGAAAAGCTCATGTGTGGATTACTATTTGTTGATGAAAAAATTAGTGATAAGGATTTCTTAATTGCATTTAATACGATTTCCCATCGAGGTCCTGATCAAGCATTTGTTCATAGGGAAGAGAATAGTATATTTGGATTTCATCGTTTAGCGATTATGGATACCAGTGAGAAGGGTATGCAACCGTTTATAACGGATCGTTTAATTGTGATGTGTAATGGTGAAATTTATAATGAACAATATTTAAAAGAATATTTCAGTGAATATGAGTATACTTCACATTCTGATTGTGAAGTGCTATTACCTTTATATCTTAAATATGGACCTCAAATGGGATCTTATCTTGATGCGGAATGTGCTTTTGTTATATTCGATAAGGAATTGGGAATTGTTGTTGCTGGAAGAGACCCATTAGGGATTAGACCTTTGTTCTATGGATACTTAAAGTCATCTGGTAAGATTGCATTCGCTTCTGAAGTTAAAGCATTGATTCATATTTGTGATGATATTAAACCTTTTCCAATTGGTACGATTTACTATGATGGTAAATGGATCCATTATCATGATGTAAAAGAGGTAAATTATTTAATTTCGGATGAAAAATTAGCAGTATCAAAAATCAAACATAAATTAGTTGATGCAGTAAAAAAGAGAATGATGTCAGATGTTCCACTTGGTTATTTGTTAAGTGGTGGGCTTGATTCATCGCTTGTTGCTGCAATTGGGGCATCTTTTACCAGTAAGCCTATTGTTACATTTGCGATAGGGATGGAACATGATGCGATTGATTTAAAATATGCAAAAATTGTTTCAGAGCATATTGGAAGTAAGCATTATGAAGTAACAATGACATTTGAAGAAGTTCTAGAGGCATTACCTTTGGTCATTTATCATTTAGAAACCTATGATATTACAACAATCAGAGCTTCTCTTGGTATGTACTTATTATCAAAGTTCATTAAGGAGAAAACAGATATCAAAGTTATTTTAACCGGTGAGATTAGTGATGAACTATTTGGTTACAAGTACACAGATTTCGCTCCTAACGCGAATGCATTTCAAAAAGAATCTGAAAAACGATTAGAAGAACTTTATGAGTATGATGTCCTTAGAGCAGATCGTTGCATCGCGGCTTGGTCGCTTGAAGCACGTGTTCCTTTTGGTGATTTAGCATTTGTCAAAGAAGTGATGTCAATTGATCCAGAGTTAAAACTAAATAAGAGTGGTAAGGGTAAGTTCTTATTGCGCAAAGCATTTGAGAAAGATGAACTTATTCCAGATGCTATTCTATGGCGTGAAAAGGCTGCGTTCTCTGATGCGGTTGGCCATTCAATGGTAGATCAATTAAAAGCATATGCAGAGAAACTTTATACTGAGGATGATTTAAATTGTGCATTTATGAAATATCCAAACAACACTCCATTCACAAAAGAAGCATTATGGTATCGAGATGTGTTCGAAAGTTATTTTCCTAACCATAGTCATTTAATTACTGCTTTCTGGATGCCGAATAAAGAATGGGTTGGAAGTGATGTTAAAGATCCTTCTGCTCGTGTCTTAAGCAATTATGGTGATTCAGGTAAGTAAGGTATAAAACAAAGATAATCTTTGATATAATAAACTTGCGTGATAACTATGTTCTTTAGAAAAAGTCCGAACCTTGATGATGGTGAAATTAAATTAAAATATGTCAGTAAATATAAGGATAATGACCCAGAAGGATGGGGATTATCCTATGTTTATGATGTCATAGTTATTGAAACAGGAAGAGTTGTTGGTCGATGTGATTTACGCTTAGGGCAATCCAAGACCTTAGATCTCGCAGGTCATATTGGCTATACCATTTATGTTCCTTATCGCGGTCATCATTATGCAGCTAAGGCATGTAAGCTGTTATTTAAACAAGCGGCTTACTTCAAGATGAAAGAACTTATTATTACCTGTAATACAGATAATATTGCGTCCTATCGTACCTGTGAATTAGCAGGGTGTGCGTTTGTTGAGACGAAGATTGTTCCCAGAGATCATGTGTTATATGCACAAGGGGATCGTGAGAAAGCAATCTTTGTAAAGTATTTGTAAAGTCTATTGTAGACTGTTTTATGTTTTAGCATAATTTACTAGAAAGAGGTTAATATGATTAAGTTATTTGTTAGTGATATGGATGGTACGCTTTTATACAATGAGTCGAATACTCATGCACGTGATATTAGTTTAGAGAATTATGAAGCAGTACAGAAACTCCATAATTCGGGTGTTCGATTTATGATGGCAAGTGGTAGAGATCATTTCTATCGTTTGATTCTTGAAAAAGAGTTTGGGTTTCAAGTCGATGCGATTGGGATGAATGGATGTAATGTCGTTATTGATAATGAGGTTCTTTGTGATCATGGTTTAACACATCAAGATACAGTTGATGTATTAGAAACATTGAAGAACGCTCCTGTTGAAGTAAACTTTTTGGGTATTAATTCAAATGGGGATCATGTATTCCAATATGTTGATCGTGAACCGTATCAAAGGTTCTATGAATTACATAAACAAGGTGTTTTTAAGCACATGAGTGATTTACCTCTTTCTGAATGGATTAAAGATGAAACTAAACCTCCGTTTAATAAACTGGTTGGTCTTGTTAAGACTGTTAAAGATCGTGATATACTTCTAGATTTCTTTGAAAAAGAATATGGGGATCGTTTAGATGTTATTTACTCAGGTTTAGAAAATATTGAACTCATGCCAAAAGGTATTTCAAAAGGAAATGCACTCTTGGAGTTAATGGAACTTAAGGGGTATAAACCAACTGAAGTTGCGACCATCGGTGATTCTATGAATGACATTACCATGTTACAAGTTACACCGTATAGTTTTGCGATGAGTCATTCTGATGCGATTGTTAAAGAAAGCAGTCACTATATTGTTAAGAGTGTTGCGGAAGCGATCGAAATGGTACTAAAAATAAATGAGGAAAGTAATGGACTATAATTATCATACGCATACAGAACGCTGTGGTCATGCGACAGGCGATGATGAACAATATGTACGTGCAGCGATTGAAGCTGGAATTAAGTTTCTAGGATTCAGTGATCACGTACCTTTTAAGAATGTTGTTCATCCAAGTGATCGTATGAATTATGATCAATTAGATGATTATATTGAAAGTATTGAAACCTTAAAAAAGAAATATGCTGGAGTAATTGATATCAAGTTAGGATTTGAAATTGAATATTTCCCGGAATATAAGGAATACTATCAAGCCTTATTAGATCGTTGTGATTATCTAATCTGTGGTCAACATAACAAAGTGTTGGATAAATATGCGTATGATCAATTAACCAATGATGAAGATGTTTTAGTCTATGCTAATCAAGTTAAAGAAGCGATGGAAAGCGGATTGATACGTTTTGTTGCTCATCCTGATTATTTTATGATTGGAAGACGTTCTTGGTCTAAAGCATGTGAAGAAGCTGCGCATATTATTGCGAAAGCAGCACATGAAAATAAGATTCCCTTAGAAATAAACCTAAATGGAATTCGATATGGTAAATTTACTTATGATGGAGAGAAAGCTTATCCATACCCTTATCGTCCATTCTGGGAAATTGTATCCAAGTATGATGTGGAATGCCTCTACAGCTATGATGCGCATAAGCCTTATACATTGCTTGAAAAGGAAAGGATTGATGTAGTTAATGAGATTTTATCTGGTTTAGATTTATCCATTAATCATCACTACCGAATTAAATGATGAAAAGACTGATCAATTTTTTAGTTAAAAAGCCTATAAGTGTAAGTATTCTAATTCTTTTACAATTAGGTCTTATTTATATGCTTATTTATCTATTAAGTGTTCGGTTAACAGAGTTTTTGTTTATCGTACAAGTGCTTAATATGATGATTGTTATTTATATCCTGAATAAGAATGACAATCCATCGTATAAAATGACTTGGATTATCTTTATCTTAGGGATTCCTTTAGTCGGTGGTATTACTTATCTTATGTTTGGTGGACGTAAAGTTCCAAGAGATATTCGTACAGGAATAAAAGAGTTAAATAATGGACAAGCTATCCTTATACAGGAAAAAGCCGTTATGGATTCAATCCACGAAAAAGAATATTTAAGACAAGCGCGTTACTTGTATGATAATACTGGATTTCCGATCTATAAGAATACGAAAGTAACTTATTTATCAAGTGGTGAGGCGAAGTTTGAAGCATTAGTTAATGCATTAAAATCGGCTGAGAAGTTTATCCTTTTAGAGTATTTCATTATTAAAGAAGGGTATGTTTGGTCCACGATAAAAGAAATATTAGTGAGTAAAGTTAAAGAAGGTGTAGATGTAAAACTCATCTATGATGATGCAGGAAGTAAATCATTGCCGTATGAATTCCTTGAAGATTGTCGGGCGTTAGGTATAAAAGCGTTTGCGTTTAATCCACTAAGACCGATTCTCGCAATTTATATGAACAATCGTGATCATAGAAAGATAGCGGTTGTGGATGGAAGAATTGGATTTATTGGTGGTATGAACTTAGCGGATGAATACATTAATCGAATCAGTCCATTTGGTCATTGGAAAGATGTGGCCGTACAGTTTGAGGGTGAAGCGGTTTATAGTTTAAGCTTAATGTTCTTACAGTTTTATGATCATGTATCGAAAGAAATATCAGATTATAGTTGGTATTATGGGAATCCTAAGAAATATGAGAATGTGGGTTATGTACAAAATTTCTCAGATAGTCCAACCGATGAAGAACCAGTTAGTCAGTTTACCCATTTAAACCTAATTAATAGTGCATCTAGTTATATCTATATCATGACTCCATATTTAGTTATTGGCTATGAAATCATGATTGCACTTGTGAATGCGGCTAAGAGTGGAGTCGATGTTAGAATCATGGTGCCCCATATTCCAGATAAGAAATATGTGTTCTCAGTAACTCGAAGTAATTATGAGTATCTCACTCAAAATGGTGTTCGTATTTATGAATATCTTCCTGGTTTCTTACATGCGAAGGTTATGGTAGCGGATGATCGTGTAGCGATTGTTGGCACAACGAATTTAGATTTTAGAAGTTACTTCTTACACTTTGAATGTGGTTCTCTAATTATCGATGATCCAAGTATTAAAGATATCGTAGATGACTGCAAAGATACATTATCGAAGTGCATTGAAATCACGTATGAAGAAGCGAAGAATGTTAATTTTATGGTAAAATTGTGGCGTGCGATATTAAATATGTTTAGTACACTTTTATAGGAGAAGAGAATGAAAACTGCGATTGTACTTGAAGGCGGTGGGCTCAGAGGAGCTTATACTGCAGGGGTTTGTGCTTGGTTTATTGAAAATAATATCGAATTTGATTTACATATTGGAATATCTTCAGGTGCAATGCATGCCTTTAGTTTGGCGATGAAAGATGTGAAGTTACTCCATGATTCATCGGTTGATTATTCTGTTTTACCCAATAATGTTGGTTGGCGTGCTATCTTAAGAGAAGGAACGCCAGTCGGATATAACTTCATGTTTGAAGAATTATTAACTAAACGATTGAATATGACTGCAGATCGTATTCGTAGTATTCCTTCACTCGTTGAGTTTGGTGTATATCGTTTAGCCATTCAAAAAACAATTTGGTATAACCAAAGTGATGTGGATGATAAAATTAAACTCTTACAAGCTGCTTGTACTCTACCAATAGCTGGTAGAAATGTAAAAGTAAATGGTGAGTGGTTTATGGATGGGGGAGTTACAACAATGATCCCAGTTGAAAGAGCACTTGAACATGAAGCGGATAAGATTGTGGTCGTTACGACAAAACCAAGTAATTTTGTTCGTAAGGATAATAGTCCACTCACTCAATTTTTGTTAGATATTATTTATGGCAAATATAAAATCTTATTACAAGACTTTAGAAAACGAAAAGATGTATACAATCGTGAGATGGATTTGGTTCGTCAATTAGAGAAAGAAGGTAAGGTTGTTCATTTACAACCAAGTAAAGACTTTGGGGCAAAACGCTTCAGCGCAACCCTTGAACAAGTCCAAAATATGTTCGATTTAGGTAAGAGTGATTGCGAAACAAAACGTGAATTAATTCTTAAATTCTTAGGTAAGTAAGTTATCTTGTGAAAAATATAACAAAAAAGTACATGTTTCAATGTATTTTTTTTATGCTTTTTAACAAGTATTAAAATGATAATCATTGAAATCGCTTACTTGTGAAATATATAACAAAATCGTTTGACAAGTTAATTGAATAAGCATAATCTTATCTTGTGAAAAATAACACAAGGAGATTACGATGAAAAAGCAAAATGTTTTGGAAGACATCTTGACCGTCGAAGGAGCAGTGAATGAAGTGGATATGTTAGTGCATAGAGGGGTAAAGGCACTCGATGATTTTTTATTACTCGATCAGGAACAAGTAAATCTTATCGTCGCAAAAGCATCTGTAGCGGCACTTGATAAACATGGGGAACTAGCATTACTTGCAGTCAAAGAAACGCAACGTGGTGTTTTTGAAGATAAAGCGACTAAGAATTTATTTGCTTGTGAATATGTCATTAATCATATGCGTCACTTAAAGACAGTAGGCATTATACATGAAGATGATGTGACTGGAATTACTGAGATTGCGGAACCAGTTGGTGTTGTGGCTGGAATTACTCCTGTTACGAATCCTACTTCAACGGTAATATTTAAATGCTTAATCGCATTAAAAACACGTAATCCAATCATTTTCTCATTTCATCCAAGTGCTCAGAACTGTTCAACAGAAGCAGCACGTGTTGTATATGAAGCAGCTGTAAAAGCCGGTGCACCAAAGAATTGTATCCAATGGATTGATAATCCTTCTAAAGAAGCGACTTCTGATCTAATGAATCATAAGGATGTTGCGACAATTCTTGCGACAGGTGGTAATGCGATGGTTAAAGCAGCTTATTCCTGTGGTAAACCAGCATTAGGTGTAGGAGCAGGGAACGTTCCAGCATACATGGAAAAAACGTGTAATATTCGACAAGCGGTGAATGATATCGTCATGTCTAAAGCATTTGATAACGGTATGATTTGTGCTTCAGAACAATGCATTATCATTGATAAAGAAATCGAAAAAACATCGATTGAACTCTTCAAGAAATACGGTGTCTACTTTGTATCGAGTGAAGAAAAGACTAAGTTAGAACAATTCATGTTCAATACGACATCATCATCTGGCGCATGTAATCCAGATGCGAACTTAAATCCAGCGGTTGTTGGTAGAGATGCGAAGTGGATTGCGGAACAAGCAGGTTTCAACGTTCCAGATGGAACAATTCTATTAGGTGTTTATGTAAAAGAAATTGGTCCAAAAGAGCCAATGACGAAAGAAAAGTTAAGTACTGTTCTTGCGTTCATCACTTCAAAATCGACACAAGAAGGCTTGTTATATGCTAAACAGATGGTCGATTTCAATGGTTTAGGTCACTCAGCCGCAATTCATACCGAATCAAAAGAAATCGCAGATGAATTTGCACTTATGGTTAAAGCAATCCGTGTTATCTGGAATTCTCCATCGACTTTTGGTGGTATTGGTAATGTCTACAATGCGTTCATACCATCCTTAACACTCGGTTGTGGATCGTATGGACATAACTCTGTATCAAACAATGTATCCGCGATTAACTTACTTAACATCAAGCGCTTAGGACGCAGAAACAACAATATGCAATGGTTTAAAATACCTTCAAAGATTTACTTCGAACGTAATTCCATCCAATATCTCCAACAAATGAAGGATGTCGAACGTGTATTCATCGTAACTGATCGTCAAATGGTTGACTTAGGTTATGTTTCTAAAATCACCGAACAACTCAATCTAAGACGAAATAAAGTTCAAATTCAATTATTCTGTGATGTTGAACCGGATCCATCGATGGATACAGTACGTAAAGGGTATGAATTAATGAATGCATTCAAACCCGATACAATCGTTGCATTAGGGGGTGGATCACCGATGGATGCCGCAAAAGGAATGTGGTTATTCTATGAAAATCCATCGGTAGATTTCGATGATCTTAAACAAAAGTTCATGGATATTCGTAAACGTGCCTTTAGATATCCAGAACTCGGTAAGAAAACACAACTCGTATGTATTCCTACGACATCCGGTACAGGTAGTGAAGTTACACCTTTCGCTGTCTTAACCGATAAGCGTGTCAATAAGAAATATCCATTAGCTGATTACTCCTTAACACCAAGTGTCGCAATTGTGGATTCTACCTTAACCATGAACCTACCAGCAAGTGTAACAGCAGATACAGGATTAGATGTATTAACGCATGCGACTGAGGCGTTTGTATCTACCCTTGCGAGTGACTTTACCGATGGCCTCTGCTTACAAGCTATCAAGATGGTATTCACTTACTTACCAAGAGCGGTTAAGAATGGTAAGAATGATCCAGAAGCACGAGAAAAGATACATAATGCGTCTACCTTAGCAGGAATGGCATTTGCGAATAGTTTCCTTGGAATTAATCACTCCCTAGCACATAAAGTAGGTGCTCAATGGCACATTCCACATGGAAGAGCAAATGCAATATTAATGCCTCATGTTATTCGTTATAATGGAACATTCCCATCCAAACCTTCCACATGGCCAAAGTACAATTACTATAAAGCAGATGAAAAATACGCAGAATTAGCACGTCTACTTGGACTTCCTGCTGATACCATCCAACAAGGCGTAGAAAGTTATGCACAAGCGTGTCACAATCTTGCGGTTGAATGTGGCATTAAGATGAGTTTTGCCGAACAAGGTATCTCTGAAGAAACCTTTAATCAAGATATGGAAATGATTTCTTTCTTAGCGTATGAAGATCAATGTACTCCATGTAACCCAAGACTTGCGCTTGTAAAAGACATGCAAGAAATTCTTAAGAAAGCATACAAATCAAACTAACAAAAAAGAGTCGATTGTGGAGTTGTAAAGCATTTGTAGACATTTAAGAAAAAAGAGGAAACCCTTGTTCAGCTAAGAACTGTGCAGGGG
>CAYWGS010000057.1:0-9499 GCA_964457525.1 uncultured Erysipelotrichaceae bacterium | reverse complement strand
ATTTAGAATCGAATTAATCATGAGAGACAAGGGGAAAGTATGAAAAGGATTCGAAAGATTTTATTATGTCTAATTGTATTTGCAGAATTGATGGTTGTCTTACAACCGGTTTCAGCTTTAGTTAAAGGCAATGTTTCTGAGCAGTATAATATACTTGGTAATGCTAAAAGAGCATTAGTAAAAGATGTTAAGCCAGGTAAACTAGAAAAAACAGTGACAGAACCAACACATGAATTACCTGATTCCAGTAATTCATCCATCTTCTTAGAGGATTATTTGGATCATAGTAAATCAAACTCAAGCAAAGTCCTTGAAGGTTTTAAAGAGGTTAAAAAAGGCTTATTTGATAAAAAAGGTCAAAAAGAATTTAAAAATGAAGCTATCTCATTCTCAGGAATATTGCCAGATTTATTAAGTGTGAATAGCCCAATTCGATTAGAATATGGTAAGACTGTTGTTAGTTATGTTCCAACAGGATACACTTTTAAGTCAGCGTTAGTTAATCAAAATTCTGTTTTTTATAATACGGATAAAAGAAATACTTATTTTACATATACTTTAAATGCAAGTTCGTTTAAAGAAGAAATTACCTTACTTGCTCCACAAGAAAATTACTCTTTTTCATATACAATCAATATTGATAAAGGAAGCTTAATTGATGAGAATGGGCATCTTTACATTATTGATTCGAAATCAAATCGCTTATTTGAATTAAAAGCACCTGTGGCTGTAGATGCGAATGGGAATGAATTAACAGATTTGAATCTATCTGTCACACAATTAGAAAGTGGATATTCTTTAACATTGACGGTAAATTCTGAGTGGATGAATTCAGATGATCGTGTTTATCCTGTCATTATTGACCCTGTATTTACGGATATCTCAAATGAAATCGATACCAGTATTAGTGAAACTACTCCGACTGTAAGTTCTCCGTATGATTCACAACTCGTTGTTGGATATGATGGAACAGGACGTAATCGTTCGTTCTTTAAAATAAATAATGACTTGCTTCAAGAGCTTGAACAAGATGCTTCAGTTATCAATCAAGCAACTTTAACCTTGTATGCACCAAATGATACCCAATTACTTAATCAAAGAATTCAACTTTGTTCTATTAATGAGAGCTTCGATTTTATCAATGCGACGTGGGAAAATGGAAATGATTTAGATGCAACATGTCAAAGTTCTACGCCTGTCATTGCAGAAAATTTAAAATACTTTACCAATTACTTTCCTGCATTAACTGCATTACCAACTGAATTTACATTAAACCATGTTATCAACAGTGGAGTGCCGACGACTGCATTTGATGCACAAACTCTGTATACTATTCTTGATGGGAACAATGCGACATATATACAGAGTATAAATGGAGAACAACTTGTCAATCAAGAAATAGTAATTAATCTAAACAAGTTCATCCGACCTGAAGAAGTTTATTTAAATTATGGAGGGGACGCAGATTCTTCTGGAGAGAATTTAACCATACAGTTTATTAATACGAATACAAATGAATCCATTACACAGTTAGTATCGAATGGAATGTCCTCGCAGACTCAAAATGATAATTACGAGCAAACTTTAAGTTTTGAACCTACGTTATCACTTTACAACCAAGTGAAATTAACAATTGAATCTACACAAGCTCAAGGTAAACCAAGAATTAATGAATTTCAAATTACGAAATATCAACTTGAAGAACACTTTGTAAAAGTTGATTTAACCTCCTATCTTCAAGATCTTTTAACCAACAATCTTGAGAACAGAGGATTTTATTTACGCTTTGAAGATGAAATGAATCCAATGATTGAGTTTACATCAAATGACTCTTTAGATCATAAGCCCGAAATATCGGTCGATTATGAAAGTATTTTTGATGTATCGCCTAATTATCCGTTAGAAGGTATCCAATTAAACTTACGCCCTATCGTGACGAATACGAATGGGAATTATCAGTTCCAATCTATCACATTTGATGGTGTTTCTAAGCCAGGAAGTGAAGTTTCTCTTTATTTAAATAAAGTCAGTAACAATGAAGCCATCATTAATGGAGAAGTTATCACCGATATTACGAATACATTTATCTCTCCACTCAATAGCAATTTCAAAAGCAGTAATAACTTACTCAATTCAAGTTTTTTTGTAGGAAATGAGTTATATCAAGTTGAAGCAGAAGCTAAGAAAGATGGGGTAACCAGTACACGAACGAAAGAATCGTTTATTATTGCTCATCTTGGTTATTTTAATAATCTTGCTGATTTAGCATTCTTCTATGGAGTAGATGCTGAAACCATTAAACAAGACAATCAAATTGTAGGTGCAGTCAACGCTCAAAGTCGATTGTTTATCCGCAATCCTAAACGAAATATAGGAGTTGCCTATACAGAGGCTTCTACAAAATATATCACTGAAACAAAATCAAGTGATTACTTATTAGGACTAAACTCATTTAATGAGTACTATCAAAATAGAATAAATCTTAACACAGGTAACTACTATCTATCTCACACAGACATGACTTACATGATGTTTGGAGAAGAAGTGAGTGTTACACGTGTTTTCAACTCTCAAAATAGTCTTGGTTTACATCATTTTGGAAAGAGTTGGGAATATAATTTTAATTATATATTACTTAACTATGATGACAATAAGCTCGTATTTAAGAAGGAAGATGGTCAAAAAATATATTTTGAGAAGACTGCTAATGGTTATACAACTCAAAACAATGATACACATACATTGGCATTGGTGAATGGTAAATATCAAATTACAGCTAAGGATCGAAGTTATTATTTCTCTTTGAATAACCAAATTGAGAAAATTACATATTTAAATGGAAATGAAGTAAATTATGTTTATGATGAGAATCTAAGACTTTATCGAGTCATACTCGAAAATGGGGATGAACTGGAGTTAACGTATAATTCAACAGGATTGATTGAATCACTCAGTTATGTTTCTGTTATTAGTGATAAACGAACGACAGCACAACGTGTGACGTATGTTTATAATGCGGATGATCAACTTAAACAAGTTACGGATCCAATCGGATTCAAGACCTACTATGAGTATGATCAATTAGGTCGTATTATTTCATGGACCGATAAAAGTGGTAATTTAGTTGATCAAGTTACGTATGATAATGAGAACCGTGTTACAGCATTAATCAATGCGAATAATGTTACAAATAACTTTAAATATTATCGTAACAAAGGATATACAGAATGGTTCCAAAAGATTCAAGTAGATGGTCAAACAATTGAAGATAAACTCATTCAAAGAATTAGTTATAACGAAGGATTCAAAACTGAGCGTATTGACTATACCAATGGATCAGTTGAATTAAAAAAATACAATACATCCAATGGACAACTTGAAGTTGAAACATTGATGAATGGGACAACTCTCAAATATGCATACGATACAAAGCAAAATATTACATCCATCACCCGAAGTGATGGAAAAGTTCGTACGTTTACATATGATTCAAACAATAATCGATTAAGTGAAACGGATTTTAACGGAAATCTTACTCAGTATACCTATACAAATAATTTAAGAACGAAAATTACTTACGTGAATGGATCTACCGAGCAATTCACCTATGAAAATACACTCTTAAAAACGAGTAAAGATCGTAAAGGTAATATTACGACATTCGATTATGATGGAAAAGGACGATTAGTAAAAGTAACTTATCCTAATTCTGAAACACAACAAACTCAGTATAACTTAATGGGTTATCCAACTCGAGAAACGGATACATTCGGGAATAAACGAGTGATTTCTCGTAATTATCTCAATGAGATTGTTTATGAAACCACTTTTGAAGGTGATATAACTGAAACCACATATACAGGGAATGGTTTACCTTTAACGAAAACGGATGGGAATTCTAATACTCGAAGATTTGAGTATGACAATTTAAATCAATTAACTAAACAAGTGGATTCATATGGAAATTATGTTTTAACCACTTATGATAGTTTTGGGAATAAAGTCCGTGAGGATAAATATAACGCAAGTAATGTTCTTTTAGTTCAAGGATCAACCTCTTATTATGATTTAAATCATCGACTCATTCGTATAGAAAACATTGATGGTAGTTATGAAAAATATCAATATAACATCGAAGGTGAACTTGAACGAAAAGTTCGCTCCACAACCAATTCTGAAGAACTAGTTACTTTATATCGATACGATCGATTTGTAAATAAGGTGATACAAGAGCACTTACCTGATGGAAATATCGTAACTCGAAATTTTGATAGTGTTGGAAATCTGCTTCAGGAAGTGAGTGCTGAAGGGGTTTTAACGCGATTTGAATACAACTCTATGAATCAATTGACTAAGAAGACAGAGGATTCTGGATTAGTTACCACATTCGAGTATGATGCAAATGGAAATCAAACAAAGAAAACTGAGCATGTAAATGATTCACAAGTCTATTATACGAATTGGTCTGATTGGACATTGGCCAGTCAAAGTGGAGTTGCAACAGATAAAAATGTTGAGACTTATACCGAATATCGTGAAAAAGAATATGAAGAGCGCTGGGTTAACGCTAATGCCTATTTAAATTATCAATACTTAAGCCAAGAACGTGAGTTGAACTCTGTACAAAAATCTTGGTTACATACTCAAGGATACGGCAATCCATGGACAAATGGATTTGTTAATCGAGTAACAATTGATGGAACGAAACCTGCAAATTTATATGGTTACAAAGACTATGAATACGCGATATGGGGAGGGTGTATTGCATCTGATTTAGGAACGGATACAGGTGGAACCTATTGTAAAAAGTTCTATTTGTATTATGTAGAGTACTTATTTGGAGGATATCCAACTAACTTTACGAATTGGCAAAAAGAACCTATTTTGAAGCATGAAAATAATATTGTTGAAACACAAAAGGTCTATAAGATTGACGGTGTTGTTTCAACAACATACAATCCTTCAAATACGGATACCGAACTCATTGATAAAGAATCCCTATTAAAACGTAAATTCTATTCAACGACAGGTATGAGTGCTTGGACTACTACACAAATTTCAGGCAGTGATAATGTTGTGGTTGAGGAACGTTTTTTATATCGTTCGAGTATGTCTACCACAAAAGAATCGAGTAAAGTCGTCGAACCTGGATATATTAGAACTACTACTAAGCGTGAGCAATCTGGTTTAGGTGGATATCAACATACCAACCTCTTTGGTTTTGCATGGAAAGATGGGTTATTAGGAGAAATAGTGTTAAATGGAAACACGGTTAACCTATATGGATATAAAGATTATGATTATCGATTATGGGGAGATTGCAGTGCAAGTGAAAAAGCAACCGATGCACAAGGTTCTTATTGTAAGAAAACCCAGTATCGTTATGTATTATATACCTTTGAATCAAGTGGTGAATATGGTGAGTATCAAGAAGACAAAATTATAGACACCAGTTCAATCAACGTTCAAAGTAAGAAAGAATATCGTTCTGAAACTAGATCTTATACAGATTACCAATTTTTAGCGGATGAGTTACATCCAAATGAATCGAATATTACTTTAGATGAGATTTATGTAAGATCACGTTCAAAGATGACAGTTCCAAATGATACGGTTATCTCGATGGGTGATTCGATTAATATCATGACTGGTGTGAGTGCGGTTGATGCAAAAGGGAATAATATTACGAATCTAATAACAACCAATGTATCCACTGTTGATACCAGCAAAGAGGGAACAGTTGAAATTATTTATACCTTAGGTACTACAGGCTTAGAAGTCATCCGTGTAATTGAAATCCAAGATAATCGTGATAATAAACAACTTAGTACTTGGACAACTCAACCAGAGTCATTAACGACGATGACACAGTCCAGTACAGTTCAACTCGTCAGTACTCAAAATTATAAAGATTATCTAATTTCTCCGAATGGATGGGTCGAAAAAGTTGAAGTGAATCCAGGAACGACTCCAGCAACAGGTACAGTTCGTATCCTTGAATCCAATCCTTATTATAAGGAACGCACCAAATCACAAGCTATAATTGGTTCCAGCACACCTCCAGACAGTTCATATCAATACGTTAAACAACTTCCAACTGTTTATACTGCATGGACTGATGTGACTTTGGAATGGGACTCCTGTACCAACGTATCCGCAAACATTCAACGGGGTGGTTTTAGTAATGATTGGATTAAGAAAAAGTATTCCGTCATAAGTGGTTATTGGACTTATGCCCAACATCCAGGCGATTATCAATATGCCTACTATCCACATACACGATGTGGTGTATCCGTACGATACAAGTATGGAAATTATTATGCGGGAGCCAATACAGCTTATCGCGTTATGGAATCCACTCGTGGTTATTATGAACAATATGAATTTATTAAGTTTGGAGCATGGTCAAGTTGGATTTCAGGCAATAAAGCATCCGATACAAGTTATGATCGATTAAATCAAAACTTATATCGCTATCTTGATGGAACAATGTCAGGGTGGATTCCAAGTGGTGCCGAAGTTCCAACAAATTACTACCCATTAAACACTCAAACTCGATATACTTATCAAACACGAAGTGAGTTAAGTGCGAAGAAATATGCTTTAGTGAATAAAGGCGAAACAAAGAGTTTATCCAGTTATTATTCTTATATTGATCCTATTTCTGGAGATTTATCCAGTCAAGTTTCCATACAAGTCTCCTTTAATGGTGAGGATGTTACTAGTCAACTCATTGGAACACAATTTACTTTCAATGAAGTTGGACAATATGAAGTTAAGTATCAAGTAAATGGTTTAGAAAGTATACAAACCATTGCGGTAAAAGGCGTAAAGGCAGATCGAGTTACGGAATATACCTACAATTCAATGGATCAAATGACATCCAGTAAAGATGCAATGGGGAATGTAACGACTTTTGCATATTCCAATGGACAGTTAGTCACAAAAACAGATGCTCTAGGAAATAAGGAAGTCAATACATTCAATCGTAATAATCAATTAGTCGAAAATAAGACGATTGATGGTAACAATACGACGCTTTCATTAAAGAAGTATGAATATGATGGAGTGGGTAACAAGACTTCAGAAACAGATTTATATGGTTTTACAACAAAGTCAGTCTATGATGCAAATGGACTAATTGTTCAAAGTATTAAACCTGTATTCGATGCGAACAACGAATTAGTTACAGCTACAACTCAATATTACTACGATGGAGCTGGCCGATTAGTTGAAGAAATCAACCCACTCGGAAAATCGACAAAGACTACATATGATGTAATGAGTCGAGTTGTCTCTGTTAAGAATAGTGCACCAAATGTTGCGGAAGTTGAAGAACTAGCAATGGTTTATGATATTAATGGACAAGTCACTAAACTTACAAAACAAGGCATCGTGACAGACTTCACGTATAACAAGTTTGGGGATATACTTGTTGAAAAGAGTGCAACTGGTTTGTACACTTTCAGAGAATACGATAAGTTCCATCGACTAACGAAAGAGATTAAAGCAGATCAAGCAGATGTCAATTTAATTGATGATACCGCTCGTATCACACGAGTACAGTACAATCACTTGGGACGAGTAAGTTCGAAAAATGATGTTTTAGGACGTAGAAGTACATTTAAATACGATGCCTATGGGAATGTGGTTGCGCAACGTGATTTTGATGGATTGTTTACTCAAACATTCTATAATGCGAACAATCAAGTAGAACTCTTCATCGATGCTAGAGGAAATCATACATATAATTATTACAATGCACTCAATCAATTAGTGAGAACGATTGATGGTACTGGAAGTAAAACAGATTATCAATACAATGCAATGAATCATTTAGTGTTATCTACAAACGCACTTAATGAATCAACACTTTACGAAGTTAACATGTATGGTAATGTGACGAAGAAAATTGATGCTAAGTCAAATACAACCATTATGGTCTATGGTCCAAATCAAAAGGTAGAAGAAGTAAAATACTACAATACCAATGCCTTAGATGATGATTTGCTGACGATAAAATACGATTATGACAAGTTGGATAATCTTGTAAAAGAGTCTAAAATCTATAAAGATGCCTTAAATGGTGACACTGAAACGGTTGTCACAACAAGAACTTACAATGCATTTGGAAACTGTACTCAGAGTATTGATGAACGTAACTTTGAGACAATCTATCAATACAATGGATATAACCAATTGGTTAGAACACAGTATCCAAATGGACTAATAGCTATAAATTCTTATGATCCATTAACAGGAAGTCTATTAGAAGTTAAACAAGAGGATTCAGATCCATTAACTTCAGATCGTTCAATCCAATACACCTATAATGTGTTTGGGGAAATGACAAAAGAAGTAGCGACGAATGGAAGCTTTAAATCAAAAGAATACCGAGTTGATGGTCAAGTTAAACAAGAAAGTTTTTCTAATGACAATTTAACATCGACGGATGATGATTACATTAATACATATACATTTGATAGCAATGGAAGACTCATCCAAGTTTCTGATAATGCGACTTATAATGCAGAGACTCAATCTTATTCTGATCAGATTTTAGAAACAAGAACTTATACCAAATATGGGGATTTAAAGTCGACCACAAATCAATCTGGCTTAACAACGGATTACAATTACGATGCATATGGTCGACAAATATCTAAGACCGCTAAAAATGTATTAGTAGAAACAACTGTTAATGGACAATTACAATCCTTAACTCAAGATCTAGTTACAACATTCACTTATGATGGTTTAAATCGTATCGTTCAAACTGTTCAACCGAATGGTGTAATGGTAGAAGTGGATTACGATGAAGTTGGAAATGTTGTTACTAAAACAAATACAGATGGAAGCATATCAAAAACAGAATCGTATGAATACAATCGTTTAAATCAAGTTGTGAAATCGACGAATGCTTTAAATGAAGTGACACACAACCTCATTGATCCTCTTGGAAGAACAGTTAAAGTGACCTATCCAAACAATGAGACGCTAGAAACTACATACGATACAACAGGAAATAAAATCAAAGAAGTGGCTTATAACGCTTCTAATGAACTGGTTAAACAAACTGAATGGGTATACGACTCGATGAAACGAGTGACTCAAATCAAAGAACTTAGAACACTTCAAGGGGTAACGGATGAAGCCTTAACCACCTACACCTATTCTGCCTTTGGTGATTTAATCACGGTTCAAGATCCAAGCGGATTCATTGTGACGTATTCCTATGATTCAATGAGAAATAAAACAAAGACTTCTTATGCGAATGAACATGAGATTGATTATACCTATACATTAGGTGGACAACTCAAAGAAAAATCCTACTCATCCAAGAGTAGTGATCCATTTAATCTATTTACAGTTCGTGAAATTTATACCTATACCAAGGATGGTAAACTACAAACCAAAGTAGACAATCCTCCTGTCTCCGAGTCTGAGAATAAGAAGACAGAAACTTATCGTTATACCAATGGATTATTAACTGAGAAAA
>CAYWGS010000056.1:0-9616 GCA_964457525.1 uncultured Erysipelotrichaceae bacterium | reverse complement strand
CATTACTTAATATTATGGTTCTGAACATTGTATGCTATTTCGATAGAGAACGACTCTATTTAATAAAATGTCCACTTTTCTTGCATTCTCTTATTTACTCACTATCTATGCAATATTGACTTTATATCAACATTCCTTAAGTTTCTCCATAAATATACGATATATAAATAGGAAGTATCCCCTCAATTTTACTTCCCCAAACAAAAACAGACCCATCATTCCTGAGATAGGTCTGTTTTTGTATAATTACATGTTTTCAATCATCTCCATGTTTGCTAAGACATCGAGTAATGAACTATGCATCTGCTTATAACTCACATTATCATCCATGAGAATGGCTAAATCTTTGATCCACACCACATCAACCCCTGCATTGTTCGCAGCCTTTAATCCACTGTAAGAGTCTTCAAATACAATCCATTCACTCATATCAATATCCGTAAGTTTCTCTAAATAATGATACATTTCAGGATCAGGTTTTGTCTTAGTTACCATATTACTAAAGACCATGTAATCAAAGGTATGATTGAGCCCTGCAATATTCATTAGTTTCTTAGCACGTTGTTCCTCAGTAGAAGTGATAAGTGCTGTCTTGATTTTATTTTCTATCAAGTAACTCAGTATTTGATCTGCCCCTTCTCTAAGCGGCATACCTATGTTTTCTACATGTTCCCAGAAGTAGACTTCTCGTCTTTGTCTAAGTTCAATAAATTCTTCTTCCGTATCAACATAATTCAAGAAATAATTCTTAGCTTGATCATAACTCATACCAATAATCTTTCTAAGTTCTTCTCGCGTAATATCAATATTCTTCTCTTGTAATACTTTAAACCAGAATTGTTGATAGAGTGTCTCAGTATCAAGAAGTAATCCATCCATATCAAATATATATAATCGCTTCATAATTCTCCTTTATAAACAACAAAGCCCAAAATAAAAAACCTTAATATGAGTTAAGGTTATTACTTCTTATCTTGTTCGATTAACTTTCTAATCGCTTCAACCGCAACACGTATTGCGGCCTCTGTATCATGAACTTGAATATCTTCTAAACCTAATGCACGACGTGTTTGATTAGCCACAACCAATAGAACAGCTCCAACACGTACACGACGAGTCGAACCAACAACAAATAATGTAGCAGACTCCATTTCGGATGTTAATGCACCAGCACGAATCCAAGCTTCCCACTTAGCATTTAACTCAGAAGCAATTGGCATCGATTCAGGAGAATGTTGACCATAGAAGTTATCCTTACATTGAACAACACCCGTATGACTCGGAATATTTAAGTCCTTAGCACTTTCTCTTAATGCTTGAACAACATCAAAGTTCGCAACCGCTGGGAATTCAACTGGAGCATACTCTTTACTTGTACCATCCAAACGAATTGCGCCTGTCGCAATCACAACATCCCCACCTAATACTTCTGGTTGCATACCACCGGATGTACCAACACGAATGAAGGTATGAGCGCCACAATGAATGAGTTCTTCTAACGCAATCGCTGCAGATGGACCTCCAATACCGGTTGAAGTAACACTGACTTTAACACCATTTAATTTACCTGTATAAGTAACATATTCACGATTGGTCATAACATGAGCAGGTTCATCAAAATACTGAGCAATCTTCTCACAACGACCTGGGTCTCCTGGAAGAATGACGTATTCCCCTACATCACCTTTTTCTAATTGAACATGATATTCTTTTTCTGAATAAACTGTAGCCATATTAATCCTCCTAGCCTTTAAAAGTTCTGTACAAGTATTATACCACCCAAAATAAAAATGTCTTTGATTATGACATGTTTTTACCCTATAGTATATACTAAATGTGGAGGATCTTATGGCAAGAATCTGTACGTACTGTGGACTCGAAACCACCTCAAAGGAATTAAACTGCGAGCACTGTGGAAAACCACTTGAAATAACAAAGTCGAATGCGAGTACTCGCTTATTTCAATACTATATTAATGCACTCAAACAATACGCTAATTTCAATGGACGTTGTTCCAGAAGAGACTTCTGGATGTTCATGTTAGCGAATTCAATTATCGTGTTTGTTGGATTATTTATTGGATTATCACTCCTAACTGTATTAATCGAAAGTGTCTTGTCTTACTTACTCGTATGCGTACTGATCTTTAGCAGTTTTATCTATTCAACCTTCATGCTTATCCCAATCCTAGCCATGTCAGTCAGAAGACTTCATGATCAAGATCGATCCGGATACTTCTTGCTCTTTAACTTTATTCCATGGATTGGAAACATAGCTGTTATTATCTTACTCGCACTACCAGGAACACCATACGATAATCGATATGGTCCATATCAATCATAAAGGGGGTATTATGGAAATTTACATACTTATAGGCATTGGAATAATTATTGTATTACTCATTGTTTTATTACTCAAGAAACCAAATAACGATGCGCTTAAGAGTGATTTAAGAGACATGGAGAATGATCTCAAAGATGACAATCAACGATCCCTCACAACCTTTAGTACGGTATTAAGCAATACCAACAAGGAAACTAATCAAGTCTTAGATAAACGCTTATCCGACTTAACCACACTCCTTAAGCTCAACCAAGAAGCTTTGCAAAACACCGTCTATACAACACTCAGTCAAATGAATACGACATTGACGAATACCGGTTTATCCAATGAACAGAAGTTAAACCAGATTCGTGAGACGGTAGAAAAACGATTATCCTCACTTCAAGAAGAAAACAGTAAGAAGTTAGATGAAATGCGTATGACCGTAGATGAGAAACTACAAAAGACCTTAGAAGATCGTATCTCACAATCCTTCAAACAAGTTTCTGAACAACTTGAAGCAGTATATAAAGGATTAGGTGAAATGCGTAAGATTGGGGTAGAAGTTGGGGATTTAACGAAGATTCTATCCAATGTTAAAACACGTGGTATGTTAGGTGAAATTCAACTCGGATCCATCCTTGAACAAATCCTCTCCCCAGAACAATACGTTGAAAACTATGTGACCATTCCAGGCACTAAGAACCCAGTTGAATTTGCGGTCAAATTACCCGGTGATGAAAGTGGACCCGTCTATCTTCCAATAGACTCCAAATTTCCGACTGAAGATTATGTAAGACTGATGAATGCGAGTGAGATTGGGGATAAAGCACTCATTGATCAATCCTGGAAATCACTCGAAACGAAGATTAAAACATTCGCAAAAGACATCAAAGAAAAATATGTACGTATCCCATATACCACAGAATTCGCTATCCTATTCTTACCAACCGAAGGTTTATACGCAGAAGTCGTACAACGCGGTTTAGTTGAAGTCCTACAACGTGATTACCAAATTAACATTGCAGGACCTACTACGATGGCAGCCCTCTTAAACAGCCTACAAATGGGCTTTAAGACACTTGCGATTCAAAAACGAAGTGGAGAAGTATGGAGTACCTTATCATCGGTTAAAGCAGAGTTCGAGAAATTTGGTAATGTACTACAAAGTGCACAAGATAAACTAACAAAGACCAGTGAAGAATTGGATAAACTTGTTGGTGTTCGTACCCGTATGATTCAATCCAAACTCAAGAATGTATCAACCCTTGAAGTTAAACCAGAAATATTACTAGAAGAGGACACGAACGATGAATAATTCGAAGTTTGATGGAGGTTTATTAGGCCTGATTGGTATCCAAATCCTTAGGTTTCTAATCACCGTTCTAACCTTTGGTATCTGTTATCCTTGGGCCATTGTCTTATATCAGAAATGGATGACCAGTCACACCATTATCGATGGAAAACGACTTCGCTTTGAAGGAACTGCCATGGGCTTGTTTGGTACATGGATCAAATGGTTGTTACTGATTATTATTACCTTTGGAATCTATAGTTTCTGGGTCGGAATTGACCTACAGAAATGGAAAACAAAACATACACACTTTGCATAAACACAAAAAGGCTTAGCGCCTTTTTAATTTACAAGAACACGATATACAAGAACATGTTCTTGTATATTAATGATTAATGTGTTATTTTTAAAATATAGAAAATAGGAGACATAAATATGTTCATAGGAAGAGAAAAAGAACTCGAAAATCTAACAAGACAATATCAATCAAATCAATTTGAATTTACAGTTTTGTATGGAAAAAGACGTATTGGTAAAACTCAATTACTTAAACAATTTATTCAAGACAAAAACGCAATCTACTACATGGCAATCGAAGCAGGCTATTCAACAAACCTTGATTTATTATCCAAGTCAATCTATGAACATACCAAACAATCTTCTTATCTTCCCTCTTTTAGTGATTTCAATCAAATGTTTCATTACTTAACCGAATTATCAAGAAATGAAAGAATAATTTTTATTATCGATGAATATCCTTATCTAGCACAATCGATGCCAGAAATATCATCCATCATTCAAAAATTCTGTGACCATGAATGGAAAGATACAAAATTACATTTAGTTCTTTGTGGATCTTCTATGAGTTTTATGGAAACTCAAGTTTTAGGTATAAAAAGTCCACTGTATGGCCGCCGAACATCACAAATCAAACTAAAACCTTTTACATACTTTGAGACTGAAAAATATCTAAGCCCAATGCAAAAGGAAGATATTGCCATTCTCCACTATGCGACTGGTGGAATTGCCGAATATCTTACGTATATAAACAAAAATAAAAGTTTAAAATCGAATATCGTCTCACTTTTCTTAACAGATACTGGAAGACTCTATGAAGAACCACTAAACTTCCTAAAACAAGAATTACGTGAACCAAAAGTCTATAATATGATTCTAAACGCAATTGCGAATGGATCATCAAAAAACAATACGATTGCGACTAAAATTAACATGCAAACTGGGGCTCTAAATCGATACTTAGACAACCTAATTGAATTAGGAATCCTCATAAAAGAAAATCCTATTAATGAAGATAACACTCGAAAATCGATTTATCGAATTTCAGATGGTTCATTTAGATTTTGGTATCAATTTGTGTTCCCAAATATGAGCGCAATCGAACTAGGATTAGGCGACAAAGTATATCAAGAATTCATTGAGAATAATATCTCTTCCTTTATGGGAGAAGGATTTGAAAAAATATTCCTAGACCATTTTGACAAATTGAACCAAGAAGGTAAACTACCCACTCTTATTACTAAACGAGGACGATGGTGGGGAAACAATCCTAAATTAAAACGTGAAGAAGAAATAGATTTAATCGGTATAAGCAATTCAATAACCGTTTTTGCGGAAGTTAAGTGGACAAAAGAACCACTCGATATGCAAATCGTCAATGGGTTAATCCAAAAAAGTATGGTTCTTAATCCTAAAGAATCCTATTATATCTTCTTTAGTAAGATTGGATTTACGGATGCTGTGATTAATCTTGCTAAAGCTGAAAAAAACATACAACTAATATCCTTCCTCCCATAACAAACAAGAACGCAATATACAAGAACATATTCTTGTAAAAAAGGCTTAATGCCTTTTTATTCAATATATGTCCATTCATCTTGTTTATTAACCATTAATGTATCAAAATAGTACTTCAAATCAATAATCCTTTGATTCTTTGAACCCCTAAACATAAGAGAATGATCCATCATAGATTGTTCAAACTTACCATCAACCAACATATCCATATGTCTTAAACACGCTGTAAGTATTGGATGATTTAAACAATCCTCAAACGTATATCCGGTATAACACCAAATATCATAATCTAACCCTTTTAATCGTTCAACCAAATCAAGTAATGCTAAAGGCTGTAAGAATGGATCACCCCCAGAAAGGGTGATTTTCTTATTGTTTAGAGATTCAATCTGAACCATCAAATCATCCACAGAAACACAATAACCTTGATCCAAACTTTGGGTCATTGGATTATGACACCCCACACAATGATGAGGACAACCTTGAAACCAAACCACAGTTCTTAATCCAGGTCCATCCACTGAACTATATGAACTGAGTCTAGCTAATCGAATCATGTTGGACACGCTCATGAACCTCCGATAATTTAGCCTGATTGAACCGTTCTAACGTCCCCACCAAATAACCTGTTATTCTACGAATACGTTGAAAAGACTGCCCTTCATGCTCATCTCTATGACATTTAGGACAAACAGAACCCTTAATCACACCACGATATCCACACACTGGATCATAATCTAAAGGATGATTGATTGAACCATAACCAATATTCGCTTTACGCATCAAACGTACAATATCCTCCATCGCATCGATGTTACGACTTGGATCCCCATCCATCTCAACATAACTAATATGACCCGCTGGTGTAATGGCATGATAAGGCCCTTCGACCATCAATTTATGATCCATCGAACAGGTATAATACACAGGTACATGGAATGAATTCGTATAATACTCTCGATCCGTGACCCCTTCAATAACCCCATATTTTTCACGATCTAAACGGGTAAAACGACCCGATAAACCTTCTGCAGGTGTCGCAAGTAACGTAATATTTAGATTCCTTTGTTTAGATTCTTTCTCACAAAAGAGATTCATATAATTGATTAATGTTAATCCAATCTGTTGAGATGTTTTACTCTCTCCATGATGAGAACCCGTCATTGCCTTTAAACATTCTGCTAAACCAATAAAACCAATACTCAAAGTCCCTTGATTAAGAACAGACTCTACGGAGTCATTGTACGATAGTTGATTAGAGCCCTGCCAAATACCCTGACCCATCAAGAACGGAAAATTCTTAACCTTCTTATTCGCTTGATACGCTAAACGAGTTAAAAGTTGATCCAAAACTTGATTTAACAATCCATCTAATGCTTTATAGAAACCCTTCCAATCCGCTTCTTGATTAAAAAGAAGACCATATTCAATCCCTAAACGCACAAGATTGATACTTGTAAACGATAAATTCCCTCTACCCGATACTTGACTCTCACCACATTGATTGCCTATCACACGTGTCCTACAGCCCATATAGGTGACTTCAGTTTCAACGTGTCCTTGTTTGTAATACTTCGCATTAAACGGCACATCTAAGAAACTAAAATTAGGGAATAGTCGTTTGGCACTAACACGCAATGCGAGTCTGAACAAATCATAGTTTGGATCGGTAGGATTAAAATTAATACCTTCTTTAACCTTAAAAATTAAAATAGGAAAGATTGGAGTCTCATGATTTCCCAACCCAGATTCATGCGCTAAAAGAAGTTGTTCCGTCACAACTCTTCCCGCAACCGATGTATCTGTACCAAAGTTCAAACTTGAAAATGGAACTTGTGCACCCGCTCTTGAATGCATGGTATTCAAATTATGAATTAGCGCTTCCATCGCTTGATATGTTTTCTTAATGGTTTGTTTATAGACACGATTTAATAAGCGTCCAATCCTATCTGATGGATCGATATTAGTTAAATCCACCGATTCAATACTCAAATCCTTTATATGATCATAAGAAATATCCGGATGATCTTCTAATAAAATATCGATCTCATACGCCAATAATTTCCTAAATGTCTTACGTACACCTTCTGCCATATCCACATCAAAAGCAGGAATACTCTGTCCACCGTGTTGATCATTCTGATTGGATTGAATTGCGATTGCCGCAAGTGCTGTATAAGAACTAATATCATTAGGCTCCCTTAGTGAACCATGACCTGTAGAGAATCCATTCTCGAATAACTGTGTTAAATCGATCTGACAACACGTCAATGTCCCCATCGCATAGAAATCTAAATCATGAATATGGATCCAACCTGCATCATGTAAATCACTGTGTTCTTCCTTTAATAGGAAATGTTTCGTAAAATTCTTTGATACCGTTGAACCATATTGCAACATCATCCCCATGGATGTATTCCCATCTATATTGGCATTCTCTTTCTTCTCATCACTCGATTCTGAGAACGTCATTTTCTCAAGTGACTTCATCAAAGCACCACGCACTTCTCTCTGTTGAGTACGCTCTTTACGATACTTCTCATACACAGATGCACACTCAATGGCATGATTCTCTTTTAAACAAATCAATACAAGATCTTGAATCTCTTCTATCGAAACAGCGTCTTGCTTATATTGATTTAACTTCAACTCCACCTCTTTGGCTACCTTCTCCGCAATGGATACGCTTCCCTCTAGTTGTCTTTCAGCTTTTATAATCGCTGAAACAATCCGTTGACGATCATACCCTACTTTTCTTCCATCCCGTTTAATCACTGTTCTAATCATAGTGTCCCTTTCTTTCCAAAGGACAAAATGTGCATAATAAAAAGCCGATGCTTATCCTTCGTAAGCCTCCAACACACATTCATTTAAGGCAGGTCTTCCGACTCAAGATCAATATTCTACTTCGCCTTCCCGTTAAACCAGTGGCATATGAAATAGAACTCCCTTATACGGCGGCGAGGACCGTGTAGGCATTTCACCTACTTCCCTATTCACACTTTCGTGACCTTAAACTTCTTTGGTATAACCATTTTAACACTTGAAGTAATTCTCCACAATCCAATCAAAGATGAAACCTTAACCTAAGTTGTGACATTTTTTTCATCATTCAACTATTGAATAATATTGACAATCGTTCTATGATGAGCATTGTTAAACAGAAAGAAGATTATGCTAAACAAACTCAAATATTCACTTTACCGCTTCATGAATGGGCGCTATGGCTCAGATCAACTCAACATGGCCTTACTCATTCTATCCATCCTTGTTTCATTGATTGGAGGAATCTTCTTCAATCGTAGTATTGTTGTTAGTCTTATCGTGTATGCACTTAGTATCATTATTATCTATCGAGGATTCTCCAAGAAGATTTACAAGCGCCAACAAGAAAACTTAAAATTCAAACGTTTAATACAACCGATAAAATCACACTATAAGATTATCAAACTCAACTTAACCCAAAAACAATTTAAACATGTACAATGCCCACGTTGTCATCGTACACTTCGTGTACCACGTGGAAGAGGTAAGATTGAAATTACTTGTCCACATTGTCATGTCGCATTTGACAAACGTTCATAAGAAAGGAAACCATGTTCTCACTGATCAAATACATCCTTGGATTCATCGTACTAAATGTTGTACTCAATAGTATCTTTAGAATCAATCCAATCCTAGGCTATGTCATCTACTTTGGACTGATTGCCTACTGGTTCTCTGGCTTTCGCTTTAAAACACGCAGCTTTAGAACAAACACAAACTATACCAATCCAAAACCTCAAAATCGAGATAATGTGATTGATGTCGAATTCACTGAAAGAGACGAAAACTAGCCAGAACCCTCTGGCTTTTTTATTAAACTACACGCATAGTGAACAAATTAACACTCCATCTGTAAACACTGTTTTTTATAAAAAACTTGTTAAGCTATTCGCAAATAAAAAGTGTATTATAGTTTAAACAGGGGGAAGTTCTATGGGGGAATTTATATTCTGGATCATATTAATACCATTATTGTTCTATATCATGATAAGCATCTTTTCTAAAGAAGATGTACCTAATGAAAAGAAAACACACCATCACGATGAGTATGGAGACGAGTAAAAAGACAAGCGAATCATTGCTTGTCTTTATTCATATAGGTGATGATAGAGTGCCCCAATTAAATTGGAATCATTCGCA
>CAYWGS010000055.1:6422-10087 GCA_964457525.1 uncultured Erysipelotrichaceae bacterium | reverse complement strand
TCACTCCTTATGTGTGATGATTCTACGACATGATTGTACGAGTATGGATTTACCTCGTAATTTTACAGTGCTTGATTCCGATGATCAAAAGAGCATTATCAAAGAAGCCTATCGTGAGATTGGATTGGATAAACAGAAATACAGCATTCCTTCGATGTTAGATTATATCTCTGCAAATAAAGGGGCTGAAGTTACCGTGGATCATGCCTTTACTTTAGCGGGTGGTCATTATGGTGAACAGGAAAAAGCGAAGGTTTACCAGTATTATGTTGAAAGACAAAAAGCGTTATTTGCGCTTGATTTTGATGATTTATTACTCGTAACCGTTAAAATGTTTGGAATGTTTCCAGATATCTTAGCGAAGTGGCAAAGACGTTTTAACTTTATCCATGTGGATGAGTTTCAAGATATCGACCGTGTTCAATATAAGTTGATTAAGCAATTGGCTGGAAGAGAAAATCAAGTCTATGTGGTTGGAGATCCCGATCAAACAATCTATACATGGCGTGGTGCAGATGTGAATATTATTATGGAATTTGAGAAGGATTTTAAACCAAGTGAAACGATTATTCTAAATCAAAACTATCGTTCTACTCAACATATTCTTAATGGGGCTAACTCACTTATTAAGAATAATCAATATCGTGTGGATAAGGACTTATTTACTGAACTAACGAGTGATGAGAAAGTAACCCATTGTGCTTTTGTTAGTGAAGAACATGAAGCAAATTGGATTGCGGATAAACTGAAAGAAATGAATGAGAAGGGTAAAGCCTATAAAGATATGGCGATTCTTTATCGTTCGAACTATCTTTCAAGATCACTGGAAAAAGCATTCTTAGATCATCATATCCCTTATGTGATTTATGGTGGAACTCGATTCTATGATCGAGCTGAAATCAAAGATATGTTAAGTTATTTACGTATGTTAACGCATGGGGATGATTTAGCCTTTATGCGTGTTATTAATACACCTAAACGTGGTTTAGGGACTAAAACCTTAGATAAGTTACGAGATGATGCGAAAGCAAATAAACGTACGATGTATGAACAAATTAAAGCTGAAAACAACTTTAGTGGTAAGACTTTTGATGCGTTTGATCGATTTGTACGTTTAGTTGAATCCACTAAACTTATGATGGGAGAAAAACCACTCATTGAAATCTTAGAGAAAATGGAAAATGAGAGTGGTTTACGTGCCATGTATGAAGCTGCGCATGAAGTGGATCGTTTAGAAAACATTAAAGAATTAATTAATGACGTGATTACCTTCCAGAATCAATATCCTGAATCTGGTTTAGATGAATACTTACAGATGGTTGCCTTGTATGGTGATCGTAATGATTTAACCGATGGGGATTATTGTCAAATGATGACAATCCATGCGGCTAAAGGTTTAGAGTTTGATACAGTGTTTGTAATTGGATTGAGTGAAGGTATTTTCCCAAATGAAAGAGCGATGTCTGAAGGGAAGCGTGGATTAGAGGAAGAACGTCGATTGGCGTATGTGGCTTATACACGTGCTAAGAATAAACTCTATTTAACAGAAGTTTCTGGTTTTAGTTTCGTACTAACAAAAGTGCGTTCTAAATCACGATTCATTGATGAAGTTGATCAGAAACACATTGATCATATTGGGGTTAATTATGATTTTGAGAAACCGAAGGAATTGAATGTTAAATCGAAACCGAAGGAACAAGCTCTCTTTGCGGATTCAATGGAAAAACGCAAACCATTACCGTATAAAAAAGGTGATTTAGTATCACATACTGTCTTTGGTGAAGGTGTTATTATGAAGGTGGATGGTGGTATGGCGGAAATTGCCTTTGATTATCCACATGGTGTTAAGAAGATTATGTTAGCTGTACCTGCATTATCGAAAGTGAAATAACTATGAGCCTCGATCGAATTGAAACATTAAGAAAATTAATTAGACAATACAATCATGAGTATCATGTGCTTGATAATCCAAGTGTGAGTGATCAAGAATATGATCGTTGTATGCAAGAACTGATTCAATTAGAACAGGATTTCCCTGAATATTTTGATGCGAATTCTCCAACCCAACAAGTGGGTGGAGCAGTTTTAGATAAGTTTGTAAAGGTTAAACATGATCAGATGATGTTATCGCTGGGAAATGTTTATAACAAAGAAGAAGTTGAAGCATTTATTGATCGAGTATCCAAAGAGACGGGTCTTGATGAGTTCTCGCTTGAGTTAAAGATTGATGGATTAGCCATGAGTCTAAGATATGATCAAGGACAGTTCTTACGTGCAATTACACGTGGGGATGGAGAAGTAGGTGAAGATGTTAGCTTAAATGTTAAAACAATCAAATCCATTCCACTTAAGATTCATTATGATTTACCACTTGAGATTCGTGGTGAAGTCTATTTACCAAAAGCTCAATTTGAACGGATTAATCAAGAAAGACGTAATCATCAAGAAGAAGAGTTTGCGAATCCAAGAAATGCGGCAGCAGGTAGTATTCGTCAATTGGATTCGAATATTGCGGCAAGTCGTAATCTAGATGCCTTTTGGTATTATCTAATCCAAGCCGATAAGATGGGACTTAAATCTCATACGGATGCATTAGATTGGATGAAAGCACAAGGATTTAAAGTAAATCCTTATACAAAGCGTTGTAAAGGCAAGACTGAAGTTTGGAATACGATTGAAGAGATGACTTTATTAAGACAAACGTTACCCTATGAAATCGATGGGATTGTGATTAAGCTAAATAATTTTAATGGTCAAAACCAATTGGGTTTTACAGCTAAAACACCTCGATGGGCAGTTGCGTATAAATTCCCTGCAGAAGAGGTTGTGACGAGTTTACAAGATATCTTTATTACGATCGGTAGAACCGGTAAAGTTACGCCAAATGCACAACTTGCGCCTGTAAGAATCGCAGGAACAAGTGTTAGTTTTGCACAACTTCATAATGAAGATTTTATTAAGAGTAAAGATATACGTATCAACGATTATGTGGTAGTTCGAAAAGCGGGAGAAATTATTCCTGAAGTGGTACGATCGTTATCTGAAAGAAGAGATGGAACGCAAACCATCTATACGTTCCCAACCCATTGTCCACATTGTGATGGACCACTTGTTCGAGATGAGAATGAAGCAGCGCATTACTGTATCAATACCAATTGTGAAGCGAGAGTTGTGGAATCCTTAGCCCATTTTGCGTCACGTGATGCGATGAATATTGAAGGTTTAGGCGTTAAGACAGTAGAAACACTCCATCAAGCGCTTTTACTCCATTCAATTGCGGATATCTATACCTTAAAATTGAAACGGAATGAACTACTTTCTTTACCTGGTTTCAAAGAAAAATCGGTTGATAATTTAATTCAAGCCATAGAAAATAGTAAATCCAATTCATTGGAGAAACTCTTAACAGGACTTGGTATTCGTCAAGTGGGTGAGAAGGCAGCTCGTACCCTAGCTTCTCAATATGAAAGTTTGGATGATTTATTACAAACTACAGTTGAAGATTTAAGTCAAATTAAGGATATTGGTTTAGTCACTGCGAATTTTATTGTGTCTTATTTCAAAGAGGAACATAATCTAAAATTGATTGATGAACTAAGAAGTGCAGAAGTTAACTTCAAGAGTTATTTACCAAAAGTTGAAGTATCTCAGTATAGTGGTATGAT
>CAYWGS010000055.1:0-6412 GCA_964457525.1 uncultured Erysipelotrichaceae bacterium | reverse complement strand
GTGACAGGAAGTATTCCTGGTTTTACACGTGAACAAGTCGAAGAATGGTTTAGAATTAAAGGTGCGAGTGTTACATCTTCAGTGTCTAAAAAGACGAACTTAGTGGTGTATGGAGAAGCGGCTGGATCTAAACTAGCGAAAGCAAATGAGTTGAATATTCGTACTTTAAGTGCAGAAGAATGGTTAAAGGAGGTATAGTGTGAGAAAAATATTATTATGTTTATTTATCCTCCTTTTAACTGCTTGTTCATCTGAACCAACAGTGGATCAAAGAGTGATCATTGATCAGGATGAAGAAAATGAGTACAGTATTATCCTTCCATTTGAAGCCTCAACCATTCGTCAATATCATGGGACTTATTTGGGAAGAGCTGATTTCTTGGAAATCGGTTCGCGTTTAGAAGATAAGAGTAAAGAGTATTTTAGTGTGAATGATTATTATCTTTCCGAAGGACAAGTAATATCGAATTCAGATCTAACCAAGCTTGTTCGACGTGAAAGTACAGATAATCCCTATGGATTAAATCCACCTGCTGGAAGTGAGTTCTTAGTAGGGACATCGGATATCGCGGTACTCGATGCGGTTGTCGTAGCGGATATTATGGAGATTGATTTCTACCAGCAAAGCGCTGGTGACTATAAGCTTGCGGGTTTATCCTTCGCAATTGTACTCAATCAAAGTTTAAGTACACCGGATGGATTAGTCACAGTAAGTGATGAAGTGCTATATGATTATGGATCGAATATGGGACGTAAACTCGATCGTTATGTTCGAAGTTTAAGTGATATGGAAGATATTCCAATCTATATTGGATTGTATGTGACAAATCCAACCGATGCGGTATTACCGGGTAGATATATTGCGGATGGTTATTTCACAACACGTGGTGGTCAGTTTAAATCAAACAATGAGCAATGGGTTTTATTTCCATCGACTCAAGCAAGTAGTTTAGATGCGTCATTAGCGGATAAGTTTAATAACTTTAAATCATCTATCACAACCTTTATTCCTGAGAGTATTGGTGTGGTTGGGGAAGCACGTTATGTGGATAATAAAACCGATTTCTTAAGAATTACATTAACCATACAGGCTAAAACGTATTCTGAAATTCGTGCATTAACGCAGTATACGACAGAATTATTGAAGGATATGGATCAAAGGGATTTCCCAATTGTGGTTCGGATTAATTCAATTTCTGAGACTTATGTATTAATTGAGTTGTCTGAAGACAATGACTTAGATATTATTTATACGTATTAAGGAGAAACGGATGAAAGAAATGGATGTACAAGGATTTAAAGCACTCGCTTTACAATGTCGATTTGAGTTGAGTGATGAAGAGACATTGGATATTAAGAAGGAATTTGATGTTTTAATTTCTCAAATGCGTTTATTGGATAAAATTAATACGGAACAGGTTGAACCTATGGTTTATCCTTTTGAAGAACCTACATCGTTCTTAAGAGAAGATGAAGTTGAACATGTTCTAGAACTAAAAGAAGTATTGAAGAATGCGCCTAAACAAAAGAATGGGTTCTTTGTAACACAGAAAGTGGTGGGCTAAATGGATATTCAAACATTAATTCAATCCACTACCGTTGAAGAACGTGTACACAAAGCAGTTGAAAAAGCACATGCAGTACAAGAGTCATTAAATGCGATGGTATCTTTTATTGATCCTACAGAACAGATTAAGAACTTAGAAAATATCTCTAAGGATCGTCCATTCTATGGACTACCTGTTGTGTTAAAAGATCTTGTTAATATGAAAGATACTCGTACAACAGGTAGTAGTGGTATTCTAGATAACTATATTTCTCCTTATGATGCGACAATTACAAAAAAACTAAAAGATGCTGGAGCGATTATTATTGGTAAAGCATCGTGTGATACCTTTGGTATGGGTGGGACCAATATGACTGCTTGGACAGGTCCAGTGGCGAATCCGTATGATTTAAGCCGTATGTCTGGAGGATCATCAGGTGGTAGTGCTGTCCTTGTGGCAACGGGTGTTGTGCCAATGGCAATCGGAACAGATACAGGTGATTCAATTCGTAAACCTGCATCATTTAATCATATTGTTGGATTCAAACCAACCTATGGTCGTATTTCACGTTATGGTGTTATTCCATATGCGTCTTCTTTAGATCATGTAGGTGTCTTTACAACCAATGTTAAAGATGCGGCATTATCGCTTGAAGTCTTAGCGGGTCGTGATGATCGTGATATGACTTCATCAAGCTTACCGGTTTTAAATTATCGTGATCTTTGTGTGGGCGATTTAAAGGGTAAACGAATTGGGATTATTCAAAATGTCGTAGATTCCATTAAGAACAAAGAAACCTTAGTTCAGTTTAAAGAGATTTGTGAAAAATTAGAATCAAAGGGTGCAATTATTACTTCAATTCGTTTGAATGAAGATTTAATGCATGCATTTTTACCGACTTACTATATTATTGCGAATGCGGAAGCCACCGCAAACCATTCAAATCTAGATAGTTTACGTTTTGGGGTATTAAAAGAAGGTCAAACCATGGATGAATCCATGATTAAATCCCGTACCGCTGGATTTGGTAAATTGCTTAAGAAACGTTTCGTTATTGGATCTTATGCATTGTTTACAGAAAACCAAGAAGAAGTATTCCGCAAAGCTCAAAAAGTAAGAAGATTAATCGTAGAAGATGTTAAACGTGTCTTAAGTGAAGTGGATGTAATTATGGCTCCGGCAAGTGGACAGGGCGCTCCAAAGTTTGATGATGCGACATCCGATCAATTATCGAAAGAGTATTTAATTGCGGAAAACTACATGGCACTTGCGAACTTCTCAGGTTATCCAAGTATCACTGTTCCTATGGGTCTTGTCGATGGATTACCAGTTGGAATTAACTTGACGGCTTATGCGCATGAAGATGCGAAATTATTAGATATCGCATATGGAATTGAATGTACAACAGGCATTCGTGATCAGATTAAAGAGGTAAATGAATGAACTACGAAACAGTTATTGGAATAGAAATCCATTGTGAACTCAAAACAAAAACTAAAATGTTTTCTTCTGCACCTGTGAGTGTAAGTAGTTTACCAAACACTTGTGTGAATGAAATTGATTTAGGCCATCCTGGTACACTTCCATCTTTAAATAAAGAAGCTGTTCGATTGTCTTTAATGGCTTGTATGGCGCTTAATTGTGAAATTGATCCACTGATTAAGTTTGATCGAAAGAATTATTATTATTCTGACTTACCTAAAGGTTTTCAAATAACCCAACAATTTTATCCAATTGGAAAGAATGGATATTTAGATATTCCAACAGATAATGGCGTAAAACGTATTCGTATTAATCGACTCCATATGGAAGAAGATACAGCAAAACAATATCATTCCGATGATGAAACATGGATTGATTTCAATCGTGCTGGAACCCCTTTGGTAGAAATCGTTTCAGAAGCAGATATTCGCTCAGCTCAAGAAGCAATGGCTTATGTTGAGAAACTTCGTAATATTCTTGTATATTTAGGCGTTACAGATGGCAAGATGGAAGAAGGATCACTCAGATGCGATGTAAATATCTCGCTACGAGAAGTTGGGTCTGAAGCGTTTGGGGTTAAGACTGAAATTAAGAACTTAAACTCCATCTCTAATATCGAAAAAGCTGTACAATCAGAAGTGATTCGTCAAACTGAATTATTAGAAAATAATCAACCTGTAGAACAAGCAACACGTCGTTATGATGATGTTCAAAAAACAACCATCTTAATGCGTATGAAAGAAGGAAGTGTTGATTATAAATATTTCCCTGAACCAAATATTCCACCTGTCTTAATTGATTCAAATTGGATGAAATCAATTCAAGAGAACTTACCTGAACTACCAGATCGTCGTGAAAAACGATACATGGATGCAGGATTAAATGCCTATGATGCGGGTCAACTTATTCAGAATAAAGCTCTTTCAGACTTCTTTGATGAACTCATCCAAGAAACAAGTTATGTTAAGTTAGCCGCAAACTGGTGTTTATCCGATATTCTTGCGAACTTTAGCTCTAAGCAATTACTCGAGAAATCCTATTCTCTTAAGATTAAAGAAATGGGTCATATGATTAATGCTTTAGGTAAACAAGAAATATCGTCTAAACAAGCGAAGGATATTTTTGTAGAATTACTTAAGGGCAATGAATATCATGCGACCGTTAAAGCACTAAATATAGAACAAGTATCGGATCAATCGGTCTTAGTTCAAATGGTTGAGGATATTCTAAATGAGAATGAACAGTCCATTATTGATTATCATAATGGTAAAGATCGTGCATTAGGTTTCTTGATGGGACAGATTATGAAGAAATCTAAAGGGCAGGCAAATCCTGTTATCACGAATCAATTATTGGTTGAAGGATTAATGAAACGTAAACCTTAATTTGAAACTATGTTGATTTGAGTTATAATAGAAACACGGAGATTTTATGACGAAACAAAAAAAGAACTTTAAATTTAAATTCACCTTTAGTAATATCGTCTTTGCCTTAGGAATTGCGTTTGTTTTAATTCCTAGCTTGATCATTGGTGGTATTCTATTACAATCAAGTTTACAGACAGGGTCAGTTATTGCAGGAAATCGTTTTAACAATGATTTAGAACCAGAGATTACAAAGGATTTAGTTGGGTTAACTGAGGAAGCAATTATTGCATTGCCAAATGTGACTGTGAATGAAATTAATCTTAAGGCTGCGACGCTAAGGATTACAGTTACAATTCCTTCAGGACTTGATGAGGAATCAAAACTTGAACTTGTTCAAGATATTATGGATAAGATTAATGGTGTTGTGCCATTTAGTGAGTATTTTACCGCAACTGATACCAAGAAGATGTATGACTTAGAAGTCAATATTATCGATAAAGTTGGGGATACGCATACAACTTATATTCAGGTTGTTAAGAATGCAAATATGGAAACATTCTCGGTTCAAGATTTATTGACTCCAGTTAATCCTGAATTAGCTCAACAACTTCTTGATAAATTGAATGAGAAGAATCAAGACTCTACGAATACCGATGGAACAACAGATAACACCAATACAGAAAGTGAAGGAAACTAAGAGGCTTTGTCCTCTTTTTTAACGCAAATGGAAAAGAACGAAATTTTAAGATTAACGGCCGTTGATTACACGGAACAAGGTTTAGCAGTATGTAAAGTAGATGGTTTTGTGGTGTTTGTAAAGGATATGTTAGTAGGTGAAGAGGCAGACGTTCAACTTTTAAAAGTTAATAAAAAATTAGCTTATGGAAGAGTTAAGGAATTTATTAAGAAGAGTAAAGATCGCGTTGTACCTACGTGTCCAATTGCTTATTCCTGTGGTGGATGTCAAGTTCAACACATGTCATATGAACATCAACTATACTTTAAGCACAATCATGTAAAGCATTTATTTGACCGTTCTTTTGAACAGAAATTTGATATTCTTCCTGTCATTGGTATGGAGAATCCATGGATGTATCGAAATAAATCCCAAGTTCCTTTTGAAACTAAAAAGGGATTAACTTATGGTTTCTATCGTTCTCACAGTCATGATATTTTACCATTTGAAACGTGTTTTATTCAAAATGATGACAGTAATAAGATTCTAGCTTTCATCAAGGACTTTTATGTTGAACATGAAGTAACACCAGAAGATTTAAGACATGTACTCATTAAAAAGGGTATTGTGAGTGAAGAAATTATGGTGGTATTTATTCATAAG
The DNA here is from genome assembly GCA_964457525.1 of uncultured Erysipelotrichaceae bacterium. GTDB lineage: Bacteria > Bacillota_I > Bacilli_A > Erysipelotrichales > Erysipelotrichaceae > UBA2212. The sequence goes on along the minus strand of CAYWGS010000055.1, from coordinate 677 downwards.
AATAAACATTTACCATTACAAGATGAAATTGTAGAAGCACTTAAAGAGACTTTCCCAAATATTAAAGCAATTCTACTTAATGTTAATCCAGCAGATGATAATGTCATTCTTGGAAAGAAGACCATTCAATTAACCAAAGAATCAAAAATTACGGATCAACTTGGTGATTTTACATTCCAAATTTCCGCAAACTCTTTCTATCAAGTTAATCCAGTTCAAGCCAAGAAGTTGTATGAAACCGCAATTGATTTCGCAAACATTCAATCACATGAGATTGTCTTAGACTTATATTGTGGTATTGGAACAATCGCATTATTTGCTAGTGAAAAAGCTAAGAAAGTCTATGGCGCTGAAATCAATCCACAAGCGATTGATGACGCTAGAATCAATGCGGAAATTAATAACATATCTAACATTGAATTTGTTGTGGCAGATGCGGCAATTGCGACTAAGATGTTAGTCGAAAACAATGTCAAGATGGATGTGATTGTGGTGGATCCTCCTCGTAAAGGGTTAGATCAAGATACGATTGATGCGATCAAAACATTAGAACCATCTCGTTTAGTCTATGTTTCTTGTGATCCTTCTACATTAGTGAGAGATTGTGTCTTATTACAAGATAAGTACAAGATTGAACGTATTCAACCAGTTGATATGTTCCCACAAACATTCCATGT
>CAYWGS010000054.1:0-10183 GCA_964457525.1 uncultured Erysipelotrichaceae bacterium | reverse complement strand
ACGGAGTTAAAGTTTCAATTCAACTTTTAACCCCGTATTTGTCTACAGTCTGAAACGCTCAATTGAGCGTTTTATTTAATTAAACTTTCTAACCAAGCAGGATCTTTTTCAATACCCATTAAGTCAGTTAAGGTAGAAGCGATATTCGCTAAACCAAAATGACCTTCTTTATACTCAACATCTTTCCCAATAATGAAGAATGGGACAGGATTTAAAGTATGACTAGTTTTAGGTTTAGGTGTAGCGTTAGGATCTTTGGACTTTTCATACATTTCATCCGCATTACCATGGTCAGCTGTCACAACTAAGATACCATTTACCTTTTCAACCGCATCCATGATACGTTTCAATTGTAGATCCACCGTTTCAACCCCAATGACTGTTGCCAAGAAGTTACCTGTATGACCAACCATATCTCCATTAGGGAAGTTACAACGTAAGAATCCATATTCTTGAGATTCGATTGCTTCGATGAGTTTGTCTGTAATTTCAGCTGCTTTCATCCAAGGTCTTTGTTCAAATGGAACGAGATCCGATTTGATTTCTACATAAGTTTCCAATTTATCATCAAACTTTTCAGTACGGTTACCATTCCAGAAGTAGGTTACGTGACCGAATTTTTGTGTTTCACTGATGGCGAATTGTTTTACGCCTTCTTTAACAAGCTTTTCACTTAATGTATTTTTAATTCGTGGAGGTGCAACTAAGAAGTTCTTAGGAATCGCAAGGTCTCCATCGTACTGTAACATACCTGCATAGAATACATTTGGTACAAATTTACGATCGAAGTAAGGGAAATCTTTATCCGCGAATTCAAATGCCTTAGTGATTTCAATCGCACGGTCACCACGGAAGTTATTGAAGATAACGGTATCGCCATCCACAATCTTACCAACAGGTTCACCATTTTCTGCGATAACGAATGCTGGTAAGAATTGGTCATTACATTGTGTTTCAGCACGGTATGTTTCGATTGCTTCTGTAGCGGATACGAATTGACGTCCTTCACCTAATACGTGTGTCTTCCAACCACGTTCAACCATAGCCCAGTCCGCATCATAGCGATCCATGGTCACAAGCATTCGACCGCCACCAGACGCAATTTTTGCTTCGAAGTTCGCATCGTTCAATGCTTTAAATTCATTTTCTAATTGTTCAACATAGATAAGTGCAGAAGTTGCAGGAACATCACGTCCATCCAATAGGATGTGTGAACGAACTTTCTTAACACCATCTTTTTTCGCTTGTTTGACCATAGCGATTAAATGATTAATGTGTGAATGAACATTTCCATCAGATAATAATCCAATAAAATGCATTGTTGAGTTTTTTGCTTGAGCTGTAGCCTTATTCCATGTTTCTGAAGTAAAGATATCACCTGTTTCGATGGAATTATTGACTAACTTAGCCCCTTGAGCATAGATTTGGCCACATCCAATCGCATTGTGTCCTACTTCACTATTCCCCATATCTTCATCACTTGGTAAACCAACGGCTACACCGTGGGCTTGAATTTTTGTATAAGGTACGGTACTCATCAATTTATCTAAGGTTGGCTTATACGCTGCAGTCACTGCATTACCAAACTTGTTTTCAGATAGTCCAATACCATCCATTACGACAAATACTACTGGTCTTTTCATAACATTCTCCTTTTTTGCGTTTTAATAATAGCACGAAGCTATTTCAAAGAAAACTAAAAGAAGGTTAACCCTTCTTAATCATTATCTTGTTCATCATCTTTAGGAAGGTAATAAATCTGTTCACCCTCTTTGGTTAACATATAATTCGCTCTAGCATAACTCTTAACATACTCTGGATCAAGCAACTTCGTCTTTTGTTCATTCAAACTTGTGTTTTCTTGTTCCAACACAACCAGTTGAGCTTGGACTTCCTTTAAAGTTTCACTTAACCTAAATGTATTACCTACTTCTTCGATAACTGGAATCAATAAAAATATGGTTCCACCCAATAGTGCAAGGCTTACTACGATACTGTTAAAACGATTTTTTACTTTCTTTCTCATGATGTAAGTTTATTATACCCTCATTTAGTCATTATTCAATTCATTCACTCTATTTTCGAGTTGAATGCGTTCTTCACTGATTACTTCATACAAGGTTAGAGCTTGTGCCTTTTTTATATTCTCTGCAATGGCCAAAACACGTATTTTGAGATGACGATTCCCAAATACACAATCCACTTCATCTCCAATTTTAACTTCACTGGATGGTTTTGCCTTACGTCCATTGATTAAAATACGATCCTGATTCGCTAATTCCTTTGAAACAGGACGTTTCTTAACAATTCTCGCTATTTTCAAGTATTGATCAATACGCATATTAACTCCTTTTGAGTGGAATCGTTTGTGTTTTATCAAGGATAGAGGTTGCTAGGAATAACCAATCATCCATCTTAGGAATAAGTAACACAATATTCCCACCGGTATATTTTAATTTTACTTCATTCGATAGCTTAGATACCATCTCAAAGAATTTAACCCCATCAACCTTACTCGACCAATCACTGGTAAAGATGAGTTGAAGTTCATTCTTGAGTTCTTTGAAACTTTGTACAAACGGAGATTCCAATAAGAGTTCCCAACGTTTCTTTTCAAACAAGAGTACAACTGATTTAGGAAGTTTTCCATACAAGTCTTGGGTTTCTTCTTGTAATTTTGCCAATGTACTTTGTGTCTTCGCTTCATCAATTCTTTGATAGAGCGATAATTTCTCAAAGTCTTTAGGTTCAAATTGTTGTGGGATATAACCATCAATCTGAATGGTTTGTTTAATCACAGGCTCAGAATCTTCTACAATAATACCTGTACGTTTTTCTTCAATGGCTTGTTGAAGCATCTCAATGTACATATCAATTCCGACTGTATCAATAAACCCAGACTGTAAATCGCCTAACATTTCACCTGCCCCACGAATGGTTAAGTCACGCATCGCAATCTTATATCCACTACCGAGTTCGGTGAATTCTTTGATGGATTGAAGACGTTTCTGTGCGATTTCTGAGAGTTGTTTACGTGGTTGGTACATTAAATAGGCATACGCTAATCGATTGGATCGTCCTACACGTCCTTTAATTTGATACAACTGAGATAAACCGAATTTATCGGCTTGATCGATGAGTATCGTATTTGCGTTTGGAATATCAATCCCCGTTTCTACGATCGTTGTACAAACTAAGACATTTGCTTCATTATTGTTAAACCTTAACATGACATCTTCGATATCATCCCGATGCATTTGACCATGCGCAACCGCTACTTTCGCATCAGGAATATCTTTTTCGATTTGTAGTGCGACATTATGAATTTCTGCCACATTATTGTATAAATAGAATACTTGTCCATTGCGTGATAATTCACGTTGAATGACATCTCGTATCACTGATTTATTCTTCTCTATAACATAAGTTAAGATGGGTAATCGATTAAGAGGAGGTGTTTCTAGTTGTGATAATGAACGAACTCCAACTAATGACATCTGTAATGTACGAGGTATTGGTGTCGCACTTAAAGAGAGTACGTGTACTGATTTCTTAACTTCTTTGATTTTTTCTTTGTGTTCAACCCCGAAGCGTTGTTCCTCATCGATGACGAGTAAGCCTAGATCTTTGAATTGAATATCCTTAGATAAGATTCGATGAGTCCCAATTAAGATATCAATTCTTCCCTCTTTTACTGCTTTAACAATCTCTCTAACATGTGATTCAGGTACGAAACGATTTAAAACAGCCACATTCACAGGAAAATTCTCTAAACGATGCATAAAGGTTCGATAGTGTTGAGCGGATAATACGGTTGTAGGACATAAGAATGCGACTTGTTTCTTCTCACTGACTGCTTTAAAAGCAGCTCTAAGCGCAACTTCTGTCTTACCAAATCCAACATCTCCACAGAGTAAGCGATCCATCGGTTTCTTACTCATCATATCGTTCTTCACATCGATAACGGCTTGTTCCTGGTCGCGGGTTAAAGGATATTCGAACTCTTGTTCAAACTCTATTTGCATCTCTGTATCTTCACCAAATTGATACGCGATTTCATGTTCACGTGTACCATAGAGTTCAATGAGTCTCTCTGCGATATCCTTTACATTTTCTTTAATCTTTGCCTTCGTCTTCTTCCATTCATTGGATCCTAAGGTATGTAACTTAGGCACAACCCCTTCTCGTGACACAAACTTTCGAACAAGTTGGAATTGTTCTAATGGAACGTATAAATTACTGTCATTGCGATAAACGATATGTAAAAAGTCACGGTGTATTCCGTTTACTTCTTTGGTAATCGTTCCTATATATTGCCCTACACCATATTGATGGTGGACAACATAATCTCCTCTTTCAAGTTCTTGATAGGAGTGTAGTGTTTCTGCTTCTTTGAACTTACTTTGATAACGTCCAATATGAACCGTATGATTAAAGAGTTCTTTTGAACCATATACACGGATATGTGGTTCTAGTATTTCAAATCCTTCATCTAAGTCTTGGTTTAAGATAACGAGTTGAGGATTTATAGTTTGTTTGAGTCGAACAGAATAAGGAACTTTAAGATCCACTAACATCGGTAATAATTGTTTGATTTCGTGTTCCTTAAGGCAACATATCACCAACATCTTCTCAGAATAATCTCTGAGTTCTTTCGCATGTTGCAATAAACTCTCTTGAGGAACATCCAATTCTCTAAACGGTAATCGTGCATGAGAACTCTTTGTTTCAAAGCGTCTGAAGTCGATTCTCTTATACCCAGCTAACTTATCATAGAGATGATTAAACACATCATATAAGGCAAATGCTTGATTGTGAGAGGATAATTCGACACAATAATCAATTGTTTCATCTTGTAGGCGTTTGATATGCTCATCCACATCTTCTGTCGATGAAAGAATGATATGCGGATGTTCAAAGTATTGAAACAAATGTCCCTGAGTCTTGGTTAACATACGATAGCGATACAAATGATTTTCTTTTAGATGATGTTCGATTAAACCTAAATCACGTTCAATCACTTCTTCGAGTTCTGAATAAGCTTCTAACTTACGAACTTGTTTCTCTTTTTGAAGTTGAATTTCAACTCTTTCTTTAATCTCTTGGATTTCTTGATCTGAAAAGATTAAATCACTACAAGGTTGAATGGATATTGAATCAATAATCGATTGTGTTCTTTGTGACGCAATATCAAATATACGAATACTTTCAATCTCTTGATCAAAGAATTCAATACGAATTGGTTGGTCTGTATTGATTGGGAATACATCAATAATACCCCCACGGGATGCGAAACAACTTGGTTGGTCTACTTTTGTTACTTCGGTATAGCCCAATTTTCTTAAATGTGATTTTAATTCTTCGAGTTGAATAACTTGATTAACTTTTAGTTCTACACGATTCTCTTCAAAGAATTTAGGGTGTGGATAGTGACGAATCGCAGCCCCTACATGGGTAATACAGATTAAATCCTTCTCAATACTTAGTCTGGATAAGGTTTCCATACGAATTGCATTGATTTCTGGGGATGCGGCGATCGCCTCTACACGAAGTGATTCTTCAACTGGAAATAATACAACCTTATCTTCACACCAAAACTGAATCTTTTCATGAAGCTGTTGGGCTTGATAGAGATTACTCTTAATAATTACGATGGGTCTAGGACTTTGTTTATAACTAGACGCTATTAAGAGTGCTTCTTGAGTAACAGATAGATGTGCAAAAGAGACTTTCCCTAATGAAAAGTCTTGTATGAGTTGATTTGAGCTTAGAGTATTTAATAGTTCTTTCATTCTTGTGTGTTATATTTTGTCATCAAATCTACAAATGAGAGTTTGGTAAAATCATCACAACAATTAACTGCCCTTTGTAGAGCAGAGGATAAGATGGTTTCATCTTCTTTTGTAAATTTACCTAATACATAATCCGGGGTTGGGATTAGTGGATTCTTATCAATCCCAATTCTTAGTCTTGGGAATTCTTGAGTACCGAAGTGTTGTATCAAACTCTTCATTCCATTATGTCCACCAGCACTTCCCTTTTCTCTGAGTCTAAATTTACCGACAGGTAAATCTAAATCATCATAGATAATGAGAATATCTTTTGGATCGATCTTATAAAAGTCCATCACTAATCGAACCGCTTCTCCTGATAAATTCATAAAAGTTTGTGGTTTAACAAGTATTACAGGGACATTATTGAGTGTTGTTTGAACAATCTCACTCTTAAATTTGTTCTGTGTTTTTAGATTATCACGTTGAATAAGTGCATCAATCACACGAAAACCGACATTATGTCGGGTCTTTTCATACATTTTTCCTGGATTTCCTAATCCAACAATACATTTCATCTTCATTATTATACACCAGCCTCACTTGGATTAAAAAAGCTTAGTGACCTAAGCTTTATTTTTATCGTAAATAATCTTTAAACGTCTTTGATTGCGTTCTCCAACACTTTCAGTACGAATGTATTTCATTTCGCTTAAGTATTGGTGAATGACTTTACGTTCATCATTCGGTAATGGATCAAGTGTTGCGGAAACTTTAGTACGAACTACTGTCTTCGCAATACGACTTGCCATCGCAATCACCTTGTCATAACGATCTGTCTTATAGTTGTTTATATCAACTAACACATTGAAATGACGTCTAAATTCCGAATTAATTGCACTTCGAACCACTGTATTTAATGCATGTAAAGTTTGACCTGATTTACCAATCAAAATCGCATTATTTTCAGCGTTTAACATGACTTTTAATCCTTCAGAATCTTGTCCTACAGTTACTTCAACTTCTACCCCAATATTCTTAAAGAATTTTGAAATATACGCATGTAAGAACTCAAGAACATCACTAATTGCATAAATTTCTGCAGTTGTTTGATTACCAAACCCTAAGAAACCTGTTTTTTCTTCCTTGATAAAGTAGGTTAATTCACTTACAGGAACTGATTTCTCTTTAGAAGCTTGATTCAAACAATCATCTAAATTTTTTCCTACATAAAGTTTCATTTTATTTACCTACAGTTGGATTGATAAACTTGAATTGAATAAATACTGTTTGAGCAACTTGTGCTAAAGATGTGACTAACCAGTAAAGTGACATCGCTGTTGGCCAGCTAATCGCAATACCCATAATCATAACAAGAGAAATATACATCATCATATCCATATTTGGACCAGCAGCTGGTTTCTTTTCACCTTGAACATAATTCTTTTCTTTCTTAGGTGCGAATTTCTTTTGAAGGTACATTGGTAATCTCATCGAAATGAATTGGAAGATTCCCATTAATACATAGATAACAACGAATAGATATACACCTTGGAAGAATGCATCAAGTGGTGTAGTTTGAAGGCTTGTTCCAAAGAATGAACCATTAACAACTGCAGCAGCACGTTGAACTGCTTGGTACATTGCAATAATGATTGGGAACTGAATGAACATAACAACAATGGATCCAAATGGATTAATGTTGTGTTTTGAGTATAGAGCTTGCATCTCTTGACTCATCTTCATTTTGGATTGGTTATCTGTTTTACCAGCATAACGATCTTGAATTGCTTTTAATTCAGGATTAATAATTTGCATCTTTTGAGACGCTACAGTTGATTTAATTGTGAAACTTAGAGTCAATAACTTAATTAAAATTGTTACAATAACGATGGACATAACAACACCAACGTATTGATTGATAAAGTTAATTGCTTGAGAAATAGGGTAAACAAAGAAAGCGGAGAACCAACTTTCATTCGCTAAGATATCTCCAATGGTTGTTTCCAAGTAGATAATCTTATCTGGCATAATTAACTTCGTGTCTGGATCGATAACATTGGTACATGCTGTTAAAGTAACGAGTAACCCAATTGCAATCCATAATTTTTTGTTTTTAAACAACTTTTTCATTCAAATCTCCTATAAGGCTACTATTAGCCTTTGATTTTATTTTGATAAAACACTGACTTAATGCATCTTTATTTTCTGCATAATGGTAATTTTTATAACCATTCCTTACCATAATAACACAATCAAAGTTTTCTTTAAATTCAGTAATATCAATACACATCATTCTAACTTGTCGTTTAATTAAGTTTCGATCAACAGCAGTCCCTAATTTACGACTAACCGATATTCCAATACGACTATTCTCTCTTTTTCTAGGTACATAATACACACTAAAAGATGGATTGGAAACAAATTTTTTTGTTTGTATAATCTTTTGGAATTCTTCGTTTTTCGTAATTCGATTTATCTTCTTCATAAAAGATTAAAAAAAGTCACCATTAGGTGACTTTTATGCCGACAAAACCTCTCTGCCTTTAGCACGACGTCTTGCTAAAACTTTACGGCCTCCGACCGTTTTCATTCTAGCTCGGAAACCGTGGACCTTTTGGTGTTTTCTCTTGCTCGGCTGATAAGTTCTTTTCATATGAGCCACCTCCACTTCATGTTGATACAAATTGAACAATTGCCCTTAGATTATAACGAATGAAACCCTATAAGTCAATAAAACTATCTTAATTGTTCTAATATGCCATATTATTTCAAAATATAAGTATATTTTTATCTCTAATATCAGTCAATAATCTATCGATTTTCTCTAAAACCATGTTCTTTCAATAAACCAACAACACTTTCTAAGAAATCTGAATTTGCTCCCCAACTTAAGTTAAATAAGCCTTCTCCTCCACCAAAACCCACTACATCGATGGTTTGGACTAAGTTTGTTTCAGTTATTAATAAAGATAATCCTGCTGCACTGTTATTTCTAAAGTAATATTTTTCAAAACACATGAATATAATTTTTACATCATTAGCATAATGCCAATTCTCGTAAACTAAATCAGCATTTATATTTAATTTTATTGGAAAGATCCTGAATATCAGAAACCCCTTCTTTGATCAATTTTATTCCTTTGTTTTTCATATATTAATACTCTCCCAATTTTTAGATATCCTTATTATATGTAAATTAGTGCTACAATAATTGATAATTTTTGCTAAAAACTGTCTCTATAACAAATAATTAATCAATTTGTAAGTACATTGTATGCGTTTTCAACTCAAAGTGTGCAACAGTTTATAAATGTAATATTTTCAGAAGTTATCAACAATCCCTAATTGGGGAAAACTCCACATTTTAACCACCGTTTTTTTAGAAAGTTATACACTGTTTTGTGGATTTGTGGAAAAATCACTAATCGCCTTATTTTATAAGGATATTTCGTTGTTTATAACTTGTTAATAAGTTGTTATTTTTTACAAATTGTCCACAGTTTTACACAATGTAAAAAATGTGTATAAGTTTTCAACAGTTTCTATATTTTTAAAAGATGTGGATAATTGTGGAAAACTCTTTAAAAGTCTTTATTTAAACGCTATTATTAGTGTTACATCTGTGTATAAGTCTGTGGGTATTTATTTTGGGGTAGAAATACCCTAAATACAGGGGTAAAATGATAACACTAGAAGAGGTTACAGTTATGACAGGGGTAGAGTATTTCTATAACGATCTTTGGGCAAAAGCTAAGAATTTGCTTAAAGAAGATTCTTCTATTGGCAAGTTGGTTTACGAAACCTACTTTGAAGAATCAAATTTAGTCTTCTTAAATGAAGAAAAGGCAATTATTGCCGTACCAACTAATTTACAAAAGATGATTTTGTCACAAAAGTTGCACTTGATTGGGACTATTTTAAGTTCGATCTTAAATCATTCGGTTAATTGTGAAGTACATTTAGAAAATGATGTTGTTGCGCCAGGAATTACGCCAATTAAAGAGGAAAATGAAGTTGTATTTGATGATGATCATGTCATGCCAGAATACACTTTTGATAATTTTATTGTAGGTCCAAGCAATAAAGAAGCTCATTCTGCATCTTTAGCCTGTGCCTATACACCAGGTAAGTTCTATACACCACTATTTATTTATGGAAATTCAGGCTTAGGCAAGACACATTTATTAAATTCGATTGGTAATTATATTAAGCAAAACGATCCTAGTAAGAAAGTTTTCTATACATCGAGTACAGATTTCGTTACATCGGTTGTTAATTCAATTAAAGACAATTCTATTGAGAAATTTAAAGAAAAAATGAATCATTTAGATGTTTTATTAATGGATGATATTCAATTTATTGCAGGTAAAGAAAAGTCTCATGAAGTGTTTTTTAATATTTTCAACGAG
>CAYWGS010000053.1:0-10237 GCA_964457525.1 uncultured Erysipelotrichaceae bacterium | reverse complement strand
CTTTATTTACAAGGACTTGTGTTATTTAATGATTCTTTGAAGTGTCAAACTCCCGAGTTAAAAAATCTATATTTGAAAGTTTAAAATTGAATTGAAACTAGCTATTCAAACTAAATTGATTAAATAATAACATTTAATTTGATGTTACATAAAATAAGACAATATTTAATATAATTATTCTACTAATGAAAAGAGATGTAAGGTCTCCAAAGTTTTCATACATCTCTTTAACGCTTGATTGTTTCGTTGCTTGTCAACATTTGAACCTATACATTTCAAACGAATTTTTGGTTTTTCGTCGCCAACCGACTTGTAGACCCATACGTTCTACACGAATTCCAAGTTATTTACGAGTCAAGCCTCGCGGTATATTTCAGCCTTTACCTCTAGATTATACCATCTAAGCTCAGAATTTCTATAACCATATCCCTAACATTCGCCGTACTTTATATTCTAAACGAAGTCCCTAAGTATAATCCATAAGTCTAGGAATATTTTTTAGGATCTTTTATGTACGCTTTAAATTATCTATAAAATACTTCCGCATCTAGTGTATCATTCGGATTTATTTATATAATATTGTATACAAAAAAGATATATGTTTATAGACACATATATCTCATTTTCATTAACTATTAATTATCCTTACTCTTATCATTGAACATATCATACATTTCACTAACAGGCGTATGTAGTTGAACCGCTTGAATGGTCTTCGCTAACATATAACCAATAGAGATTTGTTTGAGTTTAGGTTCTTTACGCTTTTCATCATTAAGAGGAATCGAGTTTGTGACCACAAGCTCTTTAATCTTGGAATCATGAATACGTTGTACGGCATTACCTGAAAGAATACCATGTGAACAAGCGCAATATACTTCAGTCGCCCCATTCGCATACAACATATCAACTCCACCCATTAAAGAACCACCCGTATCCACAATATCATCTACGATAATCGCAATCTTACCATTCACATCCCCGATAAGATTCATCGCTTCTGCTACATTTGGTTTCGTACGACGTTTATCAATAATCGCGATGGTACTTCCAGGTAAGGTGTCCGCTAAATTACGAGCACGAGTTGCACCACCATGATCCGGAGAAACTACGACAACTTCTTCTTTGAATTTCTTCGTTCTGAAGTATTGACCTAACATAGAAACAGCGGTTAAATCATCAATCGGAATATTGAAGAAACCTTGAATTTGAGGCGCATGTAAATCTAAGGTAATAACACGATCAGCACCTGCAACTTGAATTAAATCCGCAACCAATTTAGCTGTAATCGGTTGTCTAGCTCTCGCCTTACGATCTTGTCGAGCATAACCATAATAAGGCATAACCACAGTAACCTTATCCGCAGAAGCACGTTTACACGCATCTAATGCGACTAAGACTTCCATCAATGTTTCTGATACAGGACTACAAGTAGACTGAACAATGAAAACATGTTTACCACGTACAGACTCAAGCGGTTCTACGATGATTTCACCATCCGCAAAATGTCTAACCGAAATCTCTCCACGCTTAATCCCTAAATGTGTACAAATTTCATCCGCTAATGACACGCTTGATGTAAGCGCAAAAACGATAATATCTTTCATGCTTCCTTGACCCCTCATTTCTTCTCCTTGTATCGTAATCCATATCCTGGTTTATTAATCTGATGTGCACGTGCAATTGCCATATCCGTATCATCAACGCTCCGTGTAATCGTTGAACCAGCCGCCACAACCGAATTCTCTCCAACTTCAATCGGCGCAATTAAATTGACATTACTGCCAATAAATGCGTAATCCCCAATCTTAGTCTTAAACTTATTCTTACCATCATAATTCACGGTCACAACTCCACAACCGAAATTAACTTTCTTACCAACAATCGTATCACCTAAGTAAGTTAAGTGAGCACAACGACTATCAAAACCAATTTGCGTATTCTTCATTTCTACGAAATTACCAATACGATTATTATCATCAATAACACAATGTTCTCTTAAGTGAGCATATGGACCCACATTCACTTTATTCTTGATCTCTGAATCCGTAATACGAGACGCATCAATCTTACAATCTTCTCCAATAATACTATTCACAATAAATGTATTCGGAAGTAATGTTGTTCCTCGTTTAATGTGTGTCTTCTTTTCTAAATAGACATTCGGATATATCGTCACATCTTCTTCAAGAACCGTATTCAACGATACATAGGACTGTTCAGGATTAACAAACGTTACACCCTTCTCCATCCACTTATGATTAATCGTATTCTGAATCCACTTAGACGCACGTGCCAAATCAACACGATCATTCACCCCTAAGACTTCATCTGAATCCTCAATCGCTAAAGCCTGTACCTTTAATCCATTCTTCAAGAAAATCTCAATCAAATCCGTAATATAATACTCTTTCGCCGCATTATCATTCTTAATATGAGACAAATACGTATGTAAAGCATCATTCTTTACACAATAAATCCCCGTATTAATTTCCTTAATCCGTTTTTGATCCTCTGAACAATCCTTATACTCCACAATCTTCTCAATCTGTCCTTGATTATCTCTCACAATACGACCATATCGTGCAGGATCCTCAAACACAGCCGTTAATACCGTTAAATCAAAGTCTTTATTAACATCATACAACCAATCCATCGTCTTAGACTGAATACAAGGTGTATCTCCATAAAGAATCAAAGAATCCCCCACATTCGGTAAGACAGGAAGAGCTTGCATCACTGCATGACCCGTTCCCAACTGTTCCACCTGCATCGCATACGAAACCGTATCCTTCAAACAAGCCTGAACAATCTCAGCCCCATGTCCAACAACCACTACACTCTCATCCACTTTTATTTCATTCAAATGTGTCATCACATGTTCAATCATGGATTCACTTAGGATAGGATGCATCACTTTGGGTAAATTCGACTTCATTCGAGTCCCTTTACCAGCCGCCAAAACAATCGCAGTTCTCATCACGTAATCCTCCACTTATATTTTAACAAAAAAACCTTATAAGAGACTTATAAGATTTCCTTTTATTTTATATTTTGTTATAAATATCTCTACGATGACCTAAAGAAATTACAAACACAATTAATTCATTGTCACATATCTCAACCACAATCCGATAATCCCCAACACGATAAGACCAATATTGATTTAAACCCCCTGATAATGCCTTCCCATGTCTTCTAGGATTCTCACATTGATCTAAATTCTTTTGTATCCAAGACATAAGAATAATTCTTTGATTCACATCAATCTTGGTAAGTCTCTTTAATGCATTCTTTTCAAACTTAACCCTATAGTTCATCATCGATTCCCAGTAATTTCTTTACTTCATCGAGTGAATAGAATTCTGTCGTATGATTCTTTTTATTCTTCTCATATTCTTCAATCATCTTAAGATCATATTCATCCTCAATACTCTCTAAAACTCTCGATTTGATAAACTCACTTAAAGAAACTCCTGTAAAGTCAGCGTACTTCTGTAATACTTTTTTCTCTTCTTCACTGACACGTAGTGTTATCATGCTCATAGATATTCCTCCTATGTATTACAATTGTAATACATCAATCAACTTATATCAACATTAAAAAAGTCACCCTAAGTGACTTATAAGATTTTAGTTTTACGCACAAATCGTACGTGTTTTCTGAGTGTTTTAATACACTCATCAATAACCGCTTCACTCTGAGAAAAACCCATCACAACCGAACCACTTCCTGTCATCATACTTCGATCACAACCCAACTCTATAAGGAGTTCTTTTAAACGTTTGATTTCAGGGACTAAAGTGATTGCCTTAGCCTCTAAACTATTATCAATTGAATGAATAAATTGATAATATTTATTATTCATCAGTGACTCTTTTATACGATCAATATTCGGATGAACTAAATTTGGAATATCCAATCCTTCAAATGCTTTCTTCGTAGAAACACCTTTACGAGGTTGAACTAAAACCATCCAAAACGAAGTTTTGTTTTCGAAGAACTCTAACTTCTCACCAATACCTGTAACTAAAGCAGGTTTCTCAAACAAACAGAATGGAACATCAGCCCCAACTTGTACTGCTAAATCAATCTTCTCTTGATCACTTAAATTCCATTTAAAATACTTATCCAAGTAATTAAGAATCGCAGCCGCATCACTACTTCCACCCCCAAGCCCTGCTTGAGAAGGAATGTGTTTATACAAACGGATATAAAAGTTCTCCGTAAAGTTAAACTTAGCTCTACAGACTTCAATCATCTTAAGTAAGGTATTCTTATCTGGATGAATCAAAAAGTTGGGAACACATTCAAAATGCATCTGTTCACTCACATGAATCTCAATCAAGTCATGAAGTTGAATCGGAACCATTACACTCTTAAGCTCATGATAACCATCTTCACGCTTTGATGCGACATCCAAGCCTAAATTTACCTTAGCGTATGCACGATATTTCATA
This sequence comes from uncultured Erysipelotrichaceae bacterium, assembly GCA_964457525.1. Lineage (GTDB taxonomy): Bacteria > Bacillota_I > Bacilli_A > Erysipelotrichales > Erysipelotrichaceae > UBA2212. The sequence continues at coordinate 5,776 of CAYWGS010000053.1, read as the reverse complement.
GAGTTCTCTCCATTGAGCTAAGGTAAGTGCTTCGCCACGAACCGATTCAGATAAATTCATTTTGATTAAAGAATCTTTAATATCATATGAATCTTTCATATTATTCACTAAAGTCTTACGACGCTGTGTAAAACCCTTTTTCACAAACTCAAAGTAATCCTTCATATCATTGATATCAATGTCTTTACGTCTGAGCTGCACAACCGCAGACTCAACATTCGGTGCAGGGTGAAAAACAGCAGGCGGTACTTTCATGACCATCTTAATATCACATAAGGTCTGTAGGATAATCGTTAACGCATTATAATCCTTCGTATTCACACTCGCATTAAAACGCAAGGCAACTTCCTTTTGAACCATAATAGTCACAACCCGTATACTTGGTAAATTCTCTAAGATATGAAATAGAATCGGTGTTGTGATGTAATATGGTAAGTTCCCAACACAATGGGTTGCGCCAGTTGATTCAATCTCTTCAGCGCTTGTAGTAAGGAAGTCCTTTTGAATAACTGTTAGATTTTCACGATCCCCTAATCCTTCACTCAAGACCTGGACACAATCCGGATCAATTTCATAAGCGATAACTTTATTGGCTTTGTTGGAAAGTTGTTCCGTCAGGGCACCTAAACCAGGTCCAACTTCTATCACTGTCTTATTTTCCACATCCGCAAGTCTTGCAATCTTCTCCACCACCGTTGGATCAATAATAAAATTCTGCCCAAAGTGTTTCTTCGCCTTGAGTTGATGTTCGCGTAATATTTTAATCGTTTGTGCATGTGAACTTATTGGTTTTTGCATAGTTGTATGAGCTCTCTTAATTCTTCTTTAGTAATCTGTTTAAACTGACATTGTTTCAAGAATGACTTCGCATTCCCTTCCGCAATAAATAACTTATCTGCACAACATTTTCTAAGTGATTGACTCTCAGGATGACCACTCAAACCTAAATCAATCAAATCATTTAAGGTTAAATCTGAATGTTCATAACTTACAGTCATCACATTCTCTAATGCCTTGAGTAGTACTTCTGCAGAGGCATGTTCGACCCCAACTTTACGCTTATCTCTCGCATCCTTCTGCATCAAATGCGCATGCTTAACATCGGGTATTCTGTCTTGAATACGTTGACGAATCTTTTTCCCTGGTGTATCTGGATCCGTAAACACAATCACACCCGATTCTTTATGTGCTTCTTCAATCACTTTAAGTGTTTTCTCACTTAAATAGGAACCTTGTGTAACGAGGATATTTGCCTCTATAACCTTTAGTAATGCTTGTTTATCGTGATAGCCCTCTACCACAATCGTTTCTTTTATTTTCATCGTTGTTATTATATCATTCAAGTCAAAATATGCCTATTTATGACGTGTTATTATACTTTATGCTTCTAAACTATAATAAGCAGTGATTTTTTTGATTCTTATTATAGTTTAACTCTATAAAACATAATAAAAGACTAAGTTTCCTTAGCCTTCTCCTTAAAGATAATCTTTAAGTTTAGATCCAAACAACTTCCCCCACTGCTTGGTACAAACTTAATATATTGAAACTTTCAAGTGAAATCAAATCACTGTCCATAAATATTCCCTAATAATCTTATATGTTCAATTTAAATCTTTGTATTTCGTGTATATTTTGTCTTAGAACTTCCACCAATTCTAACAATCTTCCCTTTATCCAGCCATTTTTCAATTATATATCTAGCTTGGTCTTGAGTCATATTTAGGTCATCTTCAAGTTATCTCGGGACTTCTCGGGCATAAAAAACGCGTTGATTTAAATCAACGCATCACGTCATTTTATAAATGACTTATTTACAAATACGTTCGCCTAATCCATTCTTTGTCCACTTAAGGAACCCAACCACTGTAACCTTACTATTTGCAGTACGCTTATTTGTCACCACATTGATATTCTTTTCGCTACCAACAAATAGATCAAGTTTGTTTGTCGTAATCGCGCTTCCACGATCCACAACTAAAGCCTTGAATGGAACATCTGGGGATAATCCCATTCCACTAAAGGTATGATTTGAAATTTCTAAAATAGTACAATTTGGGAATGCTTTATCAGCCGCCACAACATAATAACCATCATAGGTAATGCCATCCAACCAAGTACCATTGGATTGACGAATGCTTGTTCCATTTAGACGAATCCCAGCAGACGTTCCTGCTGCTCCATCTAAACCAATATAACATCCAGTACAATCATAACCATACTTCGTAATTGAACGTGCATTGAAGTAAGCACCTTTTTCAACTTTTGCACCATATTGGTAAATCGTTGGCTTACCATCATAATAAACTTCTGAATCCGGAATATATTCTTTTGATAGTAGATTCCCCTCACTATCATAAGTTGAACGATATCGAGTTTCAGTATAGCCTACGCTACCCTCACTCACTTTTGATATGAGCCAAGAATAACCCGTTCTTGTGTTATCCATTGGATTAAGGACCGTTTTAATGGTTGTCTTATCATAAGTCGTCTCAACGCTCTCTTCAAACGTAAAAGGTGAAACAATGGCAGCACTTAAGATTGTGTTCTCATCAGCTCTTTGCAAAACAATATGTGTGCTTTCCGTTGTTTGTGTACAGGCCGCAAGAAACAAGATTATCCCAGCAAACCATACTTTCTTTGTTTTAATCAATCGTTTGTCTCCTTTATCTGATGACTTGGTGATTTTAGCATAACAATATTATTCTTGGCAAATTTCACCTATTTTTCACATTAAAAACAGTTAATTATAAGGGCTTTCAGATGGTTTTCAGCTTATTTAAGTAGGACAAAAAGAGATAAAATACACTAATTTATAAACAGATAACTTGACACTATGTTAAGTTTATTATACATTGTGTATAGATTAATAGTCATTTTAACAAAAAGGAGCAGAATTATGCCATATCAGGTTAAGAAAACACTCATAAGTTTAATCACTAGCCTAATAATATTCCTCTCATATACCACACAAATACTACCACAAATTGGGGTTCAAACAGAACCAAAATATTGGGCAACTGTCATGTTAGTGTATATTGGAATCGGTGTTGTGGTGATGATTATTTTACACATAGCCTTCCATATCTTCCTCTCAGTATCCATCGCAATCAAAGAAAGAAACAAAGACAGTAAGTCGATTGAGAAGTCCCTTAATGTCGAAATGGTCGAAGATGAAATGACGAAACTCATTGATCTTAAATCCATACAAGTTGGCTACTCCCTCACAGGGATTGGATTTGTGACAGGGCTTATCTATCTTGCCTTAGGTAATTCTATTGTACTAACACTCAATATTATATTTATAGCCTCATTATTGGGCGGAATTACAGAAGGTATCACAAACATCTATCTCAATCTAAAAGGAGTACGTAATGGCTAAGAAAATTAAGGTAAACAACCAAGTTCGAACCCTACGCTTCTTTGAGAATGAGATGACCCAACAAGAGCTTGCGGAAAAAGCTGGGGTATCTCGACAAACCATTATGGCCATTGAAGCAGGTAAATATGCACCAACCCTCGAACTTGCGTTTCGAATTGCGGATGCGTTTAACTGTCCCATCACAAAAGTTTTTAGTTACGAAGTAATAGAGGATTAATATGAAAGCACTGATCTATCAAAAGAAGAAGTTTGAAATCAAAGAAATAATTAAACCAGACTATAAACCTAATCAAGTATTAATTCGAGTTGTGAGTACTTCACTCAACGCAGGTGACTATCGATTAATCCAAATCAACTCTGTCCCTAAATCTGGTATTCTAGGCAATGCGATTGCAGGTATTGTGGAAGAATTCGGAACTGATGTTAAAACACTTCATGTTGGAGATCGTATTGTATGTGATACTTCTGATGTTGGATTTGGAGGACTTGTGGAATATATCGCAGTGGATGAATCTTTGTGCATTCAAGTACCGCTTAACGTATCTCTATTAGATGCGTCCGCTTGTCCTGTTGCGTCCACAACTGCACTCGATGCCTTGCGATTAATAAGACCGATCAAAGAAGATGAGAAACTACTCATTCTTGGCGCAAGTGGTGGAGTTGGGACTTTCCTCATTCAATTAGCTAAGTATTATAAAACACATGTGACAGCGATCGTTAGTACAAACAATGTCGAACAAGCACGTGATTTAGGTGCTGATGTGGTGATTAACTATAAACGCGATGATATCAACCAATTAAAACTTCGTTATGATCGTATTCTATCGGTTAATGGAACTTACTCCCATTCCTTCTATAACAAGCATCTTAAAGAGAATGGTATTCTTGTGATGATTGGTGGATCGATTAAACAGTTAGTTATAAATATGTTAATGTTTCCTATTTATTCCCTGGGTAATAAAAAGTATAAACTACTCGCATCTAAAACCAATATGAATAACTTAAAAGAGATCCTAGAACTTGTATCTAAGAAAGACATAAAACCAATTATCGAGAAAGTCTATCCTTTCCATAAATCCGCTGAAGCCTTAACAGAATTTTCTAAAGGTCATGCGAAAGGAAAGATTGTTATACAGATATCGAATGAAATCAACTAAAGGGCACTGCCCTTTTATTTGTAAGTAATTTCTTGACATGGAGTCAACTCCAGAGATTAGAATATCAACGAGGTATCAAATGAAAAATAAATTAACGCTATATGTTTTTACTCTTATGAACTTTGTGAGTACAATGACCGCATCTCTATTCAATGGGATATTGGATAAAGTTGCGATTGATTTAAATGTAAGTGTCGCTTTAACAGGACTTCTAAACTCTGCGTATGCACTTGGGGCTGCCATCGGTGTTCCCATTGTATTAATTGTATTCTTTAATGCGAATCGTAAACACTTAATCATCACCCTTCTATCCTTAACTTTTATCAGTACAATTGGACTCATCTATGCCCCTAACTTCGCAATACTTCTCGTCTTTAGAACTCTCATGGGTGTAGTGGCTAATAGTTATGGTGTATTGGCGATGTCAACGGTTATATCCATGTCAGAAAGTGGTAAACAAGGAAGATCCCTTGCATTTCTATTAACCGGTAATGCTTTAGCGCTAGTAATTGGTATTCCACTTACGCGTGTTCTATATACAGTTCTTGATTGGCGTAGTATTTTCTGGATTCTTAATATTCTTATTCTAAGTGTTATCCTTTACTTCCAATTTAATCTTCCTATTTCTAAGAAAAGATCAGAGAGTTCTCATATTAAGCATGAGTTAGTTCATCTAAAGAATCCTAAAGTACACTTTATCCTACTATTTACACTCAGTATGTTTATTGGATACTCTGCTTTATATACCTATATCACCCCATATATCATTGAACTTTACCCATCCGTCGAATCCTTTATGAGTATCTTGTTAATAGGAGTTGGCATCGCAGCGTTTACAGGTAATGCGATTGGTGGTTTCTTCTCAGATCATTTTGGTTATCAAAAATCCATCCTCTATGGGGCACTTCTTCAATTACTATTCTTAGTGTTCATGTTAGTAACTCGATCCATTCTCATATTAAATATTATTCTTACTATTCTATGGGTCATGAGTGCTTGGTTAACCGGTCTACAAATGAACTTAGGTATGATTCAAGAAACCAGTCATGATGCGAACTTCATTGTTAGTTTAACCGATTCAAGTATTCAACTATCCTCAGCACTTGGTACAAGCCTTGCCGCTATCATCATTACACAGTTTGGATTACCTTTTGTTATATTTATCCCCCTTATTTCGATTACTGTTGGCTTATTAATTCAAATTATTTCTCTTAAATCACAATCATCCGTTGATGCA
>CAYWGS010000052.1:0-10315 GCA_964457525.1 uncultured Erysipelotrichaceae bacterium | reverse complement strand
ACTCAGAGAACTCTGAAATTTACCAAATGTTAAGTGGAGAATTTGATGTAAGTATTTATAAACAGTTTAATGAATAAAAGGATCGGGCTATGGAAATTAGAAACAATGTAAAAAATTTAGTAACACTCAGTATTGCAAAGACACAGACTTTGCAATACTGGATAAAACGTATTCAAGAAGTAATACACGATAAGAAACGATATGACTTTCTTATTGAAAATGTAGAACTTTGTAGTACAAATGATCAAGTGTATGATGAGAATTTCTATTTTGCCATAGCTCATCTTGATTATAATCATCCTGTTTTCTTATATATGAGTCAGGATTTCGTCACAAAATTTGTCTATGAAAGTAAGAAACTAGAATGGGATGAATTTGATTATTCGATTGCGAACTCGAGTTTAAATGACTTGGTTTCCAATCTAAGAATGAGACCTAAGTATCATTTCAAACCCTATCAAGAACTTAAAGAAAGTTTCTTGATGGAAGAAAAACTTGAGATTCGATTTAATTATCGACTTAATCAAGTTCCATCTTACTTTAGTTTACTCATTCATCCTTCCAATTTAGATTCCTATCTCCAACGTTATCATGATCCTAAATCAAAAAACTTAGATGTCATGATGGATGTTCCTGTGATGGTTAGTGTTGAGTTAGGTCATTTACAGAAGAAGGTTAAAGAAATTATGGAATTTACCCAAGGTACTTTGCTTGAACTTGAACAGACAGTTGACTCATCTGTAAAAGTCATCGTGAATAATCATGTGATTGCTCAAGGTGAAGTTGTGGAAGTAAATGGTAATTTCGGTGTAGTGATGACAAAGATTGACAGTAATGTCGATTTCATGAAGTGATCCTATGATAGAAACACTCATTTCTTTCATTGCGCTAATCCTTATTTGTGGTTTAGCGTATTTCACTACGAAATTTTATGCGACATCAATGAAACGTTTTAATCAGACCGATTCGATGCAAGTCATGGAATCCATGATGTTAGAACGAGATAAACGCATCATGATTGTACGCATTCAGTCAAAGTATTTTATCTTAATCAGCCATTCCAATGGAGTAGAAAACTTAGGGGAATGTGATTATGTAGAGAAAGTAACATTGGATAAGAATCCAAACCAATTTGAACAGCTCATCCAACAGTTTATACGTAAAGGAGATAAACATGAAAATTAAACATAAAACATGGTTAATCCTCCTACTTGTAATGATTGGTATTGGAATAAGTATGATTCAGGTTTCTGCTTCTACCACAATTAGTTTAGATTTTGATAATACAGGTTCAGCTTCTTTGGATTCATTGGATGTTGTTTTCTTACTCTTGTTCTTATCCATTATTCCTTCACTCATTCTAATGATGACGAGTTTTACACGAATCATCATCGTATTCTCATTCTTACGTAATGCCCTAGGTTTACAACAATCCCCTCCCAATCAGATTCTGATTGGATTAAGTTTGTTTCTAACGTTATTCATAATGGGACCAGTACTCAGCGACATTAATGAGAATGCCTACATCCCCTATAAGGAACAAGCCATAACTCAAGAAGTCGCACTCGAGCGTGCTGAGGTTCCAATCAAAGAATTCATGTTAAAGCAAGTTGATAATGAGAGCTTAGAGTTATTTCTATCCATTTCAAATCAAGATATTGTGATTGATGAAGCACAACCAGTAAATGAACAAATGATGAACCTTGATTTAACTGTTATTGTTCCAGCATTTGTGACCAGTGAATTAAAACGAGCTTTCTTGATTGGTTTCTTACTTTATATTCCATTCCTAGCCATCGATTTGATTGTCGCATCAACCTTAATGTCGATGGGGATGGTTATGTTACCGCCGGGAATGATTTCATTACCTTTCAAGATTATGATATTCATCTTAGCAGATGGATGGGGGCTCTTGATGAGTTCTCTTGTTCAGGGGTTCCATTAGTATGAGTCAAGGTGAAATTCTAAAAGTATTTTCGGATGGATTATGGTTAATCGTAAAGATTGCTGGTCCAATTCTACTCGCAAGTGTAGTGATTGGATTGATTGTTGCAATCTTTCAAGCCGCAACTCAAATTCATGAACAAACTCTAACCTTCGTCCCAAAACTCATCGTCATTGCCGCAATTCTTTTGTTATCAGGTTCTTGGATGATGCGCATGATGATTGAATTTATGGAATCACTGTTTACGACGATTGCAGGATTATAGTATGTCGATTCGTTTTGATGGTTTAGAGGTGTATTTACTCGTTTTTGTTCGATTAATCGCATGCATTATGTTTAACCCAATCTTTTCTAGAAAGAATATTCCACAAACCGCTAAGATTGCATTTGTCGTTTGGTTAAGCTTATTGATTGCACCAACGGTGGATGGAAGTGGATTAAACCAAATCGATGATTTAACCTTTATTTTACTCATCTTCAAGGAAGTCTTATTGGGTTATATCTTAGGATATGTGGTTCAGTTGTATGTATATATGTTGTTATTTGTGGGAGATTTACTTGATTATCAGTTTGGTTTATCAATGGCAAAAGTCTTTGATCCACAAACCTATGTTCAAGTTTCGATTATCGGTAACTTATTTCAACTCTTATTGATTGTCTTATTCTTTATGAGTAATTCACATCTAATGATGATCGAAATCATGAGTCACTCATTCACCTATCTAAGACTTGATGCATGGTTTAGCCTTACGAAGTTAATCCCATATTTACTCGATTTGTTTATAACGGTCTTTATGCTTGTGATTAAGTTAGCCTTACCGATGATAGTGGCAGCGTTTACCTTAGAAATCGCAATGGGGATTCTTATGAAATTAATCCCACAAATCCATGTATTTGTTATCAATATTCAATTAAAAGTATTACTTGGAATTGTTCTTCTACTTATTTTGATCCAACCCATCAGTCATGTGTTAGATCAAAGTTTAGGTGAAATGATTCAAAATATGCAAATGGTCTTAATGAATTTAAGTTAGAGAGGGGTGATTGGTTTGGCATCAGAAAAGAGTGAAAAAGCCACCCCCAAACGGCGGAGTGATGAGCGAAAAAAGGGAAATGTATTTCAGAGTAAAGACGCCATATCAGTTGTCGTGTTGCTCAGTACGTTCTATGCGTTGAAATTCTACTTTCCGAGTATTCTTAGTAATTTAAAGCAGTTAATGAATATCAGTTTTGATCAAATTGTAGGATTAAGAACATTACAGTTTGAAACAGTTCAAATCATGTTTATTCAAGTCACAATCATCTTTATGATTATCACTCTGCCTATTCTATTCGTATCGATGGCATCGAATATCATTATGGTTGGTGCACAAACTCGATTTATCTTCACATTCTCTCAAATCAAGTTTAAGTTTGAACGTATCAATATCATTAAAGGCTTCCAGAAGTTATTTAGTCTTAGATCCATCTTTGAACTCATCAAATCGCTAATAAAGATTGTGGTTCTAACCATGATTGTCTATACAACAATTGAACCTAAAATGAATCAATTAATTGGTTTATTCGATATGGAATTTATGCAAGCACTCACTTTCTTAGGTTCTCTAATCATGTCGATTGTAAGTAGTGTTGGACTATTCTTCGTTTTTCTAGCCTTAGCCGATTATGCTTATCAATGGTATGAATACGAAAAGAATATTCGTATGAGTAAACAAGATATTAAAGAAGAGTATAAGCAGATGGAAGGGGATCCTCAGATTAAAGGGAAGATTAAGGAACGTCAACGCATGATGTCACAGAGACGAATGATGCAGAATGTTCCTAAAGCAGATGTCATTATTCGAAATCCGACTCATTATGCCATTGCAGTTCAATATGAAATGGGCAAACAGAGAGCTCCAATTATCCTTGCCAAGGGTATGGATAATATCGCATTCAAAATCCTTGAAGTCGCAAAGAAACATGATATCCCAAGCATTGAAAATAAAGCATTAGCACGTGGTTTGTATGAAGCGGTTGAGATTAATCAAGAAATTCCAGAGAAGTATTATCAGGCTGTTGCGGAAGTTCTAGCGTTTGTTTACCAACTTAAGAAAGGAAAACAGTAATATGAAAAGTTTACTTAAGAGTTTTAGTTCATTATTAATCGTTTTAATTGTATTACTGATTATTATTCCTTTACCATCATGGCTATTAGATATGATGTTTATTCTCAATCTATCCATTTCATTCATTATTCTCATCATGTCGATGAACATTAATGAAGCTTTACAGTTTAGTCTTTTTCCGACCATCCTATTGATTACAACCCTATTTCGATTAGCATTAAACATCTCCTCTACGCGACTTATTCTGCTAGAGAATGGTTATGCAGGTGAAGTAGTGAAGACATTCGGTGACTTCGTTATTCGAGGGAATCCATTTGTCGGACTTGTCATATTTCTAATTATCGTAGTTGTACAATTCATCGTTATTTCCAAAGGAAGTGAACGTGTATCCGAAGTTAGTGCTCGTTTTACGTTAGATGCAATGCCTGGGAAACAAATGGCAATTGATGCGGATTTATCTTCTGGATTAATCGATGAAGAAACAGCGCGTGAACGTCGTAAGAAGATTCAAAGAGAAGCTGATTTCTTTGGGGCGATGGATGGGGCAAGTAAATTCGTTAAGGGGGATGCGATTGTCTCTATTATCGTAACATTTATTAACCTTATCGGTGGACTTGTCATGGGTTTCATGAACAACGTTGGCAGTTTCCAAGACATTATTAACATCTACTCTACCGCTACGGTAGGAGATGGTTTAATCTCACAATTTCCTGCACTACTTATTTCAGTCGCAACTGGAATGATTGTAACGCGTAGCGCATCAGAAGCGAACATTAGTACAGAGCTCGTTAAACAGTTTACCAGTCAACCAAAAGTCTTAATTATGTCGGGTGGAATTATTTTATCTCTCATTCTTATTCCTGGGTTTCCTAAATTACAGATTATATTGATGGGATTAATTCTTATTGGCTTAGGTTATTCTCTTCAAAAGAAAGAAACGAATCTTGAACTTGCGACGGATAATAATCTTGGAATGAATGAAGAAATCACTTCAGAAACCAGTTTCTATCGCAACATTGATAATATTTATGGCTTATTAAGTGTTGAAACAATTGAAATGGAATTTGGATACAGTCTTATCCCACTCATAGATGAGAATAGTGGTGGAAAATTTATTGACCGCATCATCATGTTCAGAAAGAAATACGCCTTAGAAATGGGATTAGTCATTCCAAGTGTCAAACTCAAAGATAGCGCAACACTCAATCCCAATGAATACTCGATTAAATTAAAAGGTGAAGAAATTGCTCGTGGGGATGTCTTAGTGGATCACTTACTTGCGATTGCGGCAAATGAGATTAAAACTCCCATTGATGGGATCGATACAATTGAACCTGCATTTGGACTTAGTGCAAAATGGATCCAAGAGAAGAATCGTATTAAAGCAGAATTAGCTGGGTATACACTCATTGATCCAACCAGTGTTATCGTTACACATTTAAGTGAAATGATTAAGAAACATGTGGATGAGTTACTAACACGTCAAGAATTACATCATATTCTAGATAATCTCAAGAAAACGAATGAACCACTTGTGAATGAACTCATACCGAATATCGTATCGATTCAAACCCTACAAAAAGTACTCTGTAACTTATTGAAGGAACAAGTCTCGATTCGTGACTTAGAAACCATTCTTGAAACCTTAGGTGATTATGCCCCATCCATTCGTGACTTAGATGTATTAACTGAATATGTAAGACAATCATTAAAACGTAGTATCACATCAAAATACATTGAGAATAAACAACTTAAAGTTGTGACCTTAGATGCTCGAATTGAAAACATGATCATGGAAAGTGTTAAGAAGGTGGATAATGGATCCTACTTAGCACTTGATCCAAACTCAATCCAACAAATCATTCAAAGTACATCTCAAGAAATTGATCGAATTAAAGACTTAGTCCCATATTCTATCGTACTAACATCTCCTATTGTACGTGTGTATTATAAGAAGCTTATGGATCAATTCATACCTAATATTGTCGTATTATCATTCAACGAAATTGATACCAATGTTCAGATCCAAGCATTGGCAAATATAAGCCTATGATTGAAAAAGATATAGCACTTTATCAGAAAACAAAGAGTATTCAATTAAGAAATGAATTACTCGAACAATCACTTCCTTTGATTCGAAAAGTAGCCAAGCAGACACGTAATTTATATGTGAATCATATGGAATTCGATGATGTCGTATCAGTTGGAATTCTAAGCATGTTGGATTGTTTCGAACAATACGACGAATCCAAAGGGTTGAGTTTTGAAGCTTTCGCGTATACCAAGATGCGCTTTAAGTTAATCGATGAACTTGGATTAAATGGTTTTATCCCTCGTCGGGTTCGACAAGAAGCGAAGCAAATTCAAAAAGCTTATGAAACACTTGCGAATCAATTGATGCGAGAACCCAGTGATCAAGAACTTGCGGAGTTTATGAATAAAGACTTAAGTGAAATTAGTCGAAATCATCAGGAAATGGCATGGTCTCAACTATTAAGTTTTGAAGAGATGAGTGAAACCTATGGAGATAAAGATTTAATTGATCAAACCAGTCTAAACCCTGAACAAGTATTCTTTAAAAAGGAAATGTCTCTTCAGGTCACAGAAGCACTTAAGAAACTGAGTGAGAAAGAACAAATCCTCATTAGTTTATATTATTACGAGAATTGTAAATTAAAAGAAATCGGCGAAATATTTGAAGTGAGTGAAGCTCGAGCAAGTCAAATGCATGCTCAAGCGATCAAGAAGTTAAAGATGATTCTACAGGAGGAATTAAGATGAGTAATGGATTCTATACCGCTGCACAAGCAATGTTAATTCAACAACGTCGTTTGAATACCATTTCAAATAACATCGCAAATGTTAAAACGAATGGCTATAAGAAAGAAGAAACAGTGCTTTCTACTTTTGAAGAAAGCTTACAATATCGAATTCAAAACAATCAAAAGACTCTCATTGGCTCTGAATCAAGATTAATAGGAATTGATGAAATCAACTTTAGAGTGGATATTGCTAATCTTGAAGATACCAATCGATCTTTAGATATCGCTTTAGTCTCCGAAGGATTCTTTACAGTTCGGCAAAACAATACAATTTTCTTTACACGAGATGGGTCATTTAATATTGATTCTGAAGGATATTTAGTTACCAGTAAGGGAGCACGCGTGCAAGGAATGAAAGGGGACATTCGGGTAATGAATGACTCATTCATTGTCAATGAAACAGGCTTAGTCATAAACTCAAATGGTCAAGTAATCGACCGTTTAAGCATTCAAACCCCTAATGATAATTCTAATTTGGTAAAGATGGAGAATGGATACTTTACTGAAACCAGTGGGAATATGACTCAAACCAATCCATGGGTTATTCAATCGATGTTAGAAAATTCGAATGTGGATGTGACGGAAGAAATGACACAATTGATGGAAGTACAACGTAATTTTCAAAGTGTTGCGAATGCACTTAAAACAATTGATGGATTAAATGCACGTGCAGTCAGTGAGATAGGGAAGGTATAATCATGAACATCGCATTCTACAACGCGTATACAGCGTTACAAGCTTACCAACAAAACATTAATACGATTTCTAATAATATAGCGAATACGTCTACCAATGGTTATAAATCCAGTACCGTTAATTTCGATGATCTTATTTATACACAAATGGATGTGAACAATAAATCCAATGAACTCATGCAAGGTCATGGTGTGAAAGCATCTAATATTCAAACAAATTTCGAACAAGGCATTTTCGTTAATACGAGTAGTCCAACCGATTTTGCGATTGTTGGAAATGGTTTCTTTGCGGTTTTAAACAAAGGACAAATCGAATTTACACGTGATGGAGCATTTAATCTCTCGATCCAAAATGATAAAGCATTCTTAGTACGAAACGATGGCTCTTATGTATTGGATCGTAATCAAAAACCGATTGAACTTACCAAGAATGGTGATAATTGGGATATCGATGCGGCAAAAGATAAGATTGCAGTATTCCAATTTAATCATCCTGAAGGATTGATTAAAACAAGCAATACCAGTTATCTTGTATCCGAGAATTCAGGCAATCCAACACTTGTTTCAGAAGAATCTACTTTATTGATTCAATACTGTATCGAACAATCGAATGTCGAATTAGGTCCTCAAATGGTTGCCCTTATTGAAGGCCAAAAAGCATTTCAATTAAATTCGAGAGTCTTACAAACAGCAGATCAAATCGAAGAAATCATTAATAATCTTCGATAAGAAAGGAGTTTATCATGAACCATACCCATCATGATAGTGTAGAAAGTATCAAGAAATATGATTTCAGATCCCCCAAAAAATTTGGGAAGGAACAATATCGTACGATAGAAGAACTACACGAAACATTTGCACGAAATTGTTCATCCTATTTGAGTGCCTTAACCCGCTTGTACTGTGAAGTACAAATCGTTCAGATTGAGAAACTTCGTTACTATGAATACATTAACGATGCTTTAGAACTCGCGGTCTGTGCAAATTTCGATGTTATCCCACTGGATGAATCGATTGATGAAATAAGTATGCTCATGACGTTTAACCCAGATTTAGGCTTCTTCCTGATGGAAAAACTACTTGGAGGAAGCGGTGAAGCATTCGACGCAAAACGAGAGTTTACTGAAATCGAAGTCGCTTTACTCGAAAATATCTTCGGTAAACTAAGTCGCCAAATCGAAACGAGTTGGATGAAACATCTTGAGATTGAATCAAATCTAAAGAATCTAGAGACCAATCCAAAAGTTATACAAATGATGTTGCCGGAAGATATAGTACTTGTGATTGAATTTAAAGTTCTCTTAGGTGAAATCAACAGTTCATTCAAAGTGTTGTTGCCGTCTCTTGCTTTTGAAACCATCATGGAGAAATTTACACCAAAGTTCATTCGTACGACGAAACGCCACGATGAAAGTAAAGAAGAAATACAAAAGAATGCAATCTTAAACTCACTCAAGAATGCGGATGTTGAACTTAAAGTGGTCTTGGATGAAATTGAACTCGATCTTCATGACATCTTACAACTCGAAGTAAACGATATTATTCCATTGTCTAAACGATATGATTCGAATGTCATATTAAAAGTCGATGATACCCCATGGTTTGACGCAAAACTGGGTGAAACCAAACAACATAAAGCCGTTCGAATTGAACACCACATTGAAAAGGAGCGTTAATATGTCTATGAACTCAGAGCAAGAAAAAATCTTTAATATTCAAGAAGGACTTAAACAAGCAGTTCTTGAAGGAATACAAAGCATACACTCACTCCTAGAAACACAATTCGAATGTAGCCAGTTTGATGTTGATAGTAAATATCCTGCTGAATTAGCTTTAGAAATTAATGCAGATTCAACACTTGTACAATCTTCATTTAACCTCGAGAATGATGATTTCTCCTTAATGATCGTTAATACAAATGATGTTAAGTATCTCATCAAACAACTCATGAATCATGATGAGAATGTTATTGAAATTGATGAGTTTGGACTAAGTGCATTTAGTGAAATATGCAATATCTTCTATCAAGGCTTTAGTCAAAACATAAGCACAACGATTGGTAAGCAAATCAAAATTGATCGATCAAAAGTTACGCTTGTTGATCAGAAGAATATTGGTATCTCACCTTTTGATGCGAAAGTACTTACCATCCGTTTTAATCTTGTTTATAACGAAATCACAATACCGATGCAACTCTATTTTGACTTTGCAAACTTCACTTCATTGTATGATTTAAAGAACAATAAGAAATCCAACAAAGAATCAAACTCATCAAATACAGAAGAAATTCAAGTTAAAGAGATCAGAGTGCCAAAGTTTAATGTTGATAATGAACAACTAAACTCTAACCCATCCAAGAATCTTGATCTCATCATGAATGTACCTCTAAATGTTTCAATAGAAATAGGTAAAACAAAACGTAAGATCAAAGATGTCATGAGCTTTGCGTCTGGATATGTCCTAGAACTTGAGAAACAGTTAGGCGCACCTGTTGATATTGTAGTCAATGGTCAACTCATCGCAAGAGGTGATGTAGTCGTAATTGATGAAAACTTTGCGATTCGTATCACTGAAATCGTTAGTACTTCAAGCTTATTACAAAATGATTAACTCCTTCGGGAGTTTTTTAATCTTTTTACTTAAGTTCCTTAAAAACGAACCGATATATATTGTGAGAGCTACTTAGCTCCGTTCTCAATGAGCGAAAAGGACTTCGCAGAAATTCAAGGAGGAATTAAAATGAGA
>CAYWGS010000051.1:0-10832 GCA_964457525.1 uncultured Erysipelotrichaceae bacterium | reverse complement strand
ATGATTAATTGTTTTTTCAACGAATTAATTATTCTATTTCGTTACAGCCTCTATTATTCTTATAGTTTAGTATCGTCGATTGAATATAGGAATTCTTCGACATCTTTAATAATAGAAGGAATACATTCCTTTTCGAAAGGTGAAATTAAGTTCGCATCTTTAACGATGTTAACAAATGATTTTGTACCTCCGATATTACAGATTTTTAAGTAATCTTTAAATGTATTTGGATCATTTTGAGCTGCACGTTTCCAGAACTGCATTGCACATACACCTGCTAAGGTATAGTCAATGTAATAGAACGGTGTGGAGAAAATATGACCTTGATTATACCAGAATGTTCCCTTATCTAAGAATTCATTTTCTGTATAGTCTTTGTGTGGAACATACATCTTTTCAAGTTTTCTCCAGATTGCTTTTCTTTCATCAGGAGTCATATTTGGATTAGCGTATACTTCATGTTGGAAATGGTCAACGGATACACCATACGGTAAGAACTTAACATTATCTGACATGTGTGCATATTTGAATTTATCCGTATCTTCTTTGAAGAAACGATCCATCCATGGCCATGTGAGATACTCCATACTTATTGAGTGTATTTCACAACTTTCATAAGTTGGGAATGCACATTCAGGAACATCAACCCATCTTGATTGATAGACTTGGAATGCATGTCCAGCTTCATGCGTTAGAACTTCAACGTCACCTGCAGTCGCATTAAAATTTGAGAAGATGAATGGAGAAGAATACTCAGGGATATAGGTACAATATCCTCCGCCTTGTTTACCTTTCTTAGATTCTAAGTCAAGAAGATCATGTTCAACCATGAAATCAAAGAACTCGCCTGTTTCAGGACTTAGTTCGTGATACATTTCTTTTGCGATTTGTACCATTTCTTCTGGACTTGCCTTAGGTGTAGGATTACCTGACTTGAAGTCAAAGTTAATATCATAATAAGCAAGTTTATCTAAGTCTAAGCGAGAAGCTTGTTTCTTATAGAGTTTTTGTGCAAGCGGAACAACATATTCAAGTACTTGTTCACGATAGAACGCAACCATCTTAGCATCATAATCTAGGCGATTCATTCTTAAATAGCCTAAAGGAATGTAATTTTCAAACCCGAGTTCATGCGCAATCTTAGTTCTTACTTTTACAAGATCATCATAAATCTTATCAAGATTAGCTTCGTTTTGAATTAAGAAAGATGTACGTGCTTCAAAAGCGCGTTTACGTGTATCACGATTAGGATTTTGAGTAAATGGGGTCATTTGACTTAAGGTATAAACACCACCATCAAACTCAATTTGAGCACTTGCCATGAGCTTATAGTACTCAGAAACTAACTTGTTTTCTTCCTGTAGTAATTCAATGATTTCTGGTTTAAATGTTTTAAGTGCATTCTCAGCTAATTGAAAGAATGTAATCGGATAAACATCCTTTAAATCCTCTAAGAACTCAGAACTAAGTACAGCTTGATAAAATTGATTATTTAATTCAGCGTACAACGGACCTTGATTATCCCAATATTCATTTTCTGTTTCATAGAAAGGATCTTGAGTATTGATTGAGTGGCGAATGCTCGATAATGTAGACATCGATTCAATTTTTAGTCTTAGTTGATTAATCTTCTTAAAAAAAGCTCTTTGTTCAGCTCCATCGACTGAGTTCTTGAATCCGTCAAGTAAATCTAAATACTCTGTTTTGACCGTATCATAATCGGGTCTTTGATAGACATATTCATTAAATTTCATGATAATTACCTCTTGTTCTATTTTAACGCGTGAAACCGCAAAATAAAAGCATGACATGGTATAATCACAATGATGATAAACTATACAAAACGGATACTTATTTTACTAATAATTCTTCAATTAGGCGCATGTTCGATTTTTTCTTCGCGTCCTGAAGTGGATGAATCAATCATCATAAAAGGAATATCGGGTGAAAATAGACAATTTATACTCGCTGGATTACCAAGTTATGTCGATGAAGATGAAGTTTATCGAATCGAAAATGAAAAAGAACTCGCTCTATTATCGATTCTACAAGAAAGAGAAGATCAACTAAAAGTCTATTATGTGAGTGATAACGAAATATCGATTGATCGAACATTTTCATATATCGAGAGTGTTATCCCATATACGTTTAATATCGTGATTACTGAAATTCCTTACTCGCGAAAAGATGTGGTCTTGATGACATTGTATTCGTTGGAAATCAAGCCTAACGATACAGACTATAAGCGTATTTTTAATAGTGCTAGTGAATGGAACGATTCTATCATCACGACAGATATGGGAATCCGTGAGAAGATTAAGTCAATACACGATAAAATAGTTCTTAATACAGAATATGATACAAGTGTTTTAGAAATTGTTTTAAATGCATCTGTCAAACATCCTTCCTTTTCAGCTGTAGGAGTTTTTGATTACAATACAGCGGTATGTAGTGGATACTCAAGAGCCTTTAATGTAATGGCGCATGATGCAGATATTCCATCACTAATGGTTTCTTCAATCAGTATGTTTCATGCATGGAATCTGGTTTATGATGGTTTAAACTGGAAGTTTATTGACACGACATTCAATGATCCAATTCCTGATCGAGATGGAAGAGTTCTATATTCTTATTATCTTTTGGATAAAAAACAATTCCTTCAAGATGGTAAACATCAGTTTGATGAAAGTACAGATCAGACCTTAACAGCAGAAGAATATATTGAGTTTGCGGAGTATGTTTATCCTGAAACAAAGCAATAAAAAGTTTTCAGTGTATACGCTTGCAATAAAAAATAAATTGGTTACAATGGAGTTATAAAGTTTGGAAAGAGGTGTTCATAATGACAAGGGTAGAAATTGTTTTTCTTGTCACTCAAGACAATCAAACAACCGAGGTTGATGTCTTAGGCTGTGAATGCTTTATGAATGATTTTTAAGATGGGTCACGTGTGTCCATCTTTTTTATTTTCTTTGTTTGAAGAACCAAGGAGGAACCAATATGGATCAAACAAATCAATTATTCTGGGAAGCGGCTGCAAGTGGTGACTTTCAAAAAGTCGTCGCAGCACTAAACCAAGGAGCGGACGTCAATGTTCGTAATGCGGAAGCAAGAACTGCTTTAATGCGCACCGCAAAACGTGGGCATGAAAAAATCGTGCGTTATCTAATTGATCACGGTGCAGATGTGAATGCGAAAGACAACAATGGTAAGACAGCACTTATGGGTGCTGCTAAAAAAGGTCATTTCGAAATCGTGAAGATGTTAGTGGATGCTGGTGCTGATGTGAATGTTCAAGACATTAAGGGCCGTACAGCATTAATGCGTGCTGGGTTCTTAGGACACAATGAAGTGGTGGATTTAATTCTTAAAAAAGGTGCAAACGTAAACGCGAAAGACGAAATGGGTCGTACAGTATTAATGGAAGCGTGCTTAGCATTTAGATACGATGTTATTAAACTATTGGTCGATAAGAACGTTGAAATTAATGAACAAGACAAGAATGGTTGCACAGCTCTAATGCGTGCTGCTTACAGTGGTTATGCAGAGCTTGTTCAATACCTACTTGATCATGGTGCAAATAAAGAGCTTATTGATTCCGAAGGTAATAAAGCAATTCATTATGTTAGAACTGATTGTTTAACGGAACTTAAACCGTTACTGAAATAGGGGAATTATGTCATGAAAGATTATGCAGCGAATGAAGTGAAGAATATTTGTTTACTTGGACACTCTGGTTCCGGTAAAACGACGATTGTTGAATCGATGCTCTACTTTACCAAAGCAACCGATCGTATGGGTAAAACCCTCGATGGGACGTCTGTTTTAGATTATGATGCTGAAGAAGTAAAACGTGGATTATCCATATTTACATCTGTTGCCCCAATTGAATGGAAGGATCATAAGATTAATTTTATCGATACTCCAGGATACTTCGACTATGCACAAGAATTAGAGTCTGGGTTAGCCGTTGCGGATAATGCGCTTATTGTAGTAGATGGTAAAGACGGTATTCAAACCGGTACATTAAGAGCGTTTAAACAAGTGTCTAAACGTAAGATTCCTACCATCTTCTTCATTAATAAATTAGATGAAGAAAATACAAGCTTCGATAAAGTCTATACACAATTAAGAGAGAAATTTGGAAAAACAATTATTCCATTTGAAATACCAATTGTAGAAAATGGGAATATCGTTGGATCTGTAAATATCTTACGTAACAAAGCATGGTATTTAAATGATCGTGAAAATGCGAAGGAAGTTCCAGCTGAGTTAAAACCGGTTGTAGATGATTACTTAGCTCAAATCAGTGAATCGATTGCGATGACATGTGATGAATTGATGGAAAAATTCTTCTCAGGTGAAGTGTTCACTGAAGCGGAACTCATTCAAGGTGTAAGACTTGGTGTTCGTTCTGGTGAAATTAGACCTGTTTATGCGGGTAGTGCAATTAAGATGTTAGGTATCGAAAGACTTATGGACTTAATTGGGGAATATTTCCCATCCTATGGTGAACTTGGTACTGTAGAAGCAAAAGATACGAATGGTGAGATAGTATCGTTACGTACAGATGAATCAGAAGCGTTCAGTGCGCTAGTATATAAGACAATTATTGACCCATTTGTAGGAAGGATTTCCTTTATCAAAGTAATGAGTGGTACTTTAACGAGTGATACTCAAGTCTATAATGTTCAAAAAGATAAAGCTGAAAAAGTAAGTCAAGTATTTGTTATTAAGGGTAAACATCAACTCGCTGTTGGTAAGTTATTTACAGGTGATTTAGGCGCAATCGTTAAATTACAATACACTCAAACCAACGATACATTAGCGACAAAAGCTAAGTTAGTGACACATCAACCAATTGTATTCCCAGAAGGTTTATTGGCGATGAGTATTTGGCCAAAGAGTAAACTAGATGAAGATAAAATGAGTACTTCACTACAACGTGTTGAAGAAGAAGATCCATCCTTCAAGATGGTTAAAAATACTGAGACTAATGAACTCGTTGTTTATGGTCTTGGTGATCAGCACCTTGATGTAGTTGTCAATAAACTTAAAACTAAATACAAAGTAGATGTAGATTTAAAAGAACCGCGTATTCCATATCGTGAAACCATTCGTTCTACCGTTACTGTTGAAGGTAAACATAAGAAACAATCGGGTGGTGCTGGACAATTCGGGGATGTATTCATTACCTTTGAACCATGTGATTCACTTGATATGGTGTTTGAAGAAAAAGTATTCGGTGGAGCAGTTCCTCGACAATACTTCCCTGCAGTTGAAGCTGGTTTAAGAGAAGCGATGAACAAAGGGGTATTAGCTGGCTATCGTGTCGTTGGTGTTAAGGCGACTTTAGTTGATGGTAAATATCATGAAGTTGATTCCAAGGAAATTGCATTTAAAATGGCTGCTAAGCTTGCTTATAAAGCAGGTATGCCACAAGCGAAACCAGTACTACTTGAACCAATTGTTCGACTAGATGTTGTTGCGCCAGAAGAATTTACTGGTACAATTATTGGTGATTTCAATAAACGTCGTGGTTTGATTCTAGGTATGGATCTCAATGAAGAAGGTGAACAAGTCGTCTCCGCAGAAGTCCCTATGTCTGAAGTAATGCGTTATTCAACAGAGTTAAGATCCTTTACTCAAGGTATCGGTACTTATACTCAACGATTTGATCGTTATGAAATAGCGCCTCAACCAATCGCTGATAAAGTTATAGCACATGCGGCTCGTAACTTAGATGATGATGAAGACGAATAAGCGTGGAGAAATCCACGCTTTTCTAAGGAGAAAATATGCCGAAACTATATGCTATAGGTGGAGTTACTGTTGATCTTGTAGGAAGTCCATATAAACCCTTGAAACTACATGATTCAAATCCAGGGACGATAAAATTATCGTTTGGAGGAGTTGCGCGAAATATTGCGGAGAATGCGGTGAGATGTGATACTGAAGTTGTTTTGATGTCACTATTTGGTGATGATGCTTTTGGTCAACTCTGCTATCAATATTGTGATCAACTTGGGATGAATCTTAATTTTAGTAAGATTAAAGAAAATCAACGCTCCGCAACCTATTTAGCATTACTACAAAACAGTGGTGAAATGAACTGTGCTGTAGCAGATATGGAAATATTAAGTCAAATAGGAGAACATGATTTTGATCATGGAATTGATCATATGACTCAAGAAGATTATTGTTCAATTGATACAAACCTATCGGTAGAGGTACTAGAATCATTATGTAAGAGAATTCCTGCTAAATTAGCTATGGATCCAATTTCGAGTCAAAAGGCAATTAAGGCAAAGACGATTTTAAGATATTTAAGTGTATTTAAACCGAATATAATCGAAGCGGAGCTTGTCTGTGGATTTCAAATTAAAACAGATGAAGATATTCATAAAGCACTCGATTACTTCGTTCAATCAGGTGTAAAAGAAACGATTCTTACATGCGGTGATAAAGGGTTATACTTTACAGATGGATTACACAAATATCATCTTAGACATCAAGCGGTAAATACAGTAAATACTACAGGAGCTGGGGATGCGTTACTAGGTGTTTACTTAAGCTATCGCTTAAAGGGATATTCAATGGTTGAAGCTTGTGAATGGGGATTATGTGCTTCCTATTTAACGGTTCAATCAGAAGATACGGTTGTGGATACGCTTAATATTGAAACACTTAAGAAAATAAAATCTGAGATTTTTATAGAAAGAGAAGTTTTTTAATTGTAAAATCACAAGAATATAGATAAACTAAGCATAAAATGAGGGCTAATTATGTACGATAAATGTATTAATCTATTAGAAGAAAGAGGTGTAAGTCTAAGTGACATTGCACAATGTGTATTATATTTGCAAAAGCAACATCATCCTGAAATCGAAGAGTTAGAAGTAATTGAAGTAATAAAAAACGTGATTCGTAAACGAGAAGTTCAACACGCAATCATTACAGGTATAACGCTTGATAAATTAGCCGAATCGAATTCATTACAGGATGAGGTACTACATGATATACTAATAAATGACAAATCATTATATGGAATTGATGAGGTTTTAGCTTATGGGATATGCAATCTTTATGGTTCTATCGCACTGACCAATTTTGGTTACATTGATCGAGAAAAACCACTCATAATTAAAACACTCAACGAACACAAAACAATGTGTCATACATTCCTAGATGATATTGTTGGTGCACTTGCGGCAGCTGCTGCGAGTCGTATAGCTCATAACGCTTAATAGGAGACAAAATGAAGAAATTATTATTTATTACAATGATATTAGGACTTATCCTAAGTGGCTGTAGTACTCAAGGCTTAACACAAGTTAAACCAACAGAAATTACAGATAAATTTGCAGCAAATGAAACATTTGTGGTTTACTTAGGGCTTTCTTATTGTTCCGCATGTAAAATCTTTAGAAGTATCGTTGAAAGTGTTATAAAAGAAACAGGAACAACTGTTTATTTCATTGAATATGATAAGGAATCACAAGAAGATTTAGACGTACTTGTTACAACATATCTAAATCAAAATGAACCTTTCCCGTACAGTTTCCCTATTCTATTTGTAGTTGAGGAAGGCAAAATTAAAGATCAATTCTCTCTCGCACAAACAGACACTGAAGATGAGTTTAAAGCTCGGTTAATCGAAAATGGGGTCATTGAAGAATAAAGAAGTCTCTTCAGTTATTACAATTGAAGATGCAAAAACATTATTAAGAAATATCGGCATTCAAAATGGCGATGTTTTAGAAGTGCATGCTTCAATGAAATCAATAGGATTTATGTTAGGTGGTGCTAATGCACTACTCGATGCAATTCTTGAAACGATTGGTTTTGAAGGGACAATTGTTATGAGTGCCCATTCAAGTGATAATAGTGAACCAGCATACTTTCAAAAGCCGCCCATTGATGTCGCATTGTATCAAACGATTAGAGAGAATACACCTAGCTTTAAAGGAAAATTTGATGACTTATATGGAATGGGACAACTTGCGGTAGCTTTGCAAAAAAGACCCTCAGTATACTTCTCGAACCACCCACAAGTAAGCATGATGTCTCATGGTAAACATGCAAAATGGATTACTCAAAGCCATCCACTTAATGATATGTTTGGTCTAAGATCTCCCATCGCTAAGATGGTAGAATTAAAAACAAAAGTGCTTCTCATCGGAGTCGAGTACGATTCATGTACAGGAATGCATTTGGGAGAAGTACTAAGTCAAAAAAGACCAATTATCATACAAGGATCTAGAATGGTTGTAGGATCTAAAGAAGAATGGGTTAAATTTCTAAGTCATGATTTTGATTCGAATGATTTTAATCAAGTAGGTCGAAATATGGAACTTGAAAATAAAGTTAGTTTGAGTTTATTAGGTAATTCAGTTGTGAAAAGTTTCGATTTGGAATATGCCGTACGAAGCACACAACGCTACCTTGAGGAGAACCTCTAATGTTCGCAAAATTATTTGGCCAAACAATAGAAATAAACTTTGATGAACAAGGTATTGTTGGAATGTCTTTTGTAGATAATATTGATGCATCAATTGATTTGAACAGTGACATTCAAAAACAACTCACAGAATATGAAAAAGGATCACGTAAAGTATTTGATTTACCTTTACATCTTAAGGGAACAGAATTCCAACTAAAAGTTTGGAATGCGCTATTAGAAATTCCTTATGGGGAAACACGTTCTTATCAACAAATAGCACAAAGAATTGGCCAACCTAAGGCATTAAGAGCGGTAGGTGGTGCATGCAACCGTAACCCAATTGGGATAATCGTACCATGTCATCGAGTCATTGGTAAAAATGGTAAATTAACCGGATATGCTGGTGGACTATTCTATAAAGAATTATTGTTAAATCATGAAAAAAGATGGGACTAATTAATCCCATCTTTTTATTAGTTCATTAACAACCTGAATCGCAAATTCTTCAAGTTTTATATCAAATCGATCTAAGACAGGAGAATCAATGTCCAAAACACCAATAACTTTATTTTGATAAATCATTGGTACAACCAGTTCGGAGTTACTTGCACTATCGCAAGCAATGTGTCCCTCAAAATTATGTACGTTCTCAACATTTAAAACTTGTTTAAATGCGGCGGATGTTCCACAAACACCCTTGCCCATTGGGATGCGAGTACAAGCTGGAAGTCCATTAAATGGACCTAGGACAAGATCTTCACCTTTAAGTAAATAGAATCCTGACCAATTTAAGTCAGGGATCATATGGTAGATAAAAGAAGCGATATTTGCCATATTCGCTAATCGATCAGGTTCTGAATCAATAAGCGCAACGACTTGCTTTAATAATAATGAATAATCATCGGATTTATTTAGTTCATGCATAATGGTCACCTATGTACGATATTCTATCATAAAGTATGCTATAATCAAGCTGTGAACAGGGGTGCCAAATGGCTGAGATGCGAATGCAGACCCTCATCACCTGATCTAGTTAAGACTAGCGTAGGGAGTTACACTATCCTTACGCCTCATGGAGGTGTTTTTTTATGAAAAGATCAAGAGTTGTTTTGGATATGGTATGGATCGGTGTATATGTGGCTTTATTTATTGCGCTGGATTACATCTCAAATCAAGTACCTATTTTTAAGATGCCAAATGGAGGGACAATTGGATTTAGTACAATTGTATTACTACTAGCAAGTTATCATTTGGGTTGGAAGAAAGGAGTAGTTGTGTCATTGCTCACACTCCCTTTACAAGGATTCTTTGCCCCATTTTATTTTGTGAATGTATTTGGATTCATTCTTGAATATGTTATTGCGTTTGGGCTCTATGGACTTGCGTCGTTATTTCCAACAATCCATTATAAGTTTGAAATTATGACTGGAGTTATCATTGTAAATGGAATTCGATTTATTATTCACTTAGTAGCAGGTGTGTACTTTTGGGGAATTACATGGTGGGGATCTTTCGTATATAATTTCGGTTATATGTTTATGACATTGGTTGTTGGTTTGATATTTACACCACTCATTTATAAGCGAATAAAAATAATTACAAATCGCTAGTGTATATATAATATAGAAAGAGGACCGCTAAATTTAAAAGAGGACCTCTTTTTATATGACGCAAAAAACGGTATAATAATAAAGCACTTAAGGAGAAAACATGAAACTTGAAGTGGGACAAAACATAACAATACAAAGTTACAAACATGATGGGACACTTCATCGCACATGGTTAACATCCAAGGTCTTGGCTGTACACGAAGACCATTATGTTGTTGCGAATAATCGAACATGGGTAGTTGAAGCGGATGGAAGACGTTGGTTCACTCGTGAGCCAGCAATATGTTTCTTCTATACGAATCGATGGTATAACATTATAGCGATGGTTCGGAAAACGGGTATCTATTACTATTGTAATATTGCATCACCGAGTTTATTTGATGGAGAAGCGATTAAGAACATAGATTACGATCTTGATGTGAAAGTCTTCCCTGATGGGAATGAACTTATCTTAGATGAAGATGAATATCAAGATCATTCTGTGTTGATGGAATACTCAGACGAACTGAAGGAAGTAATAGAATATGGATTAGATGGCATACTAAATTTAGTACATAACTCAGAATATCCATTTAAAGAGGATGTTATACAAACGTATTTGAAACAATACATCGCATTAAATCAACAGAAATAACGTGTTTTAATCGAAGAATGAAACTCTCATAAAAATAAAATGAAAAAGACGAAAAAACACGTTAAAAAGCGTTGACACAAGGTATTTCGTTTGGTATTATTAATAGGCACTCACCGAGAAACAGGGTTTGGAAGTGAGGAGCGCT
>CAYWGS010000050.1:0-10907 GCA_964457525.1 uncultured Erysipelotrichaceae bacterium | reverse complement strand
TCACAAGCATCGTTGACAAAGCTAAAAAAGCTTTAGAAAAAGGTGAATAATTAAAATGAGATCTTAGGATCTCATTTTTTTATAGAATATGGATTTTGCGAATTCTGTAGTGAGGATATAAAGAATTAAGATACCAATTAATGAAGATAATATTGGTAATGGAATTTGGTTAATATCTACCAATTCATGGAGTGGCAAAACAGGGATAAGTAGAGTAAATATGAATACCAATAAACAAGCATATAATAACGTTTTAGAAGGTTTACTCTTGGAGAATGCTCTTTCTGTTCGCATAATTAACAACACAACAATCTCTGTAAAAATAGAAATTGTAAACCAACTACTTTGAAATACACTTTGATCTACTTTGAATAATACTAAGAGTACAAAGAAAGTTAGGTAATCAAAGAAGGAACTAATCAACCCAAAGATAAACATGAAGTTCTTAATCCAGCGAATATCCCAACGTTTTGGTTGAATAATCATATCTTCATCCACAGAATCATTGGATAAGGTCAGCGCTGGGAAGTCTGTAATAAAGTTTATTAAGAGTATTTGTTTTGGTAGTAGAGGTAAGAAAGGCATGATGAGTGATGCGCCAGCCATACTAAACATATTGCCAAAGTTAGCACTTGTGGTGATGTAAATGTATTTGAGTGTATTTGCGAATGTCGTTCTTCCTAAGAGAATTCCATTTTTCAATACAGATAGATTCTTGTCCATTAATACAAAGCTTGCGGCTTCTTTTGCGACATCCACCGCAGAATCAACTGATATACTGACATCCGCATTGTGGAGTGCTGGGGCATCATTAATACCATCTCCCATATATCCAACCACATGATTTCGTTTCTTTAATAGATCAATAATCTTTTCTTTTTGACTTGGATCGACTTCACAGAATAGATTGACTTGATCAATCACTTGATAGAGTGCTTCATTGCTTAAGTTCTGTAAATCATGTCCTGTTAAGATCCTATCTATATTTAAACCAACCATCTGTGCTGTATGCTTCGCAACATATTGATTATCACCTGTAATCATCTTAAGTTGCACACCTAATTGATTGAGTGTTTCAATGGTCTCTTTTGCGTCCGGTTTTGGTGGATCAAAGAATAAGAGGAAACCAATAAAGGTTAAGTCAGATTCATCCGATAAAGGGTATTGTTTTTTAGGTTCAACCGTTTTTGTTCCTAATCCTAAAACTCGATAACCTTGAGATCCCCATGCTTGATAGTATGAGAGTAATGTTTCGTAGTATGTGGAATCTAATTTTTCAATCTTATTATTCACTAAGATATGATTAGATTTATGCATAATCGAATCAAATGCACCTTTTGTAATCATTGTACAAACTTGATTACTTTCTACGATGATACTTAAGCATTTACGTTTGAAGTCATATGGAATTTCATCGATCTTATTAAATTGATTAATCTCAAACGATTTATAATCAATTATTGCTTGATCCATTGAGTTAGTAAGCCCAATTTGAAGTTTAGCATTTAAATAGGCATACAAGTTAACCGTATCGGATGCTTGACCTGATGAATCGAGAACTTGACTCAGTTGAACAGAACCCATAGTTATTGTGCCTGTTTTATCGGTACAGAGTACATCCATACTTCCAAAGTTCTCGATGGAGGTGAGATGTCTTACGATAACACCTGCTTTGGCCATTGTTTTAGCCCCTCTGGATAATGTGATATTTATAATGGCGGGTAATAATTGAGGGGTAATCCCTACCGCAAGTGCGACGGAGAATAAGAGTGAATCGATTGCAGGTTTATTTAAAAGGACATTGATCGCAAATACGATGAATGTAAGAATTAACATGATTTGAGATAATAAGTAACCTTACTGTTTAATCCCACGTTCAAACTCATTTTCCGGAAGTTGTTTAGAAAGTTGAGTTGCGATTTGTCCAATCTCAGTGGATGAAGCGGTTTTTATGGTGAGGATTGTAGCGCTTCCACTATAAACCGTTGTGCCTGTAAAAACAGTGTTAACTCTTTCTTGGATACTCACATTTACATCAAGAATTCCTATCTTCTTTTCAACAGGGAGTGCTTCACCAGTCAATACGGATTGATTAACATAGAAATCATCACATACAAGGATAAGTCCATCGGCAGGAATCAAGCTTCCAGCTGATAACTTAACAATATCCCCAGGTACAAGTTCGGCTACTGAAATAGTACTTTCTTTTGCCTCACGAATGACTTGGCAATTAAGTTGTAGTTTTGATTTCAGATCATTCACCGCATTATTAGCACTGTATTCTTGGAAGAAACTTAAAAGGACACTTGCGAATACAATCAATAAGATTATGAGGGAATCAATCCAATCGCCGGTCATAATGGAGATGATTGTTGCGATGATCATGATTAACATGATGGGGTTTTTAAACTGATTGATAAATAAAATGAGGGTAGAGTCATTTTTCGCTTTTAATATATTAGGACCATATTCGTTTAATCGATCTTTAACTTCTTTTTGATTCAATCCTTCCAAACGCGATGAAAGGGTGTTTAGTGCTTCATCGGTGGATGTACTCCAAAATGGGAAATTTTGATTTTTTGACATAATTACATATCTCTTATTAAGCATAGTATACATCTAAATATTACCTACGAATAACGAATAATTATTGTATGATATTGATATGCACACAAAAGAAGTGAAAAGTATTTTGTCCCCTAAGAATGGTATGAATCTCACACGTGGATGTACACACGGGTGTATTTATTGCGATAGTCGAAGTACGTGTTATCAAATAAACCATGACTTTGAAGACATCGAAGTTAAATCAAACGCAATTGAGTTATTAGAGGCTGCACTGAAGCGTAAACGGAAGAAATGTGTCATAGTGACAGGGTCAATGAGCGATCCTTATACCGCCCTAGAAACAAGTATTAATCATACACGTGCTGCTTTAGATGTGATTGAACGTTATGGATTTGGTGTTTCACTTCTTACAAAATCGACACGTATCTTGCGAGACTTAGAACAATTAAAACGAATTAATCAAAAAGCTAAGGTTGTGATTCAAATGACACTTACGACCTATGATGAAGCATTATGTAAGATTATCGAGCCGAATGTATCGAGTACATCTGAACGCTTTGAAGCGCTTAAGGTATTTCGTGATCATGGGATACCTACCATTGTATGGTTATGTCCGATATTACCATTTATCAATGATACAGAAGAGAATATTCGGGGGATATTAAACTATTGTATCGAAGCTAAAGTAAAGGGGATATTGTGTTTTGGAATGGGACTCACTCTTAGAGAAGGGGATCGCGAATATTACTATGCTAAACTAGATGAACATTTTCCAGGTCTAAAGAAAGATTATCAGAGAATCTATGGGAATGATTATAGTTTAGTGAGTCCAAATAATGATAAACTCATGAAGATTTTCATAGAAGAGTGTAAAAAACATCAGATACTCTCTGATGTGGATGAAATATTTAAGTATATTGGCGAATTTGAATCGAATGAACAATTAACTCTATTCTAGAGTTTTTTTAATGCGTTGTATTTATCTAATGCGATTTCTCGATAAACATCTTCATTTCTTGATTCATACATCATACAAGCCCAAGTGCACCATAATAAATTATGAAACTGTTCATAGGTTTTTAGGAGTACTTGTTCCTCAGAAGTTGGTGTACGACCAAAGTAAGAAAGAATAAATTCTTCTTTTTCTTGATACGTCAGTTCATTTTCAGTAATAAAGGACATAACATCAAAGAAGGGATCATTATCACCTGCATACTCATAATCAATTAAGTAATCTTTGGTTTGACTGAAACAGATATTCCCCGCAACCCAGTCATTATGACAAAGCGTATGGGCTCTTTGTATGGACTTAAGGGATTCTACGATTGAGTTAGATAACGTATCTTCAATCATCGGTTGTTTAACATTCTTACGATATTTTAAGTAACGTTCAATGGGGTTAAACTCATATCCGATACATTGATTAAGGGAGTGAAGACGTTTCATGAGTTGTGCGGTACGATGTATTCTATCTTTCCCTTTATATTCCTTAAAGGTTAGTAAATCAGGTACATATTTAGTTATCTTTATACCATCTTCAGGATTATAGTAAATTGTATTCACATCTAATTGAGTTGATTTTATGCATTCTAACGCGAGTGCTTCATGATCACGATAAACAATGTTTGAACTATCTTGATGTGGAATGCGTACGATTACATCGTAGTGTTCTGTTTGAACATGATAATTTTTATTGGTTAATCCTTTATTCGTATCCTCAATGAAAAGGATGGGTTCTTTAAGGATGGTTTCTATTTTAAGTTGAACATTTTTTTCCATAGTTCTATTTTAGCATAGACCGTTAGATATGCTAAAATAAGTGAGATATGAAAGTTGCACTCTGTAGTTTAAATGTTAGCTTTATTCATAAGAACCTTGCGTTACGATGGTTGATGGTTTCTAAGCCAGAATCGATTGAAGCGAGGGTTTTTGAGTCGACTACAGAAAGTTATGATCCATGTATAAAGGATATTGTGGAGTATCAAGCCGATGTATTGGGTTTGAGTTGTTATATTTTTAATATTGAAGCGACCAAACAATTTATCCTTAAGATAAAAGAATACTTACCTGAATGTCGTATTATCCTTGGAGGTCCAGAAGTAAGCTTTAATCCTGATCCGATGTTTGATTATCCGATTGAAGGGATTATCGTAGGTGAAGGGGAGTTTGCCTTTTGGGATGCGGTACTAAAGAAAAAAACTTTGGGTTATCAAACAGAGAAGAATGAGAAAGTAGAGTATCTAAAAACTGATTTACGATTACTTGAAACACTTCAAAGTCCATATTTCCTCGATTTCGATCAAAAGGATATGGGAAAACGTTATTTGTATGTTGAGACATCAAGGGGTTGCCCTTATGGATGTGCGTATTGTATGGCATCACTTGATCGTAAAGTGCGTTTGTTTAGTCAAAAGTACATGGATACTTTCTTTGATCAGTTAAAAGAAACGGATGTTAAACAAGTTAAGTTCTTAGATCGTACGTTTAATGTAGAACCTAAGCGTGCATTACGATTGGGTTATCAATGTTTATCCATGCCAGAGTCGATGCATTTCCATGTGGAATTGGTTGGGGATACTTTACATGAAGATCTAATTCATTTCTTCCAGAATGATGCATTAGAGCGTTTTAGAATGGAGATTGGAGTACAATCCTTCCAAGATAAAACATTAAAGGCAGTTGGAAGAACCTGTAATCTGGACAAACTCAGTCAAGTCATTGAAGGATTTGCACAAAAGAAAGCACATCAACACACGGATTTAATTGCTGGATTACCGTTTGAAACCTTGGATTTATTTAAAATATCATATCAAAAATTAATTTATTTAAAACCATTTGAAATACAGGTTGGAATATTGAAACTACTGCATGGGACCAGTCTATTTCAATTAAAAGATGTATATGGATATGAAGCAGATTTAATCGCACCTTATCAAATTACAAAGACGAAATGGATGAGTTTTGAAGAGATTAAACAAGTAGAATATTGTGCACTTGCGACAGAGAAATGTTATAACTCACAGCGATTGAAATCAGAGTTGGATGCGCTCTTTCAAGATGAAAGTATCGTAGCCTTTGATTTGATGGCAGAATGTGGTTATGCGATTGCGCAGTTAAATCATCCATATCAAGTGAAAGACTTTTATCAAGCACTCTATCCTGTGTTAAGTAAATATACCGATAGAGCACAGTTCTTAATCGAGAAGGCATATTATCGCCAAGCAAAAGTTAAACCAAGTTTGATTTATCCAATTGAACAGTTTGATTTGAATTTTTATCGTAAAGCATTATTAAAGATAACGGAACAAGCGAATAAAGCAGTCTTTTTGATGGATGATTATGTATATGCAATCTTGTATCAAAATCAAAAACAAATATGGTATACCTTAAATAGAGAAGGAACTTGTATCGATGAAACTGTTATTAGCTACACAAAATAAACATAAGGTTGTTGAGTTGAAACAACTCTTAAAGGATTATCCTCAGTTTGAGGTGATTAGTCTAAATGATATTTCCATTCAAGATGATGTGGAAGAAACAGGTCTTACATTTGAAGCAAATGCACGATTAAAGGCACTTCATTTTTATCGATTAACTCAAATTCCATGCATTGCGGATGATTCTGGTTTAGAGATTGAAGCATTAAATAATGAACCTGGTATTTATTCTGCTCGTTATTTGGGTGAGAATACTTCGTATACCATTAAGAATCAAGTAATCTTAGATCGACTTCAAAATAGTGACAATCGTGATGCACGATTTGTATCGGTCGTCTGTCTTGTGTTGGATGAAGAAAGAGTATATTCGTTTGAAGGCATTATGCAAGGAACGATTGGATATGAAGCGAAGGGTTCAAATGGTTTTGGTTATGATCCCATATTTGTACCGAAGGGGTATTCTCAATCGTATGCAGAAATGGATTTAGAGGTTAAGAATCATTTGAGTCATAGAGGTCAAGCGTTGCGTAAAGCAACCGATTTCTTAGAAAAGAGTGCACTATGAGAAATAGATTATTAGGTTTATTATTTGGAGTATTCCTTTGGGTAGCCTTAGTCCTATCGGTTATCCATATTAGTTCTTTAGATTTAAATTTCTATGAACGTAAGTATGAAGAATTAAATGTGGCTGAGAACATTGGTGTTTCTAATGATGATTTGATGAAATCAACCCATGTTTTACTTGATTATTTGGTTGGGAAGACAGACTCACTAGAAGTCTATGCGGATTTTGATGGAGTTAACCAAGAATTTTTCAATCAACGTGAGAAAGATCATATGATTGATGTGCAAGTACTATTTGTGAATACAATTCATATACGGAATATTTCCATTATTGGATTGTTTCTATCGGGTGCACTAATTCTTTGGTTAAATCGAAAGAAAGCACTCGATGTGTTTATCCTTGGAATCAAAGAGGCATCGATGATTCTTGGGTTTGTGTTTGCTTTTCTTGTGACATTTGCAGTATTGGACTTTGATTCTTTCTGGATTTATTTCCATAAAGTACTCTTCAGTAATGATTTATGGTTACTCAATCCAAATACGGATAATTTGATTTTGATGGTTCCATTACCATTCTTCTTCTCATTAGTCAGTTTAATTCTGTATCGTGTTATCTTGGGATTAGGTTTACTTTATACAATCGTCTATGGAATAGAGAATCAAGGATATAATCATCGTTTCTTGAAATGGTTTGCGCTTGTGACGATGACGATTGATCATGTGGGTCATTTCTTATTCCCAGATTTGATTGAACTTAGAATTGTAGGTCGATTGGCTTTCCCAATCTTTGCGTATTTATTTGCCTTATCGTATCGTTATACTTCGAACCAAAAGAAGTTATTGATTCAAGTATCGGTTGCGGCTGTATTGACTCAGATTCTACTGTATTTCACAGGGGTTCGTGAGTTGGTTAATATCTTCTTCTTATTCTCCTTAGCTTTCTTAGCCTTCTATGCGTTTGATAAGGGTAAGATGTGGGTGATTATTGTATTAGCGCTTGTGGCGGAATACTTTACGGTTGATTATGGTCTATATGGTTTGTTTATCTTAGTCTTATTTTATGCGTATTATGGGGATAAGAAGAAACAGTTAAGTGGTTATATCACGATTACCTTAATTTATAGTTTTATTCAGTTCGTTTCTTTAAGTTTGTATCTAGGTTTACCGACTTTATTATCACAATTCTTAGAATATTATTGGGTTTATTTCTTACAGGCCTTATCCATTCTAGCAGTAGGCTTGTTGTGGTTCTATCGAAGTGAAAAGCCTATGTCATATCAGAAGAAATCATTGAATGTAATTGAGAAGTATTTCTTCTATTTCTATTATCCAATTCATTTAGCCTTATTGGGCATATTGAGAGGTTTATTATGATTCATATCGTTTTATATCAACCTGAGATTCCTCAGAATACAGGGAATATTATGCGTACTTGTGCCGCAACGAATGCTCAACTCCATTTGATTAAACCCATGGGTTTTGCCTTAGATGAAAAGAGTGTTCGTAGAAGTGGCATGGATTATCGTGAGATTATTGAACCGCATGTGTATGAGAATTATGAACACTTCTGTTCACTCAATCAAGGAACATTCTATTTCATTACACGCTATGGTAAGAAAGCGCCATCCCAGGTTAATTTCTTGGAGTGTAAGGATGATATTTACTTGATCTTTGGACGTGAAAGTACAGGTATTCCTAAGGATATCTTAAGACCTCATTTAGATACTTGTTTAAGACTACCGATGGTAGAGAATGCACGGAGTTTAAATCTATCGAATACCGTTGCGATTGTGGCGTATGAAGTGTTGCGTCAACTCGACTATCCTGGTTTGTCCCGTGTTGAAGTGATTAAGGGAGAAGATTGGTTAGAACATGATTAAGCTTAACCGTTGGTTAGATTTACCTGAGCATCGTATCTTAGTTTTCCTAGCCATCTGGGTTATTTTCTCTTGGTTCATTGCGGTTCCTGAGATTCAATT
This sequence comes from uncultured Erysipelotrichaceae bacterium, assembly GCA_964457525.1. Taxonomy (GTDB): domain Bacteria; phylum Bacillota_I; class Bacilli_A; order Erysipelotrichales; family Erysipelotrichaceae; genus UBA2212. The sequence continues at coordinate 2,359 of CAYWGS010000050.1, read as the reverse complement.
AGGAAGACATATGATTGAGATTAATTCGACCAGTCAGATTGTTAATTTAAGTTTGATTAAGAATAGTACCTTAGTAACTCGATTTGTCGCTCAGTATTTGGATAAAGTTCCTCTCTTGACGAATATTCTTTATAGTATTAGTTGGCATGAAGTGGTATTCTTTACGATTCTTATTCTATTTAGTATAAAGGATAAGAATTATCCTTACATCAGTAAAAGTGCAGTAACGGTTATTCTGATACAATTGATTATGCATTTCTACTTGCTTGTACAAATGTTTCGAGTTAATGCGGTTACCAATCCATTGGTTGCGTTAAAGTTAATCAATCAAGTCGCATTGGTTTATCAAGTCTTAGGGGTTGCGACACTTGTTATTAGTTTTGTGACATTTGTGGTATTTGCGATAAGACTTGGGGCGTACTCGTTGCGCCAAGAATAAACTTTGTTTATAATGAAACCCGAGGTGAGTTCATGTTAGAAAGCTTCAGCGATTATATTTCAACCGGATTACTGGTTATTTTAGTAGGTGCATCGCTTACCATGGTTTTCCGCATGTTTTTACACCATCGTAGACAACGATTGATTGAAGAAGAGATCGAGTATTATCAAGAGTGGTAAAGGAGGACAACCATGTTTACTAAATCAATAACATCGAATAATGCGCCTAAAGCAATTGGCCCTTATTCTCCAGCTGTCAAATTAGGGGATTTTGTATATGTTTCTGGTCAATTACCTGTTGATCCTGAAACAAATGAAATTGTAGAAGGTGGAATTCAAGAACAAACATATCAAGTTCTAAAGAATGTGGAAGCTTTATTAGCTGAAATGAATTTAGAAATGCGTCATATTGTTAAGACGACTGTATTTATGACAAATTTAAGCGATTTTAGCTTAATGAATGAAATTTACTCTACGTATTTTGCGGATCCATATCCTGCACGTAGTACAGTTGAAGTTAAAGCATTACCAAAAGGTGCTTTAATTGAAATTGAAGCAATCGTTATCGATACATTGTTATATGAACAACAAGTTCGTCAACAACAAGGTCATTCACATGATGGATGTAGTTGTGGCGGAAATTGTGACTGTGGTGATGATCATGACCATGATGGTTGTGGTTGTGGTGGCAGTTGCGATTGTGGAGATGATGAGTGTACAGATGGTACATGTTGCGGCTAATCATAGCCGCTTTTTTTTTAGGCTTTTTTGATTTTATAGAATATATAGTAGTATGCTTGTCCATGAAATTAATGCGATTTATTATGATGTTAAAAAAAAGAAGTCGATCATATATTCTGAAAGTGAGATTGTTTCGAATGAGAAGCCGATTGTCATCTTAGAAACTTTATGTCATCGTTATGGTTTAAGTTGTTTGGGGAGTTTTACTGCGATTAAGGAATGTTTAAACATCCATCAAAAGTGTCCTGTACTTGTTCATCCTCTCTTACAAATCTATTTCTTTCCAACTTGTTCCTATAAAGACGATGATTGTGTTTGGATTAATTCGAAACAGATTAAACAGATTAAATCCAAAGATGTTTATACCGAAATTGTATTTAATAATGGATTTACTTTATTGTGTAAAGTAGGGATACGAAGTATCAAAAAACAATGTAAAAGGTGTGAACTCATGGAACAACACATCCTTAAACAGTATCAAATTGATCAGTTATCCTTGAAACTTTAATCGAGTAGCGTATAATAGTTGTGATTAGTTGAGGGTGCTATGAATCAAACTGTTAAGAAGAATATTAAAACAACTTGTGTCATTATTTTCTCTGCCTTTTTAAGTGCAATTACGATAAATGTATTTGTTTATTCAGGTGGATTCTTTCCTGGAGGATTCTCTGGGATTTCTGTTTTGATTAATCGAAGTGTTTTACAGTATACCGGTATTGATATACCATATGGTCTTCTTTATGTTTTGATGAATTTATTACCAACGATCTTAGTTTATAAATATGTGGGTAAACGTTTTACGACGTTCTCAATCTTACAATATGGATTGGTGAGTTTATTTACCTTAATCTTACCGGTTGTGAAGTTGGATTATGACATTATTCTAATAACCATCTTTGGTGGGATTTTCTCTGGAATTAGTGTGGTTCTAAGTTTAATGCAAAATGCATCGGGTGGTGGAACCGACTTTATTGCGATATATGTCTCCAATCGTTATCGTAAACCAATTTTTAATTATATTCTGTATGGGAATATGGTTGTCTTATCCATTGCTGGTTTATTGTTTGGCTGGGAAAAAGCGCTTTACTCGATCATCTATCAATATGTTTCAACGCAAGTTATTGAATCGCGTTATCAACGTTATAAATACAGTACTTTACATATGATTACGACGCTTCCT
>CAYWGS010000049.1:0-11050 GCA_964457525.1 uncultured Erysipelotrichaceae bacterium | reverse complement strand
AGGGAGCTTTTCTTTCGTCTTTTATTCTGTGGTATAATTGACACCTAGAGGATTGTATGGAAAAAGTATTTACTACAAACAGTTATGCAGAAACACAAGAAATCGCCTACAAGTTAGGTCTTTTAATCGATCAACCTGTACTTATTTTGTTAGATGGTGATTTAGGTTCTGGTAAAACTACCTTTACTCAGGGACTTGCAAAAGGTCTTGAGATTAAGAAGACAATATCAAGTCCTACATTTACGATTATGAAAAACTATATGGGTAGGTTAGCGCTAAATCACATTGATGCTTATCGATTAGAATCGCTGCATCAAGATTTAGGCTTTGAAGAACTAATCGACTCTGATGGAGTAACTGTTATTGAATGGCCTGATTTTTTAGAGGAAATATTTCCTGAGGAATACCTAAGAATTAAAATTAAGAGAGTAAGTAAGAATAAACGTCAATTGGTGTTCAAACCAATCGGACAAAAATATGAGAACTTAATAGGGGAATTAGTATGATTACACTTGCGATTGACACATCATTTCATTATTTAACACTCGTTCTATATCGAGATAGAGAGATAATAAAATCAGTCCAAAAGGAAGCTTTTAAGCAACAATCTGAATCGATTTTAGTTGAAATTAAAGCACTATTTGAAAGTGCTCAAATTAAATCTACTGAACTCAATAGAATTGTTCTTACCGATGGACCAGGTAGTTATACTGGCTTAAGAATTGGTATGACTGTTGCGAAAGTTCTAGGTGCTTTAGCACATGTTGAAGTGTATACCTTATCATCTTTACATGTTCTTGCAGGGTTAGAAAAGAATGTACATGTGTTATTAGATGCACGTGCAAAAAGAGCATATTATGCACACTTTCATGAAGGAATTCCTCTCATTAATGAAAGAATTGTCTTGTTAAGTGATTTTGATGATCTAGATGTTTCAACCTTAAACATTATTGGTGACGGGAATTTAGTCAATAAAGATAAGTACTATCCAGACTATACAAAACACTTTATGGACTTAGAAGGATATTGGAAGAAGGTTGATAATATCCATGCACTCGTACCGCGTTATTTAAAAGAAAATGAGGCGTATCAACCATGATTAGAGCAATGAAACTTGATGATTTAGATCAAGTTTGCAAAATCGAAAATATTGCTTTTTCTCATCCTTGGAGTAAAGAAGACTTTGAAATTGAATTACAATCAAATCCTTACGCGCTTTACTTTGTTTTTGAAGAAGAAAAAAGTATCAAAGCATATTTAGGCGTATGGCTTATTTATGAACGTGCACAAATTACAACGATTGCGGTACATCCAGACTATAAAGGTATAGGCTTATCTAAGATACTGATGACGTATCTTGATAAGTTATGTCTAGACAATCAAATTGAAGAAAGCACATTAGAAGTAAGGGTAAGCAATGAAGTTGCGATAAGTCTATATGAGAAGTATGGTTTTATTAAAAAGGGTTTACGTAAAGATTACTATCAAGATAATCATGAAGATGCATACTTGATGGTGAAGAATTATAAAGGAGATTAAGATGAGAATTTGTGCAATTGAAACATCCTGTGATGAAACAGCTGTTGCGATTATTGAAGATGGTCGAACTGTTTTAAGCAATATTGTATCCTCTCAAATTAATACACATGCAGCTTTCGGTGGAGTAATTCCTGAAGTTGCCTCTCGTATTCATATTGAAAATATTTCAATCGTTTTAGAAGAAGCAATTAAAGTGGCAAATTTAACCATTGAAGAAATTGATGCATTTGCGATTACACAAGGTCCGGGATTAATTGGTTCTTTACATGTAGGACTTATTGCGGCTAAAACACTCGCTTGGTATTACGATAAACCTCTGATTCCAATTCATCACATTACAGGGCATATATATGCAAATCAATTTGTGGATGATCTTCAATATCCACTCTTAGCATTAGTTGTTTCAGGTGGACATACAGAACTCGTATTATTAGAAGAAGAGTTTAAGTTTGAAATACTTGGTTCAACACAAGATGATGCGATTGGTGAAGCGTATGATAAAGTAGCTCGTGTTATGGGACTCCCATATCCTGGTGGTCCTCATATAGATCAACTTGCTAAGTTAGGCAAAAAGAATTATAAATTGCCAAAGGTTAAGACTCAGAATCCTCTCGACTTTAGTTTTAGTGGACTTAAGTCAGCTGTTCTGCAATTAATACAAAAGAATAAAGAAGAAATTATTAAAGAAGATCTAGCTTATGCATTTCAAGAAGCCGCATTAAATGAAATCATGGAGAAGACTAAACTAGCATTAACTCAACATAATGTTAAGCATTTTGTCTTGGCTGGTGGTGTTGCGGCAAACTCTCGATTAAGAGATAGAGTAAATGAACTTAAAATCAATCTACCTAATTTGAAGATTACGATTCCACCAATGTGGTGTTGTACAGATAATGCGGCTATGATTGGAGCGGTTGCTTATATTGCATACAAACATGGTGTTAGAGGAGATTTAGATATTAGTGCAAATCCAGGATTAGATTATGCGTGAAGATTATGAAAATATTCACAAAGATAAACACATATGTTAGAATAGTGTAAGGTGGTAAGAAAATGAACAGTTTAAAGCAAATGGTACCGAAGGCAACCTTACAAAGGTTTCCTGTATATTTAAAGGCATTACGTAAATTAGATAATTTAGGTGTGCAAAGAATCATGTCGCGTGAACTTTCTGAGTTTGTCGATATTGAACCAACTACAATTCGTAGAGACTTCTCATTTTTAGGTTCACTAGGTAAACAAGGATATGGTTATGATGTAAAAGCGCTAATTGATGTTTTTGAACGTCACTTAGGTGGTAAATTTGAAGAGAAATTAATCATTGTAGGTGCGGGTAATTTAGGTCGTGCTTTGATGAATTATAATCGTTGGAATCATGTTGTGGGTGAGATTGTATGTGCGTTTGATATCGAACCAAATAAAACTGGCGCGATGTATGAGATTCCAGTTTATCCTTTAAGTGAGATTAAGGAGCGTATTCCAGAAGGATGCCGTATTGCGATCCTCACGGTTTCAAAAGATGTTCAAGAGACAGTTAATCTCTTAATTGAAGTTGGTATCAAGGGTATAGTAGATTTTACGCATGAGCATATTCAAGTCCCTAAAGGGGTTAATATTAAAGCTGTTGATGTTGTATCAATGATACAAGAATTAGTATTTGAAACGAATTCGATTTCTTAGGAGCAAACATGGAAGCATTAATGACAGTAAGAGAATGTTATGAGATTGTAAAAGAAGGTTCTATTATTGAAATAGAATCAATGGATATTGTTCAAATTCAAGGCTGGGTAAGAACAAATCGTAGTAATAAAAATGTTGGATTTATTGAGCTCAATGATGGAACTTATTTTAGAAATGTCCAACTTGTTTATACAAATGAATTAGAGAATTTTGAAGAAGTGAGTCATTATCTTACTGGGACAGCATTAACGGTTGTTGGTAAGTTTAAACTTACACCAGGAATGAAACAACCTTTTGAAGTTGAAGTTACTTCAATTACATTAGAAGGTTCATGTGCGCCTGATTATCCACTTCAGAAGAAACAACACTCTTTTGAGTATTTAAGAGAAATTGCACACTTACGTCCTCGTACGAATACGTTTAGTGCGGTATTCAGAGTTCGATCTGTATTGAGTATGGCTATTCATGAGTTCTTCCAAAATCAAGGATTCGTTTATGTGCATGCCCCAATCATTACAGGGAATGATGCGGAAGGTGCAGGAGAAGTATTCAACGTTACAACACGTAGTGATGGTAATTATGAAGAGGACTTCTTTGGTAAAAAAGCAAGCTTAACGGTGTCAGGACAGTTACAAGCTGAAGCCTATGCCTTAGCATTTAGAGATGTCTATACCTTCGGCCCAACATTCAGAGCTGAAAATAGTAATACTGCAAGACATGCAAGTGAGTTCTGGATGATTGAACCTGAAATTGCATTTGCGGATTTAGAAGATGATATGAATTTAATTGAAGATATGGTCAAGAGTTGTATTCAATATGTTCTAGAAAACGCTGAAGAAGAGATGAAATTCTTTAATGAAAGAATTGATACAACGTTACTCGAAAGACTAAACTTAGTTCTTGAAAGACCATTTGTTCGCATGCCTTATACAGAAGCGATTGAACATTTAAAGAAAGCACCTGTTAAATTTGAATTTCCAGTAGAATGGGGAACAGACTTACAATCTGAACATGAACGTTATATTTGTGAACAAATTGTTAAGGGTCCAGTTTTCTTAACAGATTATCCTAAAGATATTAAAGCATTCTATATGCGTTTAAATGAAGACCAAAAAACCGTTGCGGCATGTGACCTACTTGTACCATCCATTGGTGAACTCGTAGGGGGATCACAACGTGAAGAACGTTATGATTTCTTAAAGACGCGTATGGAAGAAATGAATATTCATGAAGAAGGCTTAAAATGGTATCTTGATTTACGTAGATTTGGTGGATGCCAACATGCAGGATTTGGATTAGGATTTGAGCGTTTCTTAATGTACATTACGGGAATGCAAAATATTCGTGATGTTATACCTTTTGCGCGTACACCAAAGAACCTAGATTACTAAGGAGGTTTAAATGGTTTATCAACCAAGAGTTGTCCCAAGAAGTCGAAGAAGATTAAAGTGGCGGGTAATAATCCCGTCTTTTATTCTTGTACTATTGGTAGGCTATATCTTGTTTAATTTACTTTTTCCAAAAGATTTATTGATTGATACACCGAGTTTTGTTGTTTGTGATTATAGTTATACAAAAACACAATCTGTACTAAATGAACTTCAATATGAAGAAAAGATTGAGTTAAAAGATTACTTATTCTATGGTGAAACACTAAATATATTTAATGCGACGTATGATATCAATCAAGCGGATTATTTTATTGGGAAAACAATCAAACTAAGAAATATTTGTGATTCCAGTGAATGGGTTTATATGTTAGGTAAGAATGTTGATGAGCAAATTCCTTTAGAGAATTTACCAGATGGATTTTATGAAATTTTTGTAGTCGATTCATTAAAAGAAAAACGACTTGTTACCAGTGGTGAATTATACGATGAATTCTATACGGTTCGTCGAAATGGGTTAAGTAAAAAGATTGATTTAGTTGCGGATAAAGATCTATTAAAAGAAAAGGATGATTCACTTCCAATAATGGAAGATAATTACTTCTTTTTAAACATAAGCACTCAATCAGATGAACAAGATAATCCAGAAATCTATGATGTCTATCTTGATGCGGCTCATAATACGATTAGTTATAATTATGTGGATAAAGGAAGAACTGTTAATAATCTAGTAGAAGCAGATGAGTTATATAAAGTCGCTGTTGCGGTAAAAGGGAAACTGGAAGCTAAAGGATTACATGTGCTTTTATCAAGAGAAAATGAAGATACAGTCATTAATCAATATGGAATAGAAGGACGTCTTAATAGAGCATACAAAGCTCAAGTGAAACACTATATTGAGTTGAATCTAAACTTTACGACCAATGAAGATACACGTGGTAGTCGAGTTATTTACTCATCTTATTCATCCAATCGCTTTGCGACCGCATTGTTTAAATCTTATATTTCAACACCAGGTTTAGTTCCATATGGAAGACAAACCAGTACGAATATTGCAGGTGTTTTATCATCGAGTCGGACCAACAATCTAGATTCATATCCTGTCATTCGTGAAGCGGGTGGTCGAATTCTTTCAGCTGGCACAATTTCTGAATTAGCGATTGAGCAGAATAGTGAATTTAATAGTAATGAACGAAAGGGAATACAATCTGTAAGTTTGGAATTGTTCTTTATATCAAATCCATTAGATGTGAATGTGTATCAAAATGATTTTGATACAATCGTGAACAATATAGCGAATGGGTATTTAAAATACTTAGGAATGGAATAAAATGACCTTACAATTATCTCGTGCATCAAAGTCATTTGGTGCAGATGTATTATTTGAAAATTTAAGTTTTGAAATTAAACCGAACGATAAAATAGCGATTATTGGACGGAATGGTTGTGGCAAAACAACTTTATTAAAGATTTTAGCTCAGGAGTTAGAATCAGATAAAGGTGATTTATTCAAACCAAAAGATATGACGGTTGGCTATTTAGCTCAAGCGAGTTTTAATAATGAAGAAATGGTTGTGGAAGATTACTTTTTAAAGTTGTTTCAACCATTATTTGTACTTGAAAAGAAGATTGCTGAATTGGCTGAAATATTAAAACATACAAGTACAGATGAGAATCTTCAACTTTTCTCTACACTGAGTGAAGAATATGAGAGACTTGGTGGTTATATCTATAAACAAGAAATGATGACCATGTTTACTCAGTTTGGATTTATAGAAGAGGATCTAAAAAGAAAGATAGGTGAGTTTTCTGGTGGACAAAAAACTCGTCTTGCCTTTGTTTACTTGTTGTTAAGTAAACCTGATATTTTGTTACTGGATGAACCTACCAATCACTTAGATATGAGCACGATTGAGTGGTTAGAAACATACCTAAATCATTATGAAAAAGCTCTTGTATTTGTATCGCATGACCGTATGTTTATTGATCATGTCGCAAAGACAATTGTTGAAATGGAGTATGGGGAACTCACAACCTATCATGGAAACTATGCTTCTTATCAAGCGCAAAAAGCATTAAACCAAGAAAAGCAATTATCTGCATTTAAACGCCAACAGAAAGATATTGAACGATTAGAAGCGTTAATCGAGAAGTTTAGATACAAGAAAAATAAGGCTAAATTCGCTCAATCTAAAATAAAGTATTTAGATAAGCTTGAAAAGATTGATGCGCCAAAGGAAGATAAACGAAATTTCAAAGCACGTTTCTTTGCGAAGAATCGTGGTGGTAAACAAGTATTACTCGTTAAAGACTTAGAAATCGGTTACCATGAACGACTTGCGAAGATTAATTTAGAACTCATTCATGGCAATCATTGTGCAGTAGTTGGACCAAATGGTCATGGTAAATCAACCCTCTTGAAGACATTACTTGGAAAGATTCCTGCATTGGGTGGCGAGTATTTATTTGGGCATCAAATTGATATCGGTTATTTTGATCAGGAACAAATCGAATATAAGAGTAATCAAACCATATTAGAGGATTTATGGGATGCATATCCTGATATGACTCAAACTGAGATTCGAACAGTACTTGGTTCATTTTTATTTACTTCAGATGAGGTATTTAAAGAAGTGAATGTCTTATCTGGTGGTGAAAAGGTTCGTTTGGCCCTTGCTAAGTTAATGTTAAAGGGATCAAATCTATTGATTCTGGATGAACCAACCAATCACTTGGATATTCTAGGCAAGGAAGCATTGGAGAAATCTTTAAGTGATTATGAAGGAACCATCCTATTTGTATCGCATGATCGTTATTTTGTTAATAAGATGGCTAAAGGGATACTTAGTATTGAAAATGGACAAGCAGATTACTATCAAGTAGGAGATCCTATTGTTGATAAAGTAGAAGTTGTTCAGAAAAATGAGAAAGAAGTAAAATCGAATTCTAAATCGAATCAATCCGCATCTCGAATAAATAAACAAATTCAAAAGCTTGAAGAATCAATTGCTTTAAAAGAAGAAGAATTAGCAATTGCTCGTGAGAAACGATTTGATCCTCATTATTATCATGATTATCAAAATATGAAGGATTTAGATGAATCAATTGATGAGATTCATAACGAAATTAATCGTCTCATGAAGGAATGGGAAAGCTTACATGAACTATTAAACAAAAGTAGTCAAGGTGAGTCGGATACGCTATAATAGTATCGTTCAAAAAGGAGAAACAACTATGGGAAATTGTATCGTAGCGCAAAGTGGTGGACCTACCTCCGTCATTAATGCGACATTAGCTGGTGTTGTTAAGGCAAACCAACTTAATCCAATTTATAAGACAGTTTATGGTGGTTTAAACGGAATCGAAGGAATTCTACAAGAAAAGTTTGTAGACCTAACTCACATGAGTGAAGAAGAAAACTATATTCTTCGTCAAACTCCATCCAGTGCTTTAGGCTCATGCCGTTATAAACTAAAAAGATCAAATGTTGCGGATTTTGAAAAATTATTCGCTGTGTTAGAAAAGTATGATATTGACACGATGTTCTACATTGGTGGAAATGACTCCATGGATACTGTGTATGCATTAAGTGAATATGCAGCTGCTCACAATATTACAAATCGTCGTTTTGTTGGATGTCCAAAAACAGTTGATAATGATTTGATGGTAACGGATCACTGTCCTGGATATGCAAGTGCAGCGAAGTTCATTGCGACTACAGCGCTTCAAACTTGGTTAGATGTTAATGTATATACTCGTCAAGAAGTCTTTATTCTTGAAACAATGGGTCGTGATGCAGGTTGGTTAGCTGCTTCTGCGTGCTTAAGTGGAGTTGTTGATCTATTAATCTTGCCAGAAAGTCCGTTTAACAAAGAAGTATTCTTAGCTGAAGTTAAGAAATGCATCGATGAAAAGAATAAATGTTATGTTGTTGTTTCTGAAGGTGCTCGTTATGCAGACGGTACTTACTTAGCAGCTGGTGAAGCGAAGAATGATGGTTTCGGTCACGCAGTATTAGGTGGTGCTGGTAATGCAGTTAAAGATTTAATTTTAAGTTCAGGTACTGCAAGTCGTTGTAAAGTTCAAGATTTAAGTACTGCACAACGTTGTCATGCGACTGAACAATCCTTAGTGGATGTTGAAGAATCCTTCAAATTAGGTATGAGTGCTCACATGCGTTCTGCTAATCCAAGCTTTACTGGCCAAATGGTTGGTATCAAGCGTAAAGATTCTGAAGTTTATGATGTGGAGTATTTTGCGACTGCTGCAAGCAATGTAGCAAATCATGTTAAGAATTTCCCAATAGAGTGGGCAAAACCAAACTACCGTGGTGTTACAGATGAAGCGATTGCTTACATGCGTCCATTAATCCAAGGTCAACCAGTTATTACTTATAAGAATGGTGTACCTGCATTTGTTAAACCATACTATTTTAAATAGTTTAAAGAGAGCTTAATTCTAAGCTCTTTTTTACGTTTTGTCTAATTTGTTGAATGATTTTTCAATGATTTAAGTAATTAAGATAACTTAACCATTTTTATTAGTCAAAAACTCTATGTAATGTTAAAGTAATTATTATAGACTTCGTATAGAAAGGATTACAATGACCATTAATTCTCTATTTCTTAAGAATCGCAAACAATTTTTCAAGTATATATTTGGCGCATTCTTAACGATATTTAATAGTTTAGCATTTACATTTGCTTTATCGATGGTATTCTCAATCATTGAAGCGGATGATATCAATACAGTCATAACACGTATTTTACTTATGATTCTTTTTGCATTTGGACCTATTCCAATTCAAATGTTATCTCGATTTATGCGTATTGGTTTTATGCGTGATGTTTTGGTACAAGTTCGATGTTTAGCTTATGAGAAGATTATGAGTTTATCTATAGAAGATTATCGTTCTCAAGCTAAAGAGAATTACATGGCGTTATTGGTATCCGACATAAATGTTTTTGAGAAGGACTTTTTCTTATCGATATTAAATATTGTATTTAGTTTTGGATCCTTTATTGTTGGAATAATCATCTTAATGTTTATTTCTCCAATCGTGGCGTTTATTACCTTATTTGCGAGTTCATTATTGTTCATTGTAACTCGAGTATATGAAAAACCAACACGTAATATCAAAGCATTAACACAAGAGGCAAATGGTGAGTATACGATTCAATTATCGAATATATTAAATGGTCTTGAAGTGATAAAGCTTTATCAAGTTGAATCGAATTTTAGACAACCATTTCACGATATCGTATCTAAATTAGAGAATATTAAGAAGAAGGCATTTAAGATTGATGAGTATCAATTCAACATTAACGCTTGGATTGCGAATAGTTTTCAAACACTTGTATATATTTATGCGACATATTTATTCATACAAGATAAGTTATCCTTATCTTCATTAATTATTGTGTTTAACTTAATTGGGCAACTAATTTGGGGAATGATCAATGGGTTTAGTTTTGTAAATCGATTTAAAGCAGCGCGTGATATATTCAATCGAATTACCAAGACAGAAGTTTCTGAGAGTGGTATAAACGAGTTTAGTTTTAGTGATAAGCTTGAAGTGAGAGACTTATCTTTCAGTTATAGTGAAAAAACGATTCTTAATCAATTATCATTCGTTATAAAACCAAAAGACAAAATCCTTATTACCGGGCCTTCTGGTGTGGGTAAAACGACATTATTGGATTGTTTATCCATGAACCTAACTAGTTATTCAGGTGAAATCCTATTAGATAATTACGAACTTAGGTCGATTAATCGTGATAAGTTCTTAAAACATACAGGATATATTCGCCAAAATCATTTTATGTTTAATGATTCAATCAGAAACAACATTATTTTAAATATGCCCTTTGATGAGGAGAAGTTTAGAAAATGTTGTGAAGATTCTGCGATTGATGAATGGATCGACTCATTAGAATTAAAAGAAGACCATATTCTTGAACAAGATGGTACAAATATTTCAGGTGGTCAAAGACAGAGAATTAGTATTGCTCGTGAGTTGTATCATGATCGAGATATTTTATTTGTGGATGAACCTTCCGCAAGTTTAGATGATGAAACATCACTAAGAATTTATGAAACTTTATTTAATCTAGATAAAACAATCATTTGTGTAACACATCGACATGTGGATTATTTATCTTCTAAATTTAACAAGATTATTGCGTTAGATAAAGGAGGCAAACGATGAAAAAAGTAAAATATGGTTCAATTCCATGGTTGTTTGCAGTAACGATTGTCATGATTGTCTCTGTAACAATCAATGGTTATAGTGTTTATCTAATGCGTTTCATTACGGATTATGGATTAGCGAAGAGAATGGATGATATGTTTGATGTGGCTAAGGTAATGGTTATTATCTTGGGTATTAATTTTGTCATTAATATTATTTATACACAATTGAAATCAATCTATTTGAATAAGAG
>CAYWGS010000048.1:5304-11062 GCA_964457525.1 uncultured Erysipelotrichaceae bacterium | reverse complement strand
AAATAATCGATAATTGTTTTTATCTCGTTTAACATTTGGGACTAAACCAAGGTTACAATAATACCTTAATGTTTCATAATTCAAATTTGTTTTATCGCATACTTCTTTCATGTTATACATAATAATCTCCTTTTGCTTGACCTGTAGTTACTACAGGCTAGTATAGTAATAGTATAAATGAAAAGGAGTACAAGATGGAATATACAACATTAAATAATGGAGTTAAGATGCCAATATTGGGATTTGGGGTATTTCAGATTCCAAAGGAAGATACTGAAAGAATTGTATTAGATGCGATTGAAGTGGGTTATCGTTTATTCGATACAGCACAAGGGTATGGAAATGAAAGAGGACTAGGGTCTGCGATTATAAAATCGGGTATTCCTCGTGAAGAATTTTTTATCACAACTAAAATTTGGATTTCTGAATCGGGTTATGAAAAAGCAAAAGGTTCAATATTAAAATCACTTGAACGTTTACAAATGGATTATGTTGATTTATTGCTTATTCATCAACCTTTTGGGGATGTTTATGGAACCTATCGTGCAATGGAAGAACTGTATAAAGAAGGTAAACTAAAGGCGATTGGTGTTTCTAATTTTTATCCGGATCGTTTAATTGATTTAATCAAATTCAATGAGATTGTGCCAATGGTTAATCAAGTAGAAACACATCCATATAACCAACAAATCAAGGCTAACGAAATTATGAAGAAGTATGGTGTACAAATACAAGCTTGGGCACCCTTTGCGGAAGGTAAGAATAATCTCTTTAACGATGAAACATTGGTAAATATAGGAAAGAAACACAATAAAACTTCAGCTCAAGTTACACTACGTTATTTAATTCAAAGAGGTGTATCTGTTTTACCAAAAACCGTTAATAAAGAACGAATGAAACAGAACTTTGATGTGTTTGATTTTGTGTTAAATGAAGATGAAATGAATCAGATTCTTCAACTGGATCAAGCAAAGAGTTTGTTCTTCTCTCATCAAGATCCTGAAACTGTTGAACGACTCACATCTCTTGTTCGCAAATTTGAAGATTAATCGCTTATTCGCTCTTTATATCGTTATAATGATAGTAATGTGAGGTTACTATGAAAATTCTTATTAGTGGATTCGATCCTTTTGGTGGAGAAAAAATTAATCCTTCAATAGAAGCGGTAAAACGATTACCAGATACCATCAATGAGGTTGAGATTATAAAATTAGAGATACCAACAGTTATTGGTAAATCGATTGATGTTTTAACTCAAGCGATACATAAGCATAAACCTGAGGTTGTGCTATGTGTTGGTCAAGCTGGTGGTCGAAGTGATATGACCATTGAGCGTGTAGCGATAAATGTTAATGATTGTCGGATTAAAGATAATGAAGGGAATCAACCGATTGATGAACCGATTGTATTCGATGGACCGGATGCTTATTTATTAACATTACCGATCAAGGCAATTGTATCTAATCTTCACTCACATGGTATTCCAGCATCGGTATCCAATACAGCAGGTACATTCATTTGTAATCATGTGGCGTATGGAATGGCGCATCTTGCGAAAACCGAATATCCTTCAATGAGAACAGGATTTATTCATATTCCTTTCTTACCTGAACAAGTCATAAATAAGTCAAATATGCCATCGATGTCGTTGGAAATCATAATTTCTGCACTTGAAGTTGCGATACAAACCATTATGGAAGTGAAGGAAGATATTAAATTAGAAGGCGGGGAAATCTGTTAATCAAAGTGGATAACGATACACTTTTTAAATCTTTGGTATAATTGAGAAAGAATGAGTTAGAAAGGATTCAAAATGCAAGAACAAGCACATTGCCATCATTGTACAGATCATGATGATTATTGTATCTCTTTAGTCCCTATTTTTAATCATTTAGAAGAAGAACAGATGGATGAAGTTATGGCATTAATTCACTCTAGGTCATATAAAAAGGGTGAAGATATTTATCAAACCGGAAATGCATCGGATGCTTTATACATTGTTCGAAGGGGTAGAGTGAAGATCTATCGTATATCAGAATCAGGTAAAGAACAAATTCTTCGAATCTTGAATCCGGGTGATTTTACGGGTGAACTTGCATTATTTAATGAGTCCGTACATGATGCCTTTGCGAGTGCTTTAGTTGATACGGATATATGCATGATAAAACGAAATGATTTACAGAATTTATTATTAAAATATCCAAATATCTCAATGAAAATATTATCTGAATTATCCCATCGTTTAGCTCAATCCGAAACTCAAACAACTCGTGCTACTGAAAGAGTTGAACTACGAATTGCATTGTTTCTAGTGGAATCGATGGATCATAATAGTAAATCGGATGTTATCACACTTCCAATGAGTAAGAAGGATTTAGCTTCCTATCTAGGCACAACACCTGAAACGATTAGTCGTAAATTGCTTGAGTTTGAAGATGCAGGACTGATTAAACAGTTAAGTAATAAATCGATTAAAATAATCGATGTGGATGGTTTGTTGTTAATATAATTATAAAATCTTGATGTACATCAAGGTTTTTTATTGTTTATAGGACTAAAATACAAGTATAGAAGAGATACTTCTATGGAAAGAAGGGTAATTATGTCAAATCAAACACAATTTAAAGAAGTCGCAAAAAGAGTACTTCCAACATTGATCCAATATGTACCAGTTGTTGATCGAGTTCATGGAGATCATCATCCAGAATTTCATGAAGTACGTCGCTTATTTAATTTACTATCCAAGAAAGTAAAGGAATCTGAAATAGCCGATTTAAACTTTGAGTTTAATCAATTACGTAAGACAACCAATAATTATGAAGTTCCAGGCGATGTTTGTGAAACGTTTGAAGCAGTTTATAACATGTTGAAAGAGCTAGATGATGCATATACAGCTTAATTTCAACAGAAATTAGGAGGAGTTATGCAAAAAATAGTACTAAAAAATAAGAACTTAATAACCTTGTTGAGTGGCTTATTAATAACATTTGGATTCATCAGTCATTTTGGATTTAAGAATGAATTTATATTCGAAATACTTCTAATCATCGCATCCATTCTTGGAGTACTGCCCATTGCGATTCAAGCGTACCAATCCTTAAAAGTAAAGGTAGTCAGTATTGATGTACTTGTGACTATTGCAGTTCTTGGGGCTTTCCTTATTCAAGAATATGAAGAGTCCGCAATCGTTACATTCCTATTCTTATTCGGTGCATATCTCGAACATCGGACATTAAATAAAACACGATCCGCAATTAAAGAGTTAATCAGTCTTGCTCCAGAAACGGCACTAAAATTAATGGATCATGGTGAATTCGAAGAAGTAGGGATTGAAGAGGTAGATGTGGATGATGTGTTGTTAGTTAAAACAGGATCAAAAGTACCTGTTGATGGAAATGTTATGAGTGGTGAAGGCTATATTAACCAAGCAAGTATTACAGGGGAATCATTCCCTGTGCATAAATCATTAAACTCATTTGTCTATGCAGGTACTATCCTTGAAAATGGAACCTTACAAATCAAAGCAGATCGAGTGGGTGAAGACACAACATTCGGTAAGATTATTGAATTAGTTGAAGAAGCGCAAGATTCAAAATCGGATGCGGAACGATTCATTGATCGATTCTCACGATATTACACACCGGTTGTATTGTTACTATCTATACTTGTGTGGCTAATCACAAAGAATATTGAACTAGCAATTACCATTCTTGTATTGGGATGTCCCGGTGCACTTGTGATAGGTGTCCCAGTGTCACATGTGGCTGGGATAGGAAATGGCGCAAGTCATGGAGTATTGTTTAAGGGGAGTGAAGTTATTCAAGATTTCAGTCGTGTGGATACCATTGTCTTTGATAAAACAGGGACACTTACCATTGGAAATCCAGAAGTATCAGAAGTAAAATCATATACCTCTGATTTGGAACATGTTCTAAGTTTAATACTCAGTGTCGAAAAAGAATCAGATCATCCACTCGCGAAAGCGGTTGTAACGTATGTTGGACATCGCAAAAGTTATCCGGTTGATAAGACAGATGTTGTAAAGGGTGGAGGAATTCGTGCACTTGTCAATAATGATTGGATAGCGATTGGTAATCTATCCTTAATGAAACAAGAAAATGTGAACTTAACTTCTGGTATGTTAGAAGATATTCATGAATTTGAGAAGAAAGGTAATACTTTAGTACTTGTTTCAATGAACCATGAACTTCAAATCATGCTTGGCATAAAAGATCAGATTCGACCTAATGTCGTTAATGATTTAAATCGCTTGAAAAAAATGGGAGTTAAGAATCTAATTCTACTATCGGGAGATAATCAAACAACGGTTGAACTCGTTGCGAATGAGTTAAGTCTTACTGAAGCTCATGGTAATATGTTGCCAGAGGATAAAGCGCATTTCATTGAACAACTCAAAAATAAAGGAGAGATTGTTGCCTTTGTAGGAGATGGTGTAAATGATAGTCCATCGATCGCATTAGCCCATATTGGTATAGCAATGGGAAGTGGAACGGATGTCGCGATTGAAACATCGAATGTCGTCTTAATGAATTCTGATTTTAGTCGTTTGGTTCATGCCTTAGGTTTAACGAAAGCCACGACATCTAACATGATTCAGAATATTGTGATCGCATTAGGTGTTGTACTATTCTTACTCTTTAATGTATTCTTTAGTGAATGGATGAATATGTCGATTGGCATGCTTGTTCATGAAGCGAGTATCTTAGTTGTAATATTGAATGGTATGAGATTATTGAAATATAAACTTAAATAAAGGAGAAAATATGCAAAAAGCGGTTATACAACTTGATACACTTACTTGTCCATCTTGTGCACTTAAAATTGAAGGTGCAGTTAAATCGTTAGATGGAATAAATAAGGATAGTGTGAGTGTATTATTTAACTCAAGTAAAGTAAAAGTAGAGTTTGATGAATCTAAAGTAAATGTAGATTTGATCAATCAAGCTATTACTAAGCTTGGTTATGATGTATTAAAGTCAAATGTAAAGTAACCGCTTCGGCGGTTTTTTTGTGCATATGATTGGTAAAATAAACTACCTTATTTTATAATATCGACATTCGATAACGAAAGGCGATATTATGAATACACCACTTAAACGTAAATTATTTAATGCATTCATGAGTATTCATATTTTACATCATGCACAAGAAGAACCAATTTATGGATCTTGGATGATGGAAGAATTAAAGAGACATGGATATGATATTTCGTATGGAACACTCTATCCACTTCTTCATAGTTTAGAAAAGGATGGATTACTTATAAGTGAAGAAATTGTCTATGAGGGTAAAAGACGAATCCTATATCGTTCAACGCCACTAGGTGATGATACGCTAATAGAGCTAAAACATTATGTTAAAGAACTTACACGAGAAACATAAAGGAGATATAAATGGAAAATGTAAAATTAGAAATATTCAAAGTATTTGCTAAGTTAGGTATATTTGCCTTTGGGGGTCCAGCAGCGCATGTCGCAATGATGGAAGATGAGATTGTGACGAAGCGTAAATGGATGAGTAAAGAGCGATTTATTGATATGTATGGATTTACCAGTCTAATTCCTGGACCCAACTCAACCGAAATGGCAATCCTGATGGGTTATCATCGAGGAGGAATGATTGGTTTAATTATTGCGGGTGTTAGTTTTATTTTGCCTGCTGTATTGATTGTGTTAGCATTTGCTTATATCTATGTTAATTATGGAAGTGTACCACTCGTTGCGGGATTGTTTGATGG